>CAYQEB010000028.1:35015-38228 GCA_964416395.1 uncultured Caldilineaceae bacterium | reverse complement strand
ACGCCCACAGTGACGCCCACAGTGACGCCCACGCCGTCCGCGACGTCTACTGCAACACCCACGGAAACGGCCACGCCCACTGAAACATCCACCCCGACACCCACAGATACGCCCACAGAGACGCCCACAGAAACGCCTACAGTGACGTCGACGCCCACGTCCACGGAGACGCCTGCACCCTCCGCGACGCCCACACCCACGGAAACGGCCACAGAAACGCCCACAGAAACGGCCACTGCGACATCGACGCCCACAGAGACACCTACCGAGACGCCTACAGAAACGCCCACCGAGACGCCCACCGAGACGCCCAGCGCCACAGCCACCCCGGAGGACTCCCTCTCCCCGGGGGCCACCCCGGGACAGGACGTTGACCTGGGGGCCAGCACCACCCTGACCGGCACGGTGGTGCTCTTCCCCGCCCGGCTGCGCACCGGCCCCAGCACCGACTTCCAGATCCTCACCCGCCTGGGCGCCGGTGTCCGGGTGCAGATCTACGGCGCCACGGTGAACCAGGAGTGGGTCCTGCTCCAGGTGGACTATCCGCCATCCGAGGACGACGGCCTGGTGGGCTGGATGGCCACGGAGCTGCTGGAGGTGGGCGGGGAGCTAAGCCGCCTGCCCCGTTTCGGCACGGACGGCACGCCCCTGGACCCGGAGAAGGCCCAGGGCATCCCCCCGGTGAGCCAGCCGGAGGGCAGCGCCACCCCCACCCCGGAGACCGGCCCCGCGACCACACCGGAGGCCACGCCCCTTCCTGCGGGCTCCCCCACACCCACCCCGGCCATCCAGGAGGAGCCGACGGTGCGTCAGCCCGGCGTTCTGCCGCCGCCCCTCCCCTCCACGGACGAGACGGTGGCCACGGTGCTGGGCACGGCCATCCCAGCCAATCCCCTGCGCCTCATTCCAGCAGAAACTGGGGAGGGCCGTCGCCTGCAGCTGCGCATCGACGTGGCGGACCTGGACAACATCCAGGTCTGGAGCGGCATCTTCGGGGACGACTCGGGCAAGTGGGTGCGGGGCAGCGCGGAGCTGCTCTGGCCCGGCAGCCGCGTCTACCTGCGCGGGGAGCCGGATCCTGAGGACCCGGCCACCTTCCTGGTGAAGAACCTGCGCATCGTGGAGCCCCCCAGCCATGACCGCACGGCCCTGCTCCTCTCCCCCAGCGTCGCCGACGCACTGAAGGAGAACCAGAGCATCGCCCTCCTGGGCAGCCGGGAACAGCCAGCCATCTTCCTCCTGGACCAGGAGGGGCAGCTCCACCGGGTGGGGGAGACGGGGCAGGCCTTCCGGGTGGTGGATGGGCGCGGGGGCTCGGCCCTGCTTCTGCCCAAGACCAACGCCCCCACCGGCATCAACTCCTTCACCTGGATCCGGGCCGACGGCGTGGCCCTGCAGATCTTCGCTCGCCCCTTCTACAACGTGCAGGGGGTGGCCGGGGACACCCAGGGCAACGTCTGGTGGATCGAGACCCCTCAAGCGCTCCTGGATCAGTGGCAGCTCTGGCGCTACAACGTGGGCCAGGGGGAGATCGAGCTGGTGGAGCAGCAGTCCATGGCCCAGCTGCGGCCCGGCGTGGCCCCTGGGGAGATGACCCTGGAGCTCATCGCGGTGTTGCCAGCCAGCGACACGGACCCTCGGCCCGCCTCCATCCTGGTGGACACGGCGGAGCCGCCCCAGCAGCGGCTCTACTCTGGCCTGCTGCGCCTGCCCCTGCCCGGCTCGTCGGTCCAGGCGGAGACGCTCCTGGCCCCAGGCGAGTACCGGGGCCCCTTGACCATCAGCCCGGACGGCCGGCGGCTGGCCTACTTCCGCTACGACCCAGACCACCCCAGCCTGACCGCGGGTTTCGTCAAACCGGCCAACCAGCTCTACGTCATGGAGCTGAGGGCCGGGGCCAGCGGGCAGGCGCGCCGCCAGCCCGTCTACGCCACAGAGACCCGCTGGGAGTTCCTGGCCCCCACCATCACCTGGCTGGATTCGTCCCGGCTGGCGGTGGTGCGCAGCCGCTTCGCTCCAGGGGACCTCTTCGCCCTGGACCGCTTCGGCGTGGTCCTGGTCCGTCTGGCCGAGGATGGGGAGGCCAGCACCACCTCCTATCTCTTCCCCCGGGGCGAGCTGCTCAAGGACCTGGCCGGCTGCCAGGAGGGGGAGGAGTTCCTGCTCTCCGTGAGCCAGGAAGAGCAGGGGGACTACCTGGCCCGCTGGAACGGGGAGGGCCCGCCCGCCGCCATTGCGGACCTGCCTTTCCGGCTGGACCGGGTGCTGGCCTGCTGGCGTCTGCCCCAGGGCGCGCTGACCATCCGCCGGTGAGAGCGCTGGCCGAGGATGGGGTTGTGGAGGAGGGTGAGGGATGCTAGGCGTGGCTGCCGGGGCCCAGGGGCCGACCCTGCCGGAGGGGTTCGCCCAGCTGGTCTACTTCAGCGGCTGGGATGACCTGATCTTCGCGGTCACCGGCCTGGTCCTGGGGACGCTGCTGGTCGTCTGGTGGCGGCAACAGACGGAACGCTGGCCCTGGATCGTCCTGGCCACCTTCCTGGCCGCCCTGCTCCTGGCCGGGGCCAGCTACCGGATCTTCCAGGTGCCGCCCCACTTTGTGGGCTGCCCGGAAGGGTGCCTGGGCTGGCGAGGCTATCCTCTTCCCTTCGCCACCCTGGATTTCCACGGCGAGAGCCGCTGGTATCTTGGTGACTTCGCCCTGAATGTGCTCCTGCTCTGGCTCCTCTGGCTGGGGGCCAGCGTGGCCTGGCGCTTCATGGGGGAGGCGGTGGGGTGGCCGGAACGCTCCCTGCGCTTCCGCCTGCTCTTCGCGCTGCTGGTGGGGGTGCTCCCCTGGGCTCTGTTGCCCCGCTATTTCAATCCGCCCCAACCCGAGGCCCGGGGAGAGGAGCTGCGCCTGGCCATCAACGCCCAGCGGGCCGCGGAGACCACCTACGACATCACCGGCCTCTGGATCCATCGCCTGGCCCTGGAGGATATCCACTACATCGGCACCCTGCTGGACCCCCTGGGCCGACCGGAGCGCCCCCAGGCCCAGGTCTGCCTGCGAGGCTACACCTACTTCTACATCCCCTGGCAGCGCTACCGCATCACCCTGGACACCAGCGGCGTCACCGCGCTGAACCTGGCTGTGCGCCCCCTGGATGGGAGCTGTTGGGAGTAAAAAAGAGGAGACGGAGATTGGGGATCGGGGAACAACTCCTCCAACAACCA
>CAYQEB010000028.1:33441-34915 GCA_964416395.1 uncultured Caldilineaceae bacterium | reverse complement strand
CCGTTTCTCCCTCGGCTTCGCCCTCTATTTCTCGTAGAGCTGCGTGTCCGGGAAGAAGGCGGCCCAGGCGAACCAGAAGTGGTCGAAGTTCTGGATGCGCTCCAGCTGGCTGCCGGTCAAGGGGCCGTCGATGCCCTCGCCCAGGATGTTCCAGGTGGTGCCCGTCTCCACGTCCCGGAAGGTGCCGTCCCCGTTGGCCTTGAAGGTCAGCACATCCCCCTCCAGGTCCCGGTTGTAGACCGCCACACTGCCCACGTCCTTCCCCTCGCTGATGGTGGCCGCGTCCAGCGCGCTGGCCGTCCCCGGTTTGAAGAAGATCACCAACGGCATGCCCTCGAACTCATCCTGGATCAGCCCTGCCTCCCGCACCAGGCTGAAGGGATAGGCCTTGGCCGCGGTCTTGGTGGTGACGCCCACCACCCGCTCCGTGGCAGGCAGCCGGGGATCCGGCTCGGCCAAGAAGAGGAAGGGGCGAGTGGAGCTGTCGTAGCCCACGTAGGGGTTGCGGCCGTAGGAGCGGAGGAAGCGGCCGTTGCGGGTGGGGCGGGCCAGCACCTCCCCGTCCGGGAAGCGCTCTGCGAAGTCCCCGAAGCTGATCACCTGGCTGGGGAGGAAGGTCAGCCGCTTGCCCGTGAGCTCCCCCACGATGGCCTCGCCGGAGAGCTGCTGCCACCAGCTTTCGGTCTGGCGGTCGTACATGATCAGGTCGCTGTTGCGCAGCTTGCCCGTGGTGCCGAAGTCCAGGAGCATCCCGTCCAGGCGGCGGTCAAAGGCGATACTGGCGTTGCAGAGGGGGCAGAAGGTAATGGAGACCGGCTGGCTGCCCACCTGGTCGTTCACGATCTCGTGCCAGATGAGGATGGAGAGAGGGTAGGCCCGGGCAATGCCGTCGGCCTGGAAGAGGATCACCGGGTCCTGGGGGGTGAGCCAGTCCGCGGCGGCCTCCACGCTCTCGAAGTTGGGATCGTCCACCGCGGGGATGCCGTCCTTGGGCGGTCCACCGGAGAGGATCTCGTTCCAGTCCACGCTGTGCTTGGTGAAATCCGTGGACCAGGAGCGGGTGCTGAAGGGAGGCGGTTCGTCCCCCACCACGGCCGTGGCCCGGGGCGGCTCCGTGGGCGTGGGCGCTTCCGTGGCTTCCGGCGCGGGCTCCTGGGCAGAGCTCACCGCGGGGGGCGTGGGCGCGGTGCAGGCGGCCAGCAGCAGGAGAGCTGCCAGCCCCACGGCGAGAAAGAAGGTCTGTCGGGTGCGGTTCATGGTCAACTCCCTTGAGTGAACGTCTCCGTTGCGTGAACATCTCCGTTGCGTGAACGTCTGCCAGGCGCAGCTTCGCTGAGACAGGATTGGGGCAGGGTTGGGACGCAGGCTGGCAGCAGGAGGCGAGCCCGGTTCCGCGCCGCCGTGGCAGAGTGAAAGCACCCTGGATGGTGCCACATCCCCTGGAGCCAGGCTGTAGGACGGCCTACGCTGAGGC
>CAYQEB010000028.1:26865-33341 GCA_964416395.1 uncultured Caldilineaceae bacterium | reverse complement strand
GGAGTGGCCGCCAGCCCAGCCGCGCTGACCGAAGGGCCAGGGACGCCCCCGGCCACCAACAGGACCAGGGCCAACACCACCATGAGAACACGGATACGAGGTGCGAGACGCATTGGAATTGCCTCCTTTCAGGAAGAACGGGTGAGAAGAAAACGGATGAGGGGAAACCATACGGGAACCGCACTGCATGCACAGGGGAAGGCGTGTGGGCCGCTCCCCAAGCCTACGCCAGAGACATAGACGAACCATTGCCTCACTCTTACAGAAGTGTTACGCGGGTTGAAAAACCAGGCCGAGAGCCGGTCCGCGTCTCTCCCAGGGCGCTCCCGGAGGCTTCGAGCCTGAAGCAAGGTACAGGCTTTCGGTTAAGTTGCGTCCATCTTCACATTTTGTTATCATACTTCCCAACCTCTCGACGGTTCCCGTCCCCCAGCCATGACATGTGCACAGAAACAACCCCGGACATGCCCTGTCCGGTCCACGGCTCGGGCCTGCCCCCGCCTCCCGAGACCGGATCCCTGAACCCTGTTTCCCTGATCCCGCATCACCTGTCCTTCGAGGCGTGACCTTGGACCCCATCATCCGTGTCGAAAACCTGCACCACGTCTACAACCCCGACTCCCCCCGACCGGTCCGGGCTCTGGCTGGCGTGGAGCTGGCCATCTATCCTGGCGAATACCTGGTCATCCTGGGCCACAACGGCTCGGGCAAATCCACCCTGGCCAAGCATCTGAACGCCCTCCTGGGGCCCACGGAGGGCGACGTCTGGGTCAAGCAGTGGAACACTCGCGACCTGGCGCACCTGCTGGACATCCGCACCACTGTGGGCATGGTCTTCCAGAACCCGGACAACCAGATCGTGGCCACGGTGGTGGAGGAGGACGTGGCCTTCGGGCCGGAGAACCTGGGGCTGCCGCACGACGAGATCGTGCGCCGGGTGGACTGGGCGCTGGAGCGGGTGGGCATGTTGGAGCACCGCTTCCGGGCCCCCCATCTCCTCTCCGGCGGCCAGAAACAGCGGGTCTGCGTGGCCGGCATCCTGGCCATGAAGCCGGAAGTCCTGGTCCTGGACGAGTCCACCGCCATGCTGGACCCCCTGGGCCGCAAGGAGGTCCTGGAGACGGTGACCCGGCTGAACCGGGAGGAAGGGACCACGGTGGTGGCCATCACCCACTTCATGGAGGAGGCCATCCACGCGGACCGGGTGGTGGTCATGGCCGAGGGGCGGGTGGTCCTGGAAGGGACGCCCCGGGAGATCTTCCGCCAGACAGAGCGACTGCAGGAGCTGCAGCTGGGCGTTCCCCAGGTGACCCAGCTGGCCCAGGCCCTGCACCAGCGCTTCCCCGACTTTCCGGACGACCTGCTCACCCCCGAGGAGGTGGTGGAAGCCGTCCGCCTGCGCCTCCCCCGTCCGGTGAGGGCGGCCGCGGGGAGACAGCCCAGCCCAGCCCCCAGGACAAAGGCCGCTCCCCTCCCGGGAGAGACAGCCCCGCCGTCCTCACCGCCTCGCACCGGGGAGACCCTGATCCAGGCGGAGCATCTGGTCCACTACTACCTGCGGGACACCCCCCTGGAGGTGAAGGCCATCCAGGACATCAACGTGGAGGTGCACCGGGGGGAGATCCTGGGCATCATCGGCCACACAGGCTCGGGCAAATCCACGGCCATCCAGCACTTCAACGGCCTGCTCCGGCCCCACGGCGGCAAGATGACGGTCATGGGCCAGGATCTGGGGGACCCCAAGGCGGACGTGAAGACCATCCGCCGGCAGGTGGGGCTGGTCTTCCAGCAGCCCGAGGCCCAGCTTTTCGAGCGCTACGTGGGGGACGACGTGGCCTTCGGGCCTCGCAAGATGAAGCTGAGCCGGCAGGAGGTCCGGGAGCGGGTGCGCCGGGCCATGGAGTCCGTAGGCCTGGGCTTCGAGGAGTACAAGGACCGTCCGACCTTCTCTCTGAGCGGCGGGGAGAAACGCCGGGCCGCCCTGGCCGGGGTCCTGGCCCTGGACCCGGAGGTGCTGGTGTTGGACGAGCCCACCGCGGGGTTGGATCCCCGGGGTCGGGAGCAGCTGCTGGCCCACATCCTGGAGCTGCACCGTCAGGGGGTGACCCTGGTGCTCATCTCCCACAACATGGAGGAGCTGGCCCGCACCTGCGACCACATCGCGGTGATCAGCGACGGGCGCACCGTCATGGCCGGGACGCCGGCCCAGGTCTTCGGCCAGGTGGAGGAGCTGCGTCGGCTGCACCTGGACGCGCCGGCCATCACCCAGGTGATGAACGACCTGGCCCAGGCCGGCCTGGTGGAGCTGCCCGGGACCATCTTCTCGGTGCCCCAGGCGGTCGCGGTGCTGGAACAGGTGCTGGAGGAGGCCCGAAATGGAGAACTTTGAGCTCCTGCGCAACGTGACCATCGGCCAGTACATCCCCACAGGCTCGGTGATCCACCGGCTGGATCCCCGGGCCAAGATCCTGGGCGCGCTCTTCCTGATCCTGGCCCTCACCTTCAACACCTCCATCATCGCCAACGCCATCATGCTGGTGACGGTGCTGGCCATCGCCGGGCTCTCCCGCATCTCCTTCCGCTACATCCTGCGGGGGATCCTCCTGGCCCTGCCGATGCTGGTCTTCATCTTCGTCATGCAGTTCATCTTCACTGGCCGGGTGGATCCGCCGGGGCAGATCTACTTCCAGTGGGGCTGGTTCCGGGTCACCCGCTACAGCCTGCAGCTGATCAGCATCAGCCTCATGCGCATCATCTCCTTCATCTTCCTGACCAGCCTGATCACCATGACCTCCACCATCACCGAGCTGACCCACGGGCTGGAGAGCCTGCTCAGCCCCTTCCGCCGCTTCGGTGTCCCGGCCCACGAGCTGGCCCTGATCAACACCATCGCCCTACGCTTCGTCCCCACCCTGGCCGAGGAGATGGAGCGGATCATGAAGGCCCAGGCCAGTCGAGGCGCGGATCTGGGCAATCGCAAGATCTGGCGACCGGACAAGGCGGCCCGGGAGTTCCTGCCCCTGATCGTCCCCCTCTTCATCGGGGCCCTGCAGCGGGCGGAGGAGCTGGTCTGGGCCATGGAGGCCCGCTGTTACGTGGGCGGAGCCAACCGCACCCGCTTCATCCAGCTGAAGAGCAGCCCCCGGGACTACGTGGTGGTGCTGGTCACCTTCCTCTTCTTCCTGGTCATGACCTTCACCCCCTGGCCCCCGGTGCGAGAGATCCTGGCCCGGTTCGGCTGGCCAGGGCTGTAAATTGAGGAAACAGAGAGCGAAGACGCGGGATGGGGTTGGCCTCGCCGCACAGGCCCCTGTCTCCATCCCCGGTCTGCCCTCCTTCGTCCAAAATCCGCCAACTGCCAACACCCAACTTGCACCTTCGAGCGCCATGATCACCGAAACAGAACGCCACGTCCTCTCTTTCATCGACGACGACGAGCTCATCCGCTGGGTCCAGGAGCTGACCCGCATCCCCTCGGTCTGGCGGCCGGAGAAGGGGGTGGGCGAGGAGGAGGCCGCCCGCTGGGTGGAGGCCCGCTGCCGGGAGATGGGGCTGGAGACCCACTTCCAGGAGGTGCAGCCGGGGCGGCCCAACGTCATCGCCATCCACGGCCGGGGCGACGGCCCCACCCTCATGTTCGAGGGCCACACGGACGTGGTCACGGAAGGCAACCCGGAGCTGTGGACCTACCCGCCCTTCAGCGCCACCCTGGTGGACGGCCGCATCTACGGCCGAGGGGCCAACGACATGAAGGCCGGCCTGGTCTGCGCCCTGGCCGCCACCAAGGCCATCGTGGAGAGCGGGGTGAGGCTGAAAGGACGCATCCTCATCGGCGCGGTCTGCGACGAGGAAGGGCAGATGATCGGCATCAAGCACTTCGTGGAGCAGGGCTGGGCGGACCAGGTGGACGCGGCCATCATCTGCGAGCCGGAGGAGAACCACCTCTGCATCCGCCAGAAAGGGGTCATGTGGATCCACGCCACCATCCAGGGGGTCATGGCCCACGGCGCCATGCCCCTGACCGGCGTGAACAGCGCCTACCCCATGGCCCGCTTCCTCACCCTGGTCCAGAGCCTGGAGGAGCGGGAGATCGCGCGCCACGGCCGGGACGAGTTCCTGGGCCAACCCAGCATCACCCCCACGGTGCTCCTCTCCCCGGCCCGGGGCTACGGCGAGCCCCAGAACAACGTCATGCCCGAGGCCACGGAAGTGGTCCTGGACTTCCGCCTGATCCCCGGCCAGGATCCGGCCTGGCTGGCCGAGCAGGTGGAGAAGATGCTCCAGGCCGTCACCGGGGTGGACGAACGCCTCCGCTACCAGATGCGGGTCCTGGAGGTGCGCCACCCCACCCGGACAGACCCAGAGCACCCGGTGGTCACCACCCTGGCCTCCGCCTACACGGACCTGACCGGCCAGCCCCCCATCTACGGCGGCGTGCCCGGCTCCACCGACGGCACCATCCTGAACGCCCGCAAGGGCATCCCCATCGTCACCTGCGGCCCGGGGGACATCCACATCCCCCACCACATCGACGAGTGGGTGAGCGTGGATGAGATCAAGACCGCGGCCCGCATGTACGCGCTGGCGGCCCTGAGATTTTTGGGAAGACAGTAGACGGGAAACAGGATTCCGCAAAATGCCCAAACGCACCCACACCCTCACCGACATTCCCGGCCTGAAGGTCGGCCATTGGACGGACCTGGAAGCCGCCACGGGCTGCACGGTGATCCTCTGCCCGGGCGGGGCGGTGGCCGGCGTGGATGTCCGAGGCGCAGCCCCAGGCACCCGGGAGATCGCCCTCCTGGACCCGGCCTGCACGGTGGAGCGGATCCACGCGGTGCTCCTCAGCGGGGGCAGCGCCTTCGGCCTGGCCGCCGCGGACGGGGTCATGGCCTGGCTGGAGGAGCAGGGCCACGGCTTCGACACCGGGGTGGCCAAGGTGCCCATCGTGCCCGCGGCCATCCTCTTCGACCTGGCCATCGGTCGGGCGGACGTGCGCCCCAACGCCACCGCCGGCTACGCCGCCTGCCGCTCCGCCACGGATGGCCCTGTGGCCCAGGGCAACGTGGGGGCCGGGACCGGCGCCACTGTGGGCAAGATGCTGGGCTTCGGCCAGGCCACCAAAGCCGGCCTGGGGAGCGCCAGCAAGCGCATCGGCAAGGGGATCGTCGTGGCGGCTCTGGTGGCGGTCAACGCGGTGGGGGATGTGGTGGATCCGGAGAGGGGGCGCATCATCGCTGGGGCCCGGCGGCCGGTCATCGGCGGCTTCGCGGACTCCATGGCCCTGGCCGAGAGCACCCTGGGCCAGACCATCCAGGATCTGGCCAACCGCAACACCACTCTGGCTGTGGTGGCCACCAACGCCGCCCTCACCAAGGCAGGCTGCAGCCGAGTGGCCACCATGGCCCACGACGGCCTGGCCCGGGTCATCCGTCCCGTGCACACCTCCTACGACGGCGACACGGTCTTCGCCCTCTCCCTGGGCGACAAACGGGCGGATCCGGGCCTGGTGGGGGCCGTGGCCGCGGACGTCCTGGCCCAGGCGGTGCTCAACGGCGTGTGGGCGGCGGAGAAGTTGGCCGGGATCCCCGCGGCCCGGGATCTGGTGAAGGAGGAGTAGGGAGCAGAGAGTGGCGAGTGGCGCGCAGCGACTGGAGACAGGCAATTGGTTGACCGGGAGTGGGCCCAGGGGAGCTGTTCCCGCCACCGGCCAACGGCCATCATCTGCCGTCACCTGTCTGCCGCCACCTGTCTGCCGCCACCGAGCTTCCTACCTCTCAGTTGTTATCGTTCGTCTTTTCGACCATTTCCCATTTTCCAGCCTTCATCACCGAAAGGAGAAGGAGCCATGCAATCTGCAGCATCTCAATCCATCCTCTCCCCCCGCCGCATTGCCATCACCGGCGTCCTGGCAGCCATCGCCATCCTGCTGGGCTGGACACGGCTCGGCTTCATCCCCGTGCCCAACCTGTCCGGGAACGCCACCATCATGCACGTGCCGGCCATCATCGGCGGCGTGCTGGAGGGGCCCATCGTCGGCCTGCTGGTGGGCGGCATCTTCGGCGTCTTCAGCTTCCTCCAGGCCACCGTCCCTCTCTTCAAAGATCCCCTGGTCTCGGTGCTGCCTCGCCTCTTCATCGGCGTGACGGCCTACTACAGCTACGCGGCCCTGAGGAACAGCAACGAATCTCTGGCTCTGATCGTGGCCGGCGTGGTGGGCACCTTGACCAACACCGTCCTGGTGCTGGGCATGGCGGTGCTCCGGGGCTATCTGCCTGTGGAGGCCATCCCGCCCATCATCCCCCAGGCCATCGCGGAGCTGATCATCGCCGCGGTGATCACCTGGTTCGTGGTGGTCCTCTGGAAGCGCATCGAAACCGGCGGCGGAGGCTCCTCGGTCTAGCCGCCGCCTGCGCTTGACCCGCCCAACACGAGCCACGGCCGCATCTGGACCGTGGCTCGTTCGCTTCCACCCG
>CAYQEB010000028.1:23431-26765 GCA_964416395.1 uncultured Caldilineaceae bacterium | reverse complement strand
GCCAAAGATGGGAGAAAATGGCCCCATGATCACCATCCATGTCCGACTGCTCGGCATGCTGCGGGACAAGCTCCCCCGAGAGGCCAAAGGCCGAGCCAGCCTGGAGCTGCCCGACGGCGCCACGGTGGCGGATCTGCTGGCCCAGCTGGAGCTCCGAGGGCACCTGCAGGTTGCCATCAACGACACAATCGTGGAAAATGAGGACACCCCCCTCCGCTCCGGCGACCAGGTGGAGATCTTCCGTCCGGCCGCTGGGGGCGCAGGAGCGCCTTAGCATCCGGGCCTCCTGCTGACCAGCCCATTCTGCACACCCATCGCCAAGCGGACATCGCCAACCGACCCACCATATTTCCTGGCACTCAGGAAAGGAGTTCACCATGCCTCACGGATACCACGGCAAGATCCTGCACGTCGATCTGACCAATGGCGTCCTGGAGACCGAGGAGCCCCCCCCAGAGTTCTACCGCTTCTACATGGGCGGCAGCGCCCTGGGCATGCACTACGTGCTCAAACACACCCCCGCCCATGCCGATCCCCTAGGACCGGAGAACACCCTGGTCCTGGCCTTGGGCGTGCTCACCGGCGCGGCCATCTCTGGCCAGAGCCGCATGACCGCGGTGGCCAAATCCCCCCAGAGCGGCGCCATCGGCGACTCCCAGTGTGGCGGCTTCTGGCCTGCGGAGCTGAAGTTCGCCGGCTTCGACGCCATCGTCATCCGGGGGGCCTCGCCCAAGCCCGTCTACCTCTGGGTCCATGATGGCCAGGCCGAGCTCCGGGACGCCTCCCACCTCTGGGGGCGCATCACCGGCGAGGTGGAGGAGCGCATCAAAGAGGAGCTGGGGGACGAGAAGATCGAGGTGCTCCAGTGCGGCCCGGCCGGGGAGAAAGGGGTGCGCTTCGCCGCCCTCATCAACATGAGCAACCGGGCCAACGGCCGCACGGGCATGGGCGCGGTCATGGGTTCCAAGAACCTGAAGGCCGTGGCCGTCCGGGGCAAAAATCGCCCCTCCGTGGCCGACCGCCAGGGGCTCAACAACCTGGCCCGCTGGGGCGCTCGGCACTTCCCCGAGTCCGACGTGGCTGGCCTGGGCAAGTACGGCACCGCCGAGGTGGTCATGCCCCAGAACAAGTCCGGCGGCCTGCCCACCCACAACTGGGACAGCGGCTACTTCGAGCAGGCGGAGGCCATCAGCGGCGAGGTGATGTACGACACCATCCTGCGGGGCGCGGACGAGGGCAAGCAGGATCGCCTGGGCCGGGACACCTGCTACGCCTGCACCGTCCGCTGCAAGCGGGTGGTGGAGATCGAGGATGGCCGCCACCCGGTGGATCACCGCTACGGCGGGCCGGAATACGAGACCCTGGCCACCTTCGGCAGCTACTGCGGCGTCTCGGACCTGGAGGCCATCGCCGCGGCCAACCAGCTCTGCAACCAGTACGGCATGGACACCATCTCCTGCGGCGCCACCCTGGCCTGGGCCTTCAACTGCTTCTCCCAGGGGCTCATCACCACCGAGGACACCGGTGGCCTGGACCTGAGCTGGGGCAACGCGGAGAGCATGGTCAAGCTCACCGAGATGATCGGCAAGCGGGAGGGCTTCGGCGATCTCCTGGCCGAGGGCTCGGCCCGGGCCGCGGCCCGCATCGGCCGGGGCACCGAGGAGCTGGTGGTGGCGGTGAAGAAGCAGGAGCTCCCCGCCCACATGCCCCAGGTGAAGCGCAGCCTGGGCCTCATCTACGCGGTGAACCCCTTCGGCGCCGACCACCAGTCCTCCGAACACGACCCGGTCTACGAGGGCGGCTTCAAGTACTACAAGGATCGCCTGGCTCCCCTGGGCCTGACCGAGCCCCAGGAGAAGTACAGCCTCACCGACGAGAAGGTGCGCTTCGCCCTGACCACCGAGTACCTCTACAGCGCCCTGGACACGGTGAACGTCTGCCAGTTCGTCTTCGGCCCGGCCTGGCAGCTCTACGGACCGGACCAGCTGGTGGACGCGGTGCGGGTGATCACCGGCTGGGAGGACGTGACCCTGGAGGAGCTCCTCACCGTGGGCCGGCGGCGGCTGAACATGCTCCGGGCCTTCAACGCCCGGGAGGGGCTGACCCGGGAGGACGACAAGCTGCCCAAGAAGCTCTCCAAACCCCTCAAGGGAGGGCGCAGCGACGGCTTCTTCGTCACCCCGGAGGAGATCGAGCGGGCCAAGGACGCCTACTACGCCATGGCTGGCTGGGACGTGGCCACGGGCAGCCCCACCCGCCCCACCCTGGAGGAGCTGGGCCTGGGCTGGGTCGCGGACGAGCTGGGGCTCTGAGGAACCGATCACGCCATGGACGATAAGCCCATCTACCCCCTCACCTTCCAGCCTGTCTTCAAGGACTACCCCTGGGGCGGGCGCAACCTGGAGCGCATCCTGGGCCGAAAGCTGCCCCCGGGCATCGTGGCGGAAAGCTGGGAGATCTCCGGCCACCCTCACGGCCCCACCCCGGTGAAGAACGGCCCCCTGGCCGGCCTCACCCTGCCCCAGGTCCAGGAGAAGCTGGGCCTGGATCTGGTGGGGCGGCGCAACCGCCAGGCCCTGGAGCTGGGCAAGTTCCCCCTGCTCATCAAGCTCCTGGACGCCAACCAGTGGCTCTCGGTCCAGGTCCACCCGGACGACCGCTACGCCCTGGAACATGAGGGGGAGCTGGGCAAAACAGAGATGTGGGTGGTCCTCCACGCCCAGCCCGGCGCGGAGCTCATCTACGGGCTCAAAGCCGGGGTCACGCCCCAGGCCTTCCGCCAGGCCGTGGCCGAGGACCGGGTGGCGGAGCTGCTGCACCGGGTCCAGGTCCGCCCAGGGGACGTGATCTACGTGCCCCCGGGCACGGTCCACTCCCTGGGGCCGGGCATCATCGTGGCGGAGATCCAGCAGAACAGCGACGTCACCTACCGCATCTACGACTGGGGCCGGGTGGGCCCGGACGGCAAGCCCCGCCCCCTGCACGTGGAGAAGGCCCTGGAGGTCATCAACTGGGAGATGGTGGAGCCGGGCCCGGTGACGCCCCAGCCCCTGGAGCGCAACGGCATCCAGCGGGAGCTCCTGGTCCACTGCCGCTACTTCCGCACCGAGCGGCTGGCGATGGCGCCGGGGACCTCCTTCCCCGGTCAGTGCGACGGGGAGACCTTCGAGATCTGGGCCGTGCTCCGGGGACGGGCCGCGATCCACTGGCAAGGGGAGCCCCTGGCGCTGACCGGCGTGGGCTGGACCCTGCTGCCGGCCGCGCTGGGGGCGTTCAGCGTCCGCGCGGAGGAGGCCAGCCAGCTGCTGCGGGTCTTCGTACCAGAGGGCGGGGA
>CAYQEB010000028.1:0-23331 GCA_964416395.1 uncultured Caldilineaceae bacterium | reverse complement strand
CCGGCACCTGCCATCTTGTCATTCGGCGTCGGCGTCAGCCATGCAGGCTCTCCTCGTCCCGCTTTCTCCGCGCCTCGCCGACTCCCGACTTCCAATTCCCGGTTTTCAGCTCCCAACTCCTGGACAGAGAGATCCATGCACGATCTAGTCATCAAAAACGGACTGCTCATCACCGGGGACGGCGCCTTCCACGGGGACCTGGCGGTGGAGGGCGAGCGCATCGCGGCCATTGGCCTGGGGCTGGAGGGCCGCCGGGTCCTGGACGCCCAGGGCTGCTACGTGATCCCTGGGGGCGTGGACCCCCATGTCCACCTGCAGATGCCCCTGGCCGGCCGGGTGAGCACCGACACCTTCGAGACCGGGACCATCGCCGCGGCCTGCGGAGGGACCACCACGGTCATTGACTTCGTGGAGCCCCAGCCCCACCAGGCCATGCTGGAGGCCCTGGCCGCCCGGCGAGCCGAGGCGGAAGGCCACGTGGCCATCGACTTCGGCCTGCACATGACCGTGCCCACCTGGCACGGCGCGGAGGAAGAGCGCCTGGTGGAGGTTCCCGCGGTCATCGAGGCCGGCTGCGCCACCTTCAAGATGTACCAGGCCTACCCGGGGATGATGCTGGACGACGTCTCCCTCTACCGCTCCATGACGGTGGTGGGCGCGGCCGGGGGCCGGGTGGTCCTCCACAGCGAGACCGGCCCGGTCCTGGACCGGCTGCGGGAGGAGGCCCTGGCCGCGGGCCACATCGAGCCCATCTGGCACGAACGCACCCGGCCAGCCCGGCTGGAGGCCACCGCGGTGCACCGGGCCGCGGAGCTGGCCCACCAGGCCGAGTGCCCCCTCTACATTTTCCACGTGGGGTGCGCCGAGTCCGTGGCGGAGATCGTCTCGGCCCAACTGCGGGAGGTGACCATCTTCGGGGAGACCTGCCCCCAGTACCTGCTCCTCACCGCGGAGGAGCTGGAGGGACCCGAGGGGGAGCTCTTCGTCTGCGCGCCGCCCCTGCGCAGCCACGAGGACCAGGACGCCATCTGGCTGGCCCTGGCCGACGACGACCTCCAGGTGGTGAGCACGGACCACTGCCCCTGGACCCGGGAGGAGAAGCAGCAGCCCGACTTCACCCAGATCCCCGGGGGCGTGCCCAGCATCGAGGCCCGGCTCTCCCTGGTCCATCACTTCGGCGTCAACGAAGGGCGGCTCTCCCTGGAGCGCTGGGTGCAGGTCTGCGCCGCCAACCCGGCCCGGCTCATGGGACTGACCCGCAAGGGCGTCCTGGCCCCGGGCTTCGACGCGGACGTGGTGGTCTTCGATCCCAAGCGGGAGAAGACCATCAGCACGGAGACCCTCCACGAGGCCGCGGACTGGACCCCCTACGAGGGCATGCAGGTGACAGGATGGCCCCGGACGGTGCTGCTCCGGGGCCAGGTCATCGTGGAGAACGAGGAGTACGTGGGGAAGCTGGGGGCTGGACGCTTCCAGGTGCGGGGATTCCACGAAAGCTGACGGGAAACAGGGGCGGCTCAGTGGCCAACGAGCCCGCCGCCCCCGTCTTCCTTCTCAGCGCCCGGCCAGCGCCTCCTTGGCCCGCTTGATGGCCCGATCCCGCAGGCGCTTCTCCAGCACCCGTTTGCGGATGCGCAGGCTCTGGGGCGTGACCTC
Organism: uncultured Caldilineaceae bacterium; assembly: GCA_964416395.1. Lineage (GTDB taxonomy): Bacteria > Chloroflexota > Anaerolineae > Caldilineales > Caldilineaceae > S144-5. The sequence goes on along the minus strand of CAYQEB010000028.1, from coordinate 21,675 downwards.
CAGCAGCTCGTCGTCGCTCAGATACTCGATGTGCTCGTCCAGGCTCATGACCCGGGGCGGGGTGAGCCGCTCCACGTGATCCTTGCCCGCGGCCCGCATGTTGTCCAGCTGCTTCTGCTTGGCCACGTTGATGTCCAGATCCCCAGGCCGCTGGTGCTCCCCCACCACCATGCCCTGGTAGACCGGCGTCCCCGGCCCGATGAAGAGGATGCCCCGCTGCTCCGCGTTGCGCAGGCCGTGGGTGGTGGCCACCCCCATCTCCCAGGCCACCAGGGAGCCCCGGGAGCGGGAATGGATGGGCCCGGCGAAGGGCCCGTAGCCGTGGAAGATGCTGTTCATGACGCCCATGCCCCGGGTGGCGGTGAGGAACTGGTAGCGGAAGCCCAGGAGCCCCCGGGTGGGCACCCGGTAGACCAGGTGCACCGAGCCCTGGGCCGACTCCCCCATATCCACCATCTCCCCTCGCCGTTTCCCCAACATCTCCACCACCACCCCCACCGTCTCCGGCGGCGTCTCGATGTGGACCTCCTCGTAGGGCTCCTGGAGCTGCCCGTCTGGCCCGGTGTGCAGGATCACCTCGGGACGGGAGACCTGGAACTCGTACCCCTCCCGGCGCATGGTCTCGATGAGGATGGCCAGGTGCAGCTCGCCTCGGCCAGAGACCACGAAGGTGTCCGGATCCTCGCTCTCCTCCACCCGCAGGGCCACGTTCTGGCGCAGCTCGTTGAAGAGCCGCTCCCGCAGCTTGCGGGAGGTGCTCCAGCGCCCCTCTCGGCCGGTGAAGGGGGAGGTGTTCACGCCGAAGTGCATGCGCACCGTGGGCTCCTCCACCGTGATGGTGGGCAGAGCCACCGGGTGGGCCGGGTCCGCCAGGGTGTCGCCGATGGCCACGTTCTCCAGCCCGGCGATGGCCACGATCTCCCCGGCCTGGGCCTCGGCCACCTCCACCTTCTGCAGCCCCTCGTGGACGTGCAGGTAGCGCACCTGCTCCGGGTGGGAGATGGTCTGGCCCTCTTCGCCCCGAGAGAGGCGCAGGATGGGCTGGCCGGCCGTCACTTTGCCGGCCACGATGCGCCCCACCCCGGTCATGCCCCGGTACTGGTCGTATTCCAGGGAGGTGACCAGCATGCGGAAGGGGGCCGCCACGTCCGCCAGGGGGCCGGGGATCTCTCGCAGGATGGTCTCGAAGAGGGGCTGGAGATCCGGCCCCAGCTGGGGCGTGCGCCCGGCCTGGCCTGTGGTGGCCACGGTGTAGACCACAGGGAACTCCGCCTGCTCGTCGCTGGCCCCCAGCTCGATGAAGAGGTCGAAGGTGGCGTCCAGGACCCGATCCGGGTCTGCGTCCCGCCGGTCCACCTTGTTGATGACCACAATGACGCGGTGGCCCAGCTCCAGGGCCTTCTTCAGGACGAAGCGGGTCTGGGGCATGGGCCCTTCTGCCGCGTCCACCAGGAGCAGGGCCCCGTCCACCATGTTCAGGACCCGCTCCACCTCGCCCCCGAAATCCGCGTGGCCGGGGGTGTCCACGATGTTGATCTTGACCGTCTGGCCGCTCTCCGGGTCCGGGATGCGGATGGCCGTGTTCTTGGCCAGAATGGTGATGCCTCGCTCTCGCTCCAGGTCGTTGGAGTCCAGGATCCGCTCCTCCACCTGCTGGTTGCGGCGGAAGACCTGGGCCTGGCGCAGCAGACCGTCCACCAGGGTGGTCTTGCCGTGGTCCACGTGGGCGATGATGGCGATGTTGCGTAGGTCGGTTCGTCGAGTGTGCATTGAATCTCCTGCTGAATCGGGTGTCGTCGTATAGCCAGCGAGTATCTTAACAGAAGGAGCGCAAAAGCCGAAGACGAAGAGCCGACCGATCTGCATCCACCCCTACTTGCCTCCGGCCCAGGGATGGCGGATAATGGAAGCGGCAGGCGCTCCCTGAACAGCGCCCATTCTTTCCGTAGCAAAGGAGAACCAGCATGACCGTCACCTCTGGAACCACCATCCGACCCATCGAGGCCATCCCCGGGCCGCCCTTCCTGCAGGTGATCAAGCAAGCCTGGAAGGATCCCCTGGACTTCCTGCTCAACGCCGCCCTCGCCTACGGCGACCCGGTGCGCCTCCGCATCCGAGACGAGAACATCCTGGTGATCAGCCACCCGGATCACCTGAAACATGTGCTCCAGGACAACTACAAAAATTATGTCAAGGGGTATGAGGTGACCAAACCCCTCCTGGGCGAGGGGCTCCTCACCATCGAGGGGCACGCCTGGCGCAAACGTCGGCGGCTCATGCAGCCCATGTTCCACCGGCGACGCATCGCCGCCATGGCCGACACCATGGTGGCCGAGATCCAGAAGATGCTGGCCCGCTGGGAGCCCTACGCCGCCTCCGGCCAGCCCCTGGACGTGGCCGCGGAGATGATGCACATGACCCGAGACGTGATCCTGGCCACCATGTTCAGCAGCAGCATCAGCCCCGAGGAGGCCGAGGCCGCAGGCAAGGCCTTCCAGGCCGCCCTGGCCCACTTCGACCGCTACATGTTCATGCCCGTGCAGCTGCCCGACTTCGTCCCCCTGCCCGGAAGCCGCCGCTTCCGCCGGGCCATCGAGACCCTGGACCGCATCGTCTACGGGCTGATCCGCCGGCGGCGCGCGATGGCCAACCCGCCGGATGACCTGCTCACCATGCTCATCCAGGCCCAGGACGAGGAGTCCGGCGAGGGGCTGAGCGACGCCCAGATCCGGGACGAGGTGATGACCATCTTCCTGGCCGGCCACGAGACCACAGCCAACGCCCTGGCCTGGACCTGGTATCTCCTCTCCCTGCACCCGGACGTGACCCGGCGCATGTGGGCCGAGCTGGACCAGGTCCTGGCAGGCCGCGCCCCCACCTTCCAGGACGTGGCTGAGCTGCGCTACACCACCTGGATCTTCCAGGAGGCCATGCGCCTCTACCCGCCCGCCTGGATCTTCGCCCGCACCGCGGTGGCCCAGGACGAGATCGGCGGCTACACCGTCCCCGCCGGCACCCCCATCCTCATCAGCCCCTACGTGACCCACCGGCGGCCGGACCTCTGGCCCAATCCCCTGGGCTTCGACCCGGAACGGTTCACGCCGGAGGAGGTGAAGAAGCGGCATCGCTTCGCCTACCTGCCCTTCAGCCGGGGGCCCCGGGTCTGCATCGGCGAGGGCTTCGCCATGGCCGAGGGCGTCCTGACCCTGGCCGCGGTAGGCCAACGCTATCGCCTGGATCTGCTGCCCGGCTTCCCGGTGAAACCCCGATCCGCGGGGACCCTGGGCGCCAAGCACGGCATCCGGATGACCCTGCACCCCAGGAAGGAGCGCGGCTGATTGGACCCGGACGAGACCCGGCGGGAAACCCGAGAACGCACCCTCCTGGTCACCGGGGCCAGCGGCTTCCTGGGCTGGAACCTCTGCCGGGCAGCCCTCTCCCAGGGCTGGCGGGTGGCCGGGACCTACCGCTCCACCCCGGTGACCATCCCCGGCGCGCTCCTGGGCCGCATCGACCTCACCGACTACCGGGACATGAAGGAGATGTTGCGCCAGCTCCGGCCGGACGGGGTGATCCACACCGCGGCCATCGCCGACGCCAACTTCTGCCAGAGCCACTGGAGCGACTCCCGCCGGGTGAACGTGGAGCTCCCCATCAACCTGGCCGGCCTCTGCTCGGACCGGGCGATCCCCTTCGTCTTCACCTCCACGGACCTGGTCTTCGACGGGGAGCATGCCCCCTACCGGGAGGAGGACCCGGTGGGGCCGGTGAACGTCTACGGGGAGCACAAAGCCCTGGCCGAGGAGGGGGTCCTGGCCCGCTACCCCCTGGCTGGGGTCTGTCGCCTGCCCCTGATGTTCGGTCAGGCCGGCACCCGCAACGCCAGCTTCCTGCAGTGGATGCTCCGGGAGATGCAGGCCGGACGCCCTCTGCGCCTCTTCCAGGACGAGTTCCGCACGCCGGTGAGCGGGGAGACGGCCAGCCAGGGGCTCCTCCTGGCCCTGGAACGGCGGGTTTCGGGGCGGCTGCACCTGGGCGGCAAAGAGCGGATCTCCCGCTACGAATTCGGCCTGCTGGTCCAGGAGATCTTCGCCCTGCCCCAGGCCCGGATCCTCCCGGCCCGCCAGGAGGACGCGCCCACCCTGGCCGCCCGGCCCCGGGACGTCTCCCTGGACAGCAGTCGGGCCTTCCAGCTGGGCTACCGTCCCCCCTCCCTGGCCCAGGCTCTCCAGGCCCTGGTCGGATCCTCGCCCGCCGATCCCACCCACCAACCCCCTGAGGAGCGGTGATGTCCCAGCCTCCCACCCCCCAACCTGCCGGGCCCGACGCCACCCCCGAGCCGGACTGGCTCTGCTGGGGACGCCGCCTGGCCGCCATCGCCCAGACCGGCCTCACCTTCGGGACCGGCCTCTTCGACCGGGAGCGGTACGCCCAGGTCCAGGCCATCGCCGCCCAGATCCTGGCGGCCGGCAGCGGCGGGGAGCCGACGCGGCTCCAGGATCTCCTGGCCGGGGACGCGGGCTATGCCACGCCCAAGGTGGGTGTGCGGGCAGCGGTCTTCCGGGATGGCAAGATCCTGCTGGTGCGGGAGCGAGCGGACGGGCGCTGGTGCCTGCCCGGCGGCTACGTGGACGTGGGCGACTCCCCCAGCCAGGCGGTGGAGCGGGAGGTGCGGGAGGAGTCGGGCTATCTGGTCCGGGCGGTGAAGCTCCTGGCCCTGGTGGACAAGCGACGCCACCCCTTCCCGCCCCAGCTCACCCACGTCCACATCTACTTCTTCCGCTGCGAGCTGGTGGGAGGCAGCCCGTCCCTGAGCAGTGAGACCGACGGCGTGGACTTCTTCCCGGAGGAGGCCCTGCCGCCCCTCTCCACCGGCCGGGTGCTCCCTGCCCTGGTCCATCGCATGTTCGAGCACTACCGGGACCCCCTGCTGCCCACGGATTTCGACTGAGCATCCCTTGTGACCTGAACCAAGGAGGCCGGTTTGAGCGAGCAACGCCCCACGGATCCAACAGATCCAAGAGATCCGGCGCCGAGAGACCCGGTGCTGGAAGTGCAGGATCTGGTGAAGCGCTACGACTCCTTCACCGCGGTGGATCGCCTCTCCTTCGCCGTCCACCGCGGCGAGATCTTCGGCCTTCTGGGCCCCAACGGCGCGGGGAAGACCACCACCATCCGCATCGTCATGGACATCTTCAAGGCGGACGAGGGCCAGGTCCGGGTCCTGGGCCAGGCGCCAGAAGCCGTGCGCGCCCGGACCGGCTACCTGCCCGAGGAGCGAGGCCTCTACCGAGATCAGCGGGTGCTGGACGTGCTGGTCTACCTGGCCGAGCTGAAGGGAATGCCCCGGGCAGAGGGGCGGGAGCGAGCCCGGCACTGGCTGGAGCGGGTGGCCCTGGCCGAGTGGGCCGGGAAGAAGGTGAAGGACCTGAGCCGGGGCATGCAGCAGAAGGTCCAGTTCGTGGCCAGCCTGGTCCACGACCCGGACCTCCTGATCCTGGACGAGCCCTTCCAGGGCCTGGATCCGGTGAACGTGGAGCTGCTCAAGGAGCTGATCTGGGAGCTCCAGGCCCAGGGCAAGACCGTGGTCCTCAGCGCCCACCAGATGAACCTGGTGGAGGCCCTCTGCGACCGCATCGTCCTTATCAACCAGGGCCGAGCCGTGCTCTACGGCCCGCTGGAGGAGATCAAGCGGGAGCACTCGCCCCGGGCTGTGCGCCTGCGCACGGCAAAGCCCCTGGATGGCGCGCCGCCCCACGTGGTGCAGGTGGAGGAGAAGGAGGACGGCAGCTACCTCCTGGAGCTGGGGGACATCTCGCCCCAGGCCCTCCTCCGCTACCTGGTGGAGCGGGATGTGCCGGTGATCTCCTTTGACGTGGCCCAGCTCCCCTTGGAGGAGATCTTCATCCGGGTGGTGCAGGGCGAGAAGCCCGAGGAGGGCCCGCGGCAGAGCATCCCGGGCCCCCGACAAGAGGAGTCAAGGACCGAGGGAGGTGAGGGCCGATGAGCCTACAGAAAATCTGGATCATCGCTCGCCACGAGTACGGGATCAACGTGCGTCGCCCAGGTTTCCTCATCCTCACCGGCTCCGTCCCCCTGCTGGGGGCCATCGCCCTCTTCGTGGCCACCTTCTTCAGCGGCCAGGCCGGCCAGATCCTGGAAAGCGTCTTCGCGCCCGGCCCTCGGACCACCGGCGTGGTGGATCACTGGGGCCAGTTCACGCCCATCCTACCCGAACACCGGGATCGCTTCGTCCTCTACCCGGACGAAGAGACAGGCCAGGCCGCCGTGGCGGCAGACGAGATCCGTCGCCTGCTGGTCATCCCTCCAGACTACCTGGAGACGGGACAGGTCACGGTGATCACCGACGAGGGCTCCCTGGGCGTGGCCGATCTGGAGGAGTCCTCCAGCCTGCGCCGCTTCTTCGTGGACCACCTGCTCCGGGACTTTCCAGATCCCCTGCTGCGGGAGCGGCTGAGCGATCCCATCGACCCGGTCATCGTCTTCCTCAGCCAGGAGGGCGCTCCCCGGAACGCGGTGAACATGGTGCTGAGCTTCGTGGTTCCCTACTTCTTCAGCATCCTGCTCATCATGACCGTCTTCGTCTCCTCCGGCTACTTGCTCAACAGCGTGGCCGAGGAGAAGACCAGCCGGGTCATCGAGATCGTCCTCTCGTCGGTCACGCCCCAGGAGCTTCTGGCCGGCAAGGTCATGGGCCTGGGGGCCTTGGGGCTGACCCAGATGGCCATCTGGCTGGCTTCGGGCGGTGGCCTGGCCAGCGGCGCGGTGGGCCTGCTGGGCGTGGCCATTCCTCTGCTGGCTCGGCCCGAGGTCTTCGTCCTGGCGGTGCTCTACTACGTCCTGGGTTTCCTGGTCTACGCGGTGCTCATGGGATCCGTGGGCGCGCTGGGTGCGGACAAACAGGAGGCCCAGCAGCTGGCCGGGATCTTCTCGTTCCTGGCCGCCACCCCCTTCTTCGTGGTGAGCATCGTCTTCACGAACCCGGATGCGCCCATCCTGCGGGCCCTCTCCTGGTTCCCCCTCACAGCCCCCACCATGATGATGCTGCGCCTGCCCCAGACGCAGGTCCCGGTGATGGACATCCTGGTGAGCATCCTGGGACTGCTGGTGGCCATCCCTCTGGTGCTCTGGCTTGGAGGCAAGCTCTTCCGCATGGGGCTGCTCATGTACGGCAAGCGGCCCAGCGTCAAGGAGATCTGGCGTCTGCTGCGCCAGGCATGAGGCGAGGATCCCCTGTCTGGTCAGGCGGCCTCGCCCACCGCTGCCCCCCATCACTGGCGCCCACCAGCGGCGCCCATCTGGCATCTATCACCCAGCAAGGAGACCACCATGCCTCTTTCCGCCCAAGATCTGGCCAGCACCTACTCCATTCTGGCCTTCGACCCAGTGGCCAACCAGCTGGGCGTGGCCGTCCAATCCCACTACTTCGGCGTGGGCTGCGCCGTCCCCTGGATCCAGCCCGGCGTGGGCGCAGTGGCCACCCAGTCCATGGTCAACGTGGCCTTCGGCCCCCTGGGCCTCACCCTGCTCCGGGCCGGCCTGACGCCCCAACAGGCCCTGGACGCCCTCCTGGCCGGGGACACGGACCCGGAGCGACGCCAGGTGGCCCTCATGGATGCCCAGGGGCGCACAGCCACCCACACAGGCCGCCGCTGCATCCCCGCGGCCGGCCACCAGCGCGGGGACAACTACTCGGTCCAGGCCAACCTCATGGCCAAGGAGACGGTCTGGCCGGCCATGGCCCAGGCCTTCGAGCAGAGCGGGGGCGATCTGGCCGCCCGCATGCTGGCTGCGCTGAAGGCCGCGGAGGCCCAAGGAGGCGACATCCGGGGCAAGCAGTCCGCGGCCCTCCTGGTGGTGGAGAACGACCTGGCGTCGCCCCCCTGGCAGTGCCGGATCTACGACCTGCGGGTGGACGACAGCCGAGAGCCCCTGGCCGAGCTGGAGCGTCTGCTGGAGGTGGCTCGGGCCTATCGGGAGACCCAGCGGGCCTTCGCCATCCTGGAGGACGCCTCCGGGGAGACGGAACGGCTGGCCCAGGCCAAGGCGCTCTTCCAGGCCGCGCCCTCCCTCATGCCCGACAACCCGGAACAGCTCTTCTGGTTCGGGCTGAACCTGGTCCGGGCCGGCTTCGTGGAGGAGGCCCTGGCGTACTTCCGGGAGACCTACGCGGTGGCCCCGCACTGGCGGGAGCTGCCGCCTCGGCTGGCGGTGGCCGGCCTTCTGCCCGACGACCCGGCGCTGATCCAGCGGATCCAGGAGGCATGACGCCCCCAGCGGGGATCCAGCCCAGAGAAAATCCAGCCCAAAGGAACCGGGCTTCCTTGACAGGGATGACGGGGGCGAGTAGGATGCGGGCTAGCGAGCGAAACGAGGGGCGCGGCGCTTCCCACACCGCCCGAACCCCACAGGACAGAGGAGCGAGACCATGAACGAAGCGGTGATCTCCGAGGCCATCCGCACCCCGGTGGGACGGCGGGGCAAGGCCCTGCGGGACGTGCATCCCGTGGACCTCCTGGCCCACCTGATGGGTCAGCTGGTGGAACGGACGGGCATCGATCCCGGCCTGGTGGACGACGTGATCGTGGGCTGCGTCAGCCAGATCGGGGAGCAATCCACCAACATTGGGCGCAACGCCTGGCTCTCCGCCGGGCTGCCCGAGTCGGTGCCGGCCACCACCATCGACCGCCAGTGCGGCTCCAGCCTCCAGGCCATTCACTTCGCGGCCCAGGGGGTCATGGCCGGGGTCTACGACCTGGTCATGGCCGGGGGCGTGGAGTCCATGACCCGGGTGCCCATGGGCAGCCCCTTCCGCACGGAGTACGGCACCCCCCTGACCGAGAGCCTGCGTCGGCGCTACAAGCTGGACGGCTTCTTCAACCAGGCGGTGGGCGCCCAGATGATCGCCGAGCGCTGGGGCCTGACCCGGGAGGACCTGGATCGTTTCAGCCTGGAGAGCCACCGCCGGGCCACCCGGGCCCGGGACCAGGGCTACTTCGAGCGGGAGATCGTGCCCGTCCCGGTGCGGGACCCGGAGGGGAACGAGGTCCTCTTCCGTCACGACGAGGGCATCCGCCCGGACACCTCCATGGAGGCTCTGGCCGGGCTGGAGCCTCCCTTCCCCGGGCTGGATCTCATCACCGCGGGGAACGCCAGCCAGATCTCCGACGGAGCCAGCCTCTCCCTCATCGCCTCCCCCCGGATGGCCGAGCGGCTGGGGCTGCCGGTGCGGGCCCGCTTCGTGGCCTTCTCCGTGGTGGGGGTGGACCCGGTCACCATGCTCACCGGCCCCATCCCGGCCACCCAGAAGGTCCTGGCCCGGGCCGGGCTCTCGGTGGAGGAGATCGACCTTTTCGAGGTGAACGAGGCCTTCGCGCCGGTGGTCCTGGCCTGGCAGAAGGAGATCGGCGCGCCCCTGGAGCGGGTGAACGTGAACGGCGGGGCCATCGCCCTGGGCCATCCGTTGGGGGCCACAGGCGGCCGCTTGATGGCCACTCTGCTGGCGGAGCTGGAGCGCCGCCAGGGCCGCTACGGCCTCATCGCCATCTGCGAAGGGGGCGGCATGGCCAACGGCACCATCATCGAACGGCTCTGATCCCGGGACGATCTCCTGGGGCCAGGTTGGAAAGACAGAGCTCACCCTCGGCTGTGCACCCTTTGGGGGCGCGTCCGAGGGTGAGCTCTGCGCGTGGAGAGTCAATGCACCCTGGGGAATGCCCGGGAAACGCCCCGGGGAAGGTGCGCATTCCCTGGCTGGGGCCGGCACCGAGGTCTATCCGTTCCCCCGGATGAGTCCGAGCTCATGGAATCAGAGCTCATCGAAGATGTGGTCCATCTCCACAGGCGAGACGTCGAAGACCGTGCCGTGGGGCGGCAGGGGCGTGCGGGTCATCCACTCGGGCAGCCGGTCGTCCGCGGCGGTGAAGCCGGCCCGGCGGTTGAACTCCCGCTCCAGGCGCAGGGTCTCCCGCCCCAGCTGAGTCAGGATGTCCGCCCCCACCTCCCAGCCGTAGCGGGCGTTGAGCAGGTCCCGGATGGTCTCCGGCGCGGCCGCGAAGCCGAACCCGGCGAAAATGCAGGCCCCCAGGGTGTCGTAGCCGGCCATGCTGATCTGGGCCTTGCGGGAGACCGCCACCTGGCCGGCCGGGTCCAGGTGATCGATGGGGGCCCGGATGGTGAGCCCCGCGGTGTGGTCCGCGCCCTGGGGCGAGGTGGCGTAGGTCACCCCGGTCCCCTTGATGGCCCGCGGGTCGTAGGCGGAGATGGCCTGGCCCTTCACCGCGGGCACCCTTTCCACCCCCAGCACCCGGCCGGTGACCGCGGCGCCGTTGCCCAGCAGCCGCCCCAGAGGTGTTCCTTCCCGGATCTCCTGGAGCAGAGCCAGGGCCCGCTCCCCGTCCCCGAAGGCCATGAGTCCAGCCTCGGCCGCCACCCCCAGGGCCGCCCCCACCTCGATGGTGTCCAGCCCCAGGTCGTTCACCTGCCAGTTCATGCGCGCGATGGTGTCCAGGCTGTCGATCTCCAGGTTGGAGCCCATGAGGCCGATGGTCTCGTACTCCACCGGGGAGACCACAGCCTCGCCTGTGGCGTCCGGGAAGACGTTGGAGCAGCGGATGGAGCAGCCGGCCATGCAGGCGTGGGTGGTCTCCCCCTCCCCGTCCCGGGCCAGGATCAGCTCCCGCATGGCCTCGCCGCTGATGCGTTCCGCCTGCTCGAACTGACCCCGGGAGAAGTTGCGGGTGGGCAGGCCGCCGAAGCTGTTGCACATGTTGGTCATGGCCGCAGTGCCGAAGTCGGCGTAGATCTTCGTCTGGGGATGGGCCAGGAGGGAGCGGTGATAGGCCTTGCGGGCCGCCTTCCAGGCCTCGGGCCGGGCGACGGGGGGCTGCTCCCCCTCTTCGATGACGATGGCCTTGAGCCCCTTGGCGCCCATGACCGCGCCCAGCCCGCCCCGGGCGCTGATGCGGGAGGGTGTGCGGTCCTTGTCGATGTTCTGGATGCCGGCGCTGGCCAGGCCCATCTCCCCGCCGGGGCCGATGAGGGCGATGGCCACCGAGTCCCCGTAGCGCTCCAGCAGGGCCGGCGCCGCCGCGTAGACCCCCAGGCCGGCCAGGTCGTCCGCAGGATCGAAGCGCACCCCTTCCCGGCTCAGGTGCAGGACCCACCAGCCCGCCTGGGTGGGGCGATCTTCCAGGATGAGTGCCTTGATGCCCAGGCTAGCCAGGTGATAGCCGGTGCGTCCCCCGGCGTTGCTCTCCTTCACCCCCTGGGTGAGGGGGCTCTTGCCGCCGATGGAGATGCGGTCGCAGCTGGAGAGGCGATGGCCCACCAGCAGCCCCGGCGCGAAGATGAGCTTGTTTCGGGGTCCCAGGGGATCGCACTCCCCGGGCGCCTCGTCCACCAGGATGCGGGCGACGAGCCCCCGGCCGCCCAGATGCTGCCAGGAGACGGGCACAGGCTCCTGCTGGGCGCTCTGTTCGCGGACGTTGACGCGCAGCACATGCATGGTCAGCCTCCTGAGCTGGCCCGCTTCCGGGCCTCCTGCAGGGCCCGCTCCGTGAGCACCTGGGCCATCTGGCTCCGGTACTCGGCGCTGCCCTTGAAGTCGTCCGGTGGATCCAGGGGCTCGCCTCCCAGGATGGGCCGGGAGGCTACGCCGCAGAGGGCCACCCGCTCCAGCTCGGGGCCCACCACGGCCACCGCGGCCACGATGCAACGGTCCGACGGGGTGCGGGCCACCCGGGCATGGCCGCCGTTCAGCGCCTGGACGGGGATCTGCAGCTCCACGATGAGGCCTGGGCCTCGCCCTGCCAGACGCCACTCCTGCAGGGGGATGACCTCCTGGCTGGTTCCGTCGCTCCAGACCACCCGGGCGTCCAGGGCCAGGAGCGCGGCGTAGAGCTCGCTGTCCGGCTCTGCGGTGGCCACCAGGCCGCCCAGGGTGGCCATGTTGCGCAGGTTGACCGGCCCCTCGTAGCGGCCGGTGCGACGCAGGAGACCGTCCGCCAGCTGGCCGGCCACGGGATGGTCCATGACATGGGCCAGGGGGGTGGTGGCGCCCAGCCGCAGCTGGTTCTCCTCCGCTGTGATGAAATTCAAACCCAGGTGGCCCAGATCCACCACACCGTCCACGTCCTTGACCGCCCGGGTCTCCAGCTGGCCCACCAGCTGGCTGCCCCCGGCCAGGGGCGCCAGCCGCACGTCCTGGCGGGCCAGCAGCTGCACCGCCTCCTGGACGCTCTGGGGTCGATGGTATTCCTTGAGAAGTGCCATGGTTGCCTCCTGAGAAGATGAACGTGAATCACACAGGTGAGTTTTCCGGGTGCGGCCGCATCCACCGTGCGAACGAGATGCGAGACCGGAGATCGGTGCATTTGGCCGCACTCTCCGCTCCTCAGTCTCCCACCCCTCACTCCGGCGGTGGCGGGGCCAGGCCCATCTCCTGGAGCAGGGTGACCAGGGCCACGTTGGCCGTCACCGCGATGAGGGCCGGGGTGATGAGAAAGAGCAACAGGGGGAAGATGACGCTAGCCACGATCACCAGCAGCTGGTAGACCAGCAGAATAAAACTGTAGAGGGGGGAGCGCATGGCCAGGATCAGGGCGTTGCGCAGGATGAGCCCGAGATGGGGCTCGTCCTGTTGCCAGAGCAGGGGGAAGGTGTACTGGCCCAACATGAGCACCAGGAGCAGGGCCCAGATCCAGGCGATGCCGATCACCCGCATCCACAGGGGCGCGCTGGCCAGGTAGAAACGGGTGTTGAAGAGCACGCCGGCCACCAGCAGGCCATTGCCCACGTAGAGGATCCAGCCCTTGAGCAGATAGCGCCGAGCCCCCTCCCAGAAGAACGAGCTGCCGATGCGCCGGTAGTTGGCCGCCCGGTTGGCCACCCGGTGCAGCCCTACCGTGGCCGCCGAGGAGAGAGGGGAGAGGAGGATCCCCAGGAGCACGCCGGCCCACCAGAGGGCCAACCCCGTCCCCAGGGCCTGGAAGAAGGCGTAGACGGCGAAGAGAAGGGGCGCCGCGCCCAGCCACCAGAGCGCGCTCAGGACCACGTAGAGGAGCAGGTCCTCGTAGACCAGGCGGATGGCCCGCCAGATGACGCGGAAGGCTTTCATGGCCGGAGCCCTCTCACAGCGCTTCCTCCTCCGGGACGGGAGCGGACATGGTCGGGAGCGAAGCGCCCCCTTTTCCTTGGGCCAAGCCCAGGCGCACGAAGGCGGCCGGGCCCCACCAGGCCACCGCGCAGCCGGTGAAGGCGTAGCGGACCATCCGCAGCAGGGCCGCGGTGGTGGGATCCACGGGCAACAGGCCGAAGAGAACCCGCAGGCCCAGGTAGAAGACCAGGGTCACCCCGCCGCCCACCAGGAGCCGCCCCAGCCGCTGGAGGCCGCTCCCCGCCACCTGGAAGTCCACCCGACGGGGCTCGTAGAAGAAGCCCACGTTGAGCCCCAGCAGGACGCCGGCGATGGTCCCCGCGGCGCGGGAGGGGTAGCCCTGCGCGTCCCCGGGATGGAGGAAGAGCATGGCCAGGGCCAGGAGCAGGGAGAAGCCCAGGACCTGGACCGGGGTCCGTTGGGAGGCCCAGGTCGCCAGCCTCGGCTCGACTCGGATCCAGGCCAGCAGGAGGAGCAGCCCCAGGAGCCAGCCGGCCAGCACGTCCGCGGGGTAGTGGACGCCCAGGTAGATCCGGCTGAAGCCGATGGAGAGGATGAGCAGCCCGGCCAGGAGCCAGCGGACCCATCCCCACTGCCGCCAGCGATGGGCGGTGTAGCCCCAGACGCTCACCGCGTTCATGGCGTGCCCGCTGGGCAGGCCGTAGCCCTCCTGGGCCACCAGGCGCAGCTCTTGGGGCGGACGGGGCAGGCGGAAGAGCCCTTTCACGAAGGTGTTGACGTAGGTGGAGAGCATGAGCAGGTAGGCCAGCCGACGTCCAAAGTCCTTGTGGATGCACCAGTAGAGCAGGGGCATGAAGAGGAGGAAGAACTCCTCGTTGCCCAGGAAGGTGGCGAAACGGAAATAGGCGTCCAGCCAGGGCGAGCGCAGCTGCTGCACCTGGCGGATCAGGGCTTCGCCGTCCACGACCCACTGGTAGAGATGGAATTCCATGGTTGAAAAAGGAGGGGGATTCGGGGCTGGTCGGTGTGCGTTCCGATTGGCGCATTATAACATCTCTCCCAGCCCATGACCAGCCTGCGCGGCCTGCGGGCTTTTGCTTTTCCCTCTCTGGAAAGGCTATAATACCGGCTCAATGGATCGATTCATCCGCAGCACAGAAGCCCGGCTGGTGATCGGATTTTTCCTCCTGCTCTACGCCGTGGGAGGCGGCCTCATCTGGCTCTTCTACGGCCGGGGAGGAGCGATCCTGGCCCTCCTCTGCATGAGCGGGGGCCTGCTCTTCTTCCTGCTCCTGTATGGCCTGGTCACCCTGCTGGGCAAGTGGGCGGGTGAGTGAGCGGCCCCTGAGAGCTCGCAGGGGAGGTCATCAGCGCAGGTCAACACCCGAGGACGATATCCCAATGAACAAGCAGCCCGAGACCATCCTGGTGGGCGTGGCCTGGCCCTACGCCAACGGGGAAAAACACATCGGACAGATCGCCGGCGCCTACCTGCCGTCGGACATCTTCGCCCGCTTCCAGCGCATGCAGGGCAACCGGGTGCTCATGGTCAGCGGATCGGACACCCACGGCACCCCGGTGACCTTGAAGGCCGAGGCGGAGGGCATCACCCCGGCCCAGGTGGTGGAGCGCTACCACCCCATGTTCGTGGAGGGCTGCCTGAAGATGGGCCTCACCTTCGACCTCTTCACCCACACGGACACCCAGAACCACTGGGACACCACCCACGAGATGTTCCTGCGCCACCTGGAGAAGGGCTACATCTACAAGGCGGTGCAGAAGCAGCTCTACGATCCGGTGGCCAAGCGCTTCCTGCCCGACCGCTACGTGGAGGGGACCTGCCCCTACTGCGGCTACCCGGACGCCCGGGGAGATCAGTGCGACAACTGCGGCCGCATCTACGACACCCTGGAGCTGATCAACCCCCGCTCCAAGCTTACAGGCGCCACCCAGCTGGAGGTGCGGGAGACGGAGCACTTCTTCCTGGACCTGGGCAAGCTCAACGAGCCCCTGCTGGAGTGGATCAACCAGGACAAGGAGCACTGGCGTCCCCATGTCCTGAACTTCGCCAAGAGCCAGCTGGAGCGGCGAGAGCTCCGGGGTCGCCCCATCACCCGGGACATCGAGTGGGGCATCACCATCCCCCTGGAGGGCTACGAGAGCAAGCGCATCTACGTCTGGTACGACGCGGTCATCGGCTACTACAGCGCACCCAAGGAATGGTCCCAGCTGGTGGGGCAGCCCCAGGCCTGGCGAGAGTGGTGGGAGGTGGACGTGAACCCGGACGTCCGCAGCTACTACTTCATCGGCAAGGACAACATCGTCTTCCACACCATCATCTGGCCCGGGATGATCATCGCCTACGGCGGGCTGCACCTGCCCTACGACGTGCCGGCCAATGAGTACCTGAACTTCGGCGGTGAGCAGTTCAGCACCAGCCGGGGCCGGGTCATCGGCTTCAACACGGTGCTCCGGGACTACCAGGCCGACGCCTGGCGCTACGTGCTCACCGCCCTGGCGCCGGAGACCTCGGACGTGGAGTTCACCTGGCAGGAGTTTGTGGACCGGGTGAACAACGAGCTGGTGGCCAACTGGGGCAACCTGGTCAACCGGGTGGTGGGCTTCGCCTACAAGCGCTTTGATGGAGCTGTGCCGGCCCCCGGCCCCCTGGACGAGACGGACCAGGCCCTGCTGGCCGAGATCCGCCAGGGCTTCCAGACGGTGGGCGAGCTCTTCCAGGCGGTGAAACTGAAGGCCGGCCTGACCGAGGCCCGCCGACTGAGCCAGCGGGTGAACCAGTACCTGAACGAGAAGGCCCCCTGGCACAGCATCAAGACGGATCCCCAGGCCGCGGCCACGGCCATCTACGTGGCCCTGCAGGCCATCGACTGGCTGAAGCTGATCTGGGCCCCCATCCTGCCCCACAGCAGCGAGCAGCTTCACCGGATCCTGGGCTACAGCGAACCCCTCTTCGGCCGCCAGTACACGGAGGAGGTCCAGGACGCCCGGGGCAGCCACCTGGTCCTGCGCTACGACCACAGCCCGGCCACCGGCCGCTGGGAGGCCACCACCCTCGCCCCAGGCCAGGCCCTGCAGAAGCCTGCCCCCCTCTTCCAGAAGCTGGACCCGGAGGAGGTGCTGGCCAAGGAGTTGGGCCAGGCGACAAAGGATGCGTAGCGGCCGGAGACGGGTGCACCGTCACCCGCCCCAGGACGCAACATCCGGGTCAAGGAGTCAGGAGGAATGAGCAAATTGCCCAGGGGCTATGCGCCTTGTTCCCTCTTGCTCCTTGCCCTCTACGTCGCCCTGGCCACCCTCTTCGCCGTCACCACCCCGGCCTGGCAGAACCCAGACGAACCGGCCCACTACAACTACATCGCCCACCTGGCCCAGGGGAAGGGCCTGCCGGTCCTCCAGCCCGGAGACTACGACCAGGCCTACCTGGAGCAGCTGAAACGGGAGAAATTCCCGCCCCAGCTCTCCGTGGAGCCGGTCCGCTACGAGTTCCACCAACCTCCCCTCTACTACCTGCTGGCCACGCCTGTCTTCTGGCTCACAGGGGGCAGCCTGTTGGCTCTGCGCCTCTTCAGCGCGCTCCTGGGTGGCGGCGTGACGCTCCTGGTCGCTGCCATCGCCCGCACCCTCTTCCCCCACCGGCCCTGGATCGCCCTGGGAGCCATGGCCTTCACCGCCCTCCTGCCCATGCACCTGGCCATCCTCAGCGCGGTGAACAACGACAGCCTGGCCGAGCTCCTCATCGCGGGGACGGTCCTGGCCCTGCTGGGCTGGCTGAAAGGAGCGCTGGAACGGGGCAGCCAAGGGGCCTCCCCCAAGCAGCTGGTCGCCGTCTCTGTCCTGCTCGGCCTGGCTCTGTTGACCAAAGCCACCGCCTACATCCTGCTGCCCATCGCGGTCCTGGTGGTGGCCGGCGTCACCTGGCAGGCCCGCCGAGAGGAAGGGCTCTGGGGAGAGCTGCTGCGCCATCTGCTGGCAGTGACGGGGCCGGCCCTGCTCCTAGGTCTGCCCCTCTGGATCCGCAACTGGCGGGTCTACGGGCCAGGGGACATCCTGGGCCTGCGCTGGCACGACCGGGTGGTCACCGGCCAGCCCCTGACCAGCGAGTGGATCGCGGCGCACGGCTGGGCCGCCTACAGCCTGCGGGCCCTGCGCTTCACCTTCGACAGCTTCTGGGGGGTCTTCGGCTGGCTGGGCGTCTTCATGGACAGCCGCATCTACACGGCCCTCCTGGTCTTCAGCCTGATCCTGGCCATGGGGCTGGCTGCCTGGCTCCTGGGCCTGGGCCGAGGAGAGCGGCGCCTGAGCCGCTTCCAGGGCTGGGGGCTGGCCACCCTGACCCTGCTGCTCCTGGCCGCGGTGGCCAGCTACGCCTGGTACAACCTGCGCTTCGTCCAGCACCAAGGGCGCTACCTCTTCCCAGCCCTGCCGGCCATCGCCCTCTTCGCGGCCCTGGCCTGGCAGGAGGCCCTGCGTCCGCGGACGGCCCTGCTGGTGGGCGGCTTCCTGCTGAGCATGGCCCTGGGCGCGCTCCTCTACGGCGTCCTCCTGGGGCCCCTGGACAAATGGCTGGTCCTCTTCTTGGGGCTGGGGGGCGGCGGGCTCCTGGCTGTGGCCGGGGCAGGCATGGCGGAGGAGCGACAGCCTGGTGCATTTGGGACAGCCTTGGCCACGTTTCGGCTGCTGGCCTGGGCTTCCCCGGCAATGTTATTTGCATTACTGGACGCGGCCGCACCTTTCGTGTATATTATGCCTCAGTTGAGCCGGTAACTTGAGCCGGTAGCCTGAGCTGGCAGCCGCTCACCGGAGGCGCCCCATCCCCTCCCAGGACCGAGATCCGAGGCGAGCGGCCTGGCCGGTTCGCCCAGTTCTCTTTCAGCACCCTTCACGTTGCAGAATCTGTTCCCGCACCCTCCGAGAGCCACCATGCACTCCACCTTCCCCGCCACCCGACTCGCCGGCGCCCCTGGGCGCTCCATCCGTCGCTCCCTCGCGGACTTCGCCGCCATCCTGCTGGGCGTGTTGCTGCTGGCAGAGGTGGCCGGCTTCGCGGCCTGGCAGTTCTGGCACGCGGACCGCATCTTCACCGGGGTGACGGTGGCCGGCGTGCCGGTGGGCGGGGGCACCCGCGCCCGGGCCCTGGCCCAGCTGACCCAGGAGCTCACCCCCTACCCGGTGCCGCCGCTGATCATCCGGGCCGGGGACCAGCAGTGGAACCTGAGCAGCGCCCAGCTGGACGTGCAGGCGGATCTCATGGACGCGGTGAACCGGGCCTACCTGGTGGGACGCCAGGGCAACTTCATCGCCCGGCTGCGGGCCCAGTGGCTGGCCCTCACCGGCTACGTGGATCTGAAGCCCCAGCTGCAGGTGGACGAAGGGCAGGTCCGCTACCTGGTGAGCCAGATCGCGGCGGAGGTGCGCCGTCCTGGTCGCCCGGCCCGCCAGTTTGGGCCTGTCTCTCTGCCCGCCCAGCCCGGCGTGGACGTGGACGTGGCGGCCACGACCCAGGCGGTGCTCCAGGCCCTGGAGGCCCAGCAGGCCCGGGTCATCCCCCTGGTGACCGTCCCCGTAGCCCCGCCGGACGCCGCCCAGGCCAAGGAGGCCGGTGTAGCCTCGACCCTGTCTGGCCGCTCCTTCGACCGCCCCCTGGTCCTGGCCGACCCGGAGGCGGGGCTGGAGTTCGCTCTGGATCCCTCCCTCCTGGCGCGCATCGTCCCCTCCCTGGATCCCCTGCGCATCGACGAGGAGGCCCTGCGGAGCGTGGTGGCTGGCTGGGCCCAGCAGGTGGACATCCCCGCCCGGGACGCTCGCCTGCGCTTCGACCCGGCCACCGGCGCGGTCACCGTGCGCACCCCCAGCGCGGAGGGGCGTCGCCTGGACGTGGAGAGGACCATGGAGAGCATCCGCCAGGCCCTGGCCAACCGGGAGCAGCGGGCCCGCCTCTGGGTGGTCTCCGTGCCCCCGGCGGTGGACATGAACCGCATCCCGGAGATGGGCATCCGGGAGCTGGTCTCCACCGGCACCACCTATTTCGCTGGCAGCAGCCCGGCCCGGGTGCGCAACATCCAGGTGGCTGCGGCCAAGTTCGAGGGCGTGGTCATCCCTCCGGGCGGCATCTTCAGCTTCAACCAGATCGTGGAGGACGTGAGCGGCGCCAATGGCTTCGAGGACTCCCTGATCATCTGGGGGGACCGGACCGCGGTGGGCGTGGGCGGCGGCGTCTGCCAGGTGAGCACCACGGTCTTCCGGGCGGCCTTCCAGGCTGGCTTCCCCCTGGTGGAGCGCTACAACCACGGCTACGTGGTCAGCTGGTACGGGGAGCCGGGCATGGACGCCACCATCTACACCCCCACGGTGGACTTCAAGTTCCGCAACGACACAGACGCCTACCTCCTCATCGAACCGGTGGTGGACACCGCCAACGGGGTCATCTCCTTCCTCTTCTACGGCACCAAGCCGGACCGGCAGGTGGAGATCAGCAAGCCCGTCATCTCCGACGTGAAGGAGCCGCCGCCCCCGGCCTACCAGGAGGATCCTTCCCTGCAGCCGGGGCAGAAGAAGCAGGTGGAGACGGCCAAGAAGGGCATGCGGGTGGTGGTGACCCGACGCATCACCGAGGACGGCCAGACCCGGGAAGAGGAGCTGGTCAGCGTCTACCAGCCCTGGCGGGCCGTCTACCTGGTGGGCCCGGGCACGGAGATCCCGGCCACGGCCACCCCCACGGCCCAGCCCACCCCCGCTTCGGAGGCCGCGTCCACGCCGTGACGCCTCCGAGGCCTTCCCACACGGTCCTGCGCCCCATTTCGCTGCACCCCACAGTTTTGTAACGCAAGTGTCAGCCTCACCGACTTCCCCTTTTCCCCGCGCCCGCGTATAATTTCCTCACAGGCTCCCCGTCAGCACCCTCGCTCTCAATGACAGAGAAGGCCGGCAGGCTCCGTCGCCGGTCCTGTTTTCTCCACGTGCAGCCAATTTCTTGTCACCAAATTTCCTTGTCAATCGATCTTTCCTGACGGATCTTTCCCGGAGACACCTTCCAGGAGGAAGCGCCCATGAGCATCAAGTTCGGCACCGATGGCTGGCGAGCCGTGATCAGCGACGAATTCACCTTCGCCAACGTGCGCAAAGTGGCCCAGGCCATCGCCGACGTGATCCAAGAACAGCAGCGTCCGGTCAAGGGTCCGGAGTCGGAGCGGCCTGCCCTGGTGGTGGGCTTCGACACCCGCTTCCTCAGCGACCGCTACGCCAGCGCGGTGGCCGAGGTCTTGGCCGCCAACGGCATCCACGTCTGGCTGACCGCGGGGGACGCCCCCACCCCCATGGTGAGCTACGCCATCGTGGATCGCCAGGCCGACGGCGGCGTGATGATCACCGCCAGCCACAACCCGCCCCGCTACAACGGCATCAAGCTGAAGGCGGCCTACGGCGGCTCGGCCAGCCCGGCCATGTCCAAGAAGGTGGAAGCCCGGATCCAGGCCAACGACGCGACCGGCCGCGCGCCCCGACAGATGCCCCTGGAAGAAGCCCTGGCGCGCGGTCTGGTCCAGCGCTTTGACCCCCTCCAGGCCTACGAGCGGCACATCCAGAGCATGGTGGACTTCGACGTCATCCGCCAGGCCGGCCTCGCCGTGGTGGTGGATCCCATGTACGGGGCCGGTCGCATCTACCTGCGCCGCATGCTGGAGGACGCGGGTTGCCGGGTCACGGAGCTGCGGGGCGAGATGAACCCGGGCTTCAACGGCATCCATCCGGAGCCCATCGCCCGCCACCTGGCGCCCCTCCTGGAGACGGTGAGCGCCGGGGGCTATCACCTGGGCCTGGCCACGGACGGGGACGCGGACCGCATCGGCGCGGTGGACCCCAACGGCCAGTTCATCGACCCGCACCGCATCATGAGCCTGCTGGTGGAGTACCTGGTCCACGAGCGGGGGGTGCGGGGCAGCATCGTGAAGACGGTGAGCACCACCCAGATGCTGAACCGGCTGGCCGCCCGCTATCGGCTGCCCATCCACGAGACGCCGGTGGGCTTCAACCACATCAGCGACCGCATGCTCCGGGAGGAGGTGCTCATCGGCGGGGAGGAGAGCGGCGGCATCAGCGTCCACGGCCACATCCCGGAAGGGGACGGGCTGCTCATCGGCCTGCTCCTGACGGAGATGGTGGCTCGCCGAGGCAAGAGCCTGGCCCAGCTCCTGGACGAGCTCATGGCCGCGCCGGACGTGGGCCCCTTCTTCTACGCCCGCCGGGACCAGCCCGTGCAGCCCTTCGACAAGGCCACCCTGGTGGCCGGGCTCATCCGCCAGGCCCCGGCCCAGCTGGACGGCCAGGCCCTGGCCCATCTTTCCGACAAGGACGGGGTCAAGTACATCCTGGCCGACGACAGCTGGCTTCTCATCCGGCCCAGCGGCACGGAGCCGGTCCTGCGCATCTACGCGGAGGGCCGCACCCCGGAGCGAGTGGAGGCCCTGCTGGAGGCCGGCGCGGCCCTGGCCGGCGAGCAGATCCAGGCCATCTTCTCCTGA
>CAYQEB010000027.1:40448-45727 GCA_964416395.1 uncultured Caldilineaceae bacterium | reverse complement strand
GACCTACAGATCATCCAGTTAGCTCTCAAGGAACCTGCCATGATCGACGTAAACGAAATCCGCAAACAGTTCCCCGCCCTACAGGAGCTCTACAACGGCAAGCCGGCCATCTTCTTCGACAACCCGGGTGGCACCCAGGTCCACGAAGGGGTGATCTACGCCATGCGGGACTACCTGACCCGGCGCAACGCCAACACCCACGGCGCCTTCGAGACCAGCCGCCGCACGGACCAGGTGATCCAGGAGGCCCACCAGGCCGTGGCGGATCTCCTGGGCTGCGACGCGGACGAGGTGGTCTTCGGGGCCAACATGACCACCCTCACCTTCCACATCAGCCGCTCCCTGGCCCGCACTTTCCAGCCCGGGGACGAGATCGTGGTCACCCGGTTGGACCACGACGCCAACATCATGCCCTGGGTCCTGGCCGCGGAGGACAGCGGCGCGCTGGTCCGCTGGGTGGACATGGACCCGGAGACGGGCGCCCTGGACATGGCGGACATGCAGGAGAAGATCGGCCCTCGCACCAAGCTGGTGGCCGTGGGCTACGCCAGCAACGCCACCGGCTCCATCACCGATGTGGCCACCGTCGTCTCCTGGGCCAAGGCGGTGAACGCCCTCACCTTCGTGGACGCGGTGCAGTACGCGCCCCACGGCCTCATCGATGTGAGGGCCCTGGACTGTGACTTCCTGGCCTGCAGCGCCTACAAGTTCTTCGGCCCCCACGCGGGGATGCTCTACGGCAAGCGGGAGCATCTGGAACGGCTGCCGGCCTACAAGGTGCGGCCGGCCAGCGAGCGCCCCCCAGGCAAATGGGAGACCGGCACCCAGAATTTCGAGGGCATGGCCGGGGTCACCGCGGCCATCGACTACCTGGCCGGCCTGGGCGTGGAGTACGGCACGGCTCGGGCCACGGCCAGCCGCCGAGAGAAGCTCATGGCGGCCTGGCGGGCCATCCACGAGTACGAGATCCGCCTGATCAGCCGGCTCATCACCGGGCTGCTGGGGGTGCCCGGGGTGCGCATCTACGGCCTGACCAGCCGGGAGGACTGGGAGCGCCGGGTGGCTACCGTCTCCATCCGCAAGGAGGGGACCACGCCCCATCAGTTGGCCCTGGCCCTGGCCCAGGAGAACATCTTCGTCTGGGACGGCAACTTCTACGCCCTGGCCGCGACCCAGCGCCTGGGGGTGGAGGAGAGCGGCGGCCTGCTGCGCATCGGCCTGGTCCACTACAACACGGTGGAGGAGATCGACCGCTGCCTGGAGGTGTTGGAGAAGGTGTAGGGCTGGGAGTTGGAAATTAGGAGTTGGAAGTAGGGAGCTGGAGTACAGCAAGGAGCGGCCTCGCCAGGCGAGTTGCCGCTCCTTTTTCGTTCATGGATTGCTTTGTTCTGGGTGTGCAGGCCGGGTCCCGGCGCCCATCAGCCGGTCGGCGGGGTGACCGGAGCACCGCCCCTGCCGCTTTTTCCGCCTCTGTTGGACCGAGGGCTCAGACGGGCGGCTGGAAGGCCAGGATGGTCTTGGCGCCGTAGACGAAGGCGATGACGCCGATGACGATGGCGGCCCAGGCCAGCCCCCGCTTGAGGGAGCTGAACCGGTCCCAGTCCGTGACCACCACCCAGGCCCCGGCCAGCCCATGGATCAGGACGGCCAGGAGGAAGAGGATGTCGATGGTCTTCCACAGAGGATCCGCCAGGCGCACCACGATGCGGCTGAAGTCGATGTGGAAGGGCGGGTAGTGGACCACGATCATGTGGATGGTCAGGAAAAAGAGCAGGGCGATGGCGCTGTAGCGCTGCAGTTGAAAGACTCGCATGGGTTCTCTCCTATCCCTTCAGTCCTTCCAGCATGAACAAGAGAATGGGGATGCCGCCAGCCACGGTGAGGATAGCCGCCACGGCCATCACCGCGTAGAACATGCTCTTGCGGTACTCGGTCACGTCGAAATAGTGGACGATGAGCAGCCGGATGCCGTCCAGGGCGTGGTAGACCACCGCGGCCAGGAGGGCGATCTCCAGCAGCTTGAAGATGGGCGTCTGCACCGTGTTCAGCCGGGCATCGAAGGCCTCCGGGCCGGCGTTCACCGAGCCGATCACCCAGATGTGCAAGAAGAGGTAGATGACCAGGGCCACGCCGGTGATGCGGCGTAGCAGGAAGCTGATGAAACCTGTGGTTTTGTACATGGAAGCGCTCCTTGGAAGTCAGGAGTTGGAAGTCAGAAGTTGGGAGTCGGGAGTGGGAGTTGGCGATGCCGGGTCCACGGAGCCCTGCTCCCAGCCTCTTTCTTCGATCTCTGTCCTCGCTCTCGGGTCCTTGGATCCCTCTCAGGCCTTCACGTTCGTCGGCTCTGTGAGATGCTGCTGCCGCTCCCGCCGGGCTGCCTCCCAGGCCTCCCGCTTCTGGGCCAGCTTGCGCAGGGTCTCGATGGCCTGGGTGGGGTTCAGGCCCTTGGGGCAGGCGTCGATGCAGTTGAAGATGGTGTGGCAGCGGTAGACGCCGTCGGTGTCGCTCACGTCCGCCAGCCGCTCCCCAGGGATGGAGTCCCGGGGGTCCATCACCCGCAGGAAGCTCTTGAGCAGGGCGTGGGGGCCGATGTACTCCTTGGTCATCCCCACCACGGAGCAGGCCGAGTAGCAGGCCCCGCACATGATGCAGGTCTCCGCGTTGTGGAGCGCCTCCACCTCCTCCGGGCTCATGCGGAACTCCTTCTCCGGGATGTCGTCCGGCGGCACCAGCCAGGGCTTCACCCGCAGGTACTGCTTCCAGAAGCTGGTGCGGTCCACCACCATGTCCTTGATGATGGGCAGGTAGGGCAGGGGCTTGATGGTCACCCGGCCGTGATGGTCCAGGCTCTGGGAGAGCGGGGTGTGACAGACCAGCTTGTTGGAGCCGTTCACGTTCATGGCGCAGGAGCCGCAGATGGCGTGACGGCAGGACTTGCGGAAGGTCAGGCTGCCGTCCAGCTCCGTCTTGATGTACTGCAGGGCGTCCAGGAGGGTGGTCTCCGGGGACATGGGCACCTCGAACTCCTGCATGTAGGGCTTCTCGTCCACGTCCGGGTTGAAGCGCTGCACCCGCACGATGGCCTTGTCCCCCTTCTGGATCGCCTCCGGGGTCTTACGCTTGAAGATGAAATTCAACATCGGTCTGCTCCTTGACGGCGGAAAGATCAGTTCCGGTACGAAAAATGGCAGTGGAAGACCGGATACGATTGGGCGATTAGGCCCTCGGGCCCTTGCACCTGACTCCTCCCCTCCTCACAGGTGGCCAGGGGAGGGGTGGCGAGTTTCGGGAGGGGGATGGGGTGAGATGACTCCCGTATCCCAACTTCTCCCCTAGTACTTCCGCTCCTGGGGCGGGAACTTGTCCCAGTAGATGGTCACATCCTTGTAGCTCAGCTTGGGGCCGTCGTCGCCCTTGTGGGCCAGGGTGTGTTTCAGCCAGCTCTCGTCGTCCCGCTTGGGGAAATCCTTGCGGAAGTGGGCCCCGCGGCTCTCGGTCCGGGCCAGGGCGCCGGTGACGATCACCTCGCTGAAGGTGAGCAGGTGCTGGGCCTCCAGGGTGGCCAGGAGATCCGTGTTGAAGCGCCGGCTCTTGTCCATGGTCCGGGCGTTCTTGAAACGCTCCTGGAGCTGCTTGATGTCCCGCAGCGCGGTCTCCAGCCCCTCTTTGGTGCGGAAGACGCCGCAGTTGTTGGTCATGGTGCTCTTCAGCTCCTGGGCGATGTGCTCCACCGACTCGGTGCCCGGGTTGTCCAGCAGCTCCTGGACCCGCCGCCGGTTGCGCTCCGCGGGATCCCCGCTGATGGGGTGCAGCTTGGCCCCGCCCTTGATGAACTCCGCCATGGCCCGCCCCGTGCGCCGACCGTAGACCGAGGCCTCCAGCAGGCTGTTGGTGCCCAGGCGGTTGGCCCCGTGCACGCTGACGCAGGCCACCTCCCCCGCGGCGTAGAAGCCCACGATGGGCGTTCCCTGGGCGTCGGCGATGACCTGTCCGTTCACGTTGGTGGGGATGCCGCCCATGCTGTAGTGGGCCGTGGGCTGGATGGGCACCGGCGCCTCGATGGGGTCCACGCCCACGAAGTTGATGGCGATCTCCCGCACCTGGGGCAGTCGCTTCAGGATCTTCTCCCGGCCCAGGTGGCGCATGTCCAGGTAGATGCCCTGGCCGTCCGGGCCAATGCCCCGCCCTTCGTCGATCTCCGTCTGCTCCGAGCGGCTCACCAGATCCCGAGGGGCCAGCTCCATCTTCTCCGGCGCGTACTTCTCCATGAAGCGTTCGCCCAGCTTGTTGATCAGGTAGCCTCCTTCGCCCCGGCAGGCCTCGCTCATCAGGATGCCGTGACGGTAGAGGCCGGTGGGGTGGAACTGGACGAACTCCATGTCCATGAGGGGCGCGCCGGCGTCGTAGGCGATGGCCACCCCGTCCCCGGTGTTGGCGAAGGCGTTGGAGGTGATCTTGAAGGCCCGACCGTAGCCGCCGGTGGCGAACATGACCGCCTTGGCCCGCAGGGTGTGGATCTCCCCGGTGAGCACGTCCAGGGCCACCACGCCCTTGCAGACATTGTCTTGGATGATCAGGTCCATGACGTACCACTCGCTGTAGAAGTGGACGCCGTGGCGCAGGGCCTGCTCGTGGGCCGTGTGGAGCAGCACGTGGCCAGTCCAGTCCGCGGCGAAGCAGGCCCGGGGCGCGCTGTGGCCGCCGAACCGCCGCTGGTTGATGCGGCCGTCCGGTGTGCGGCTGAAGACGCAACCCAGATGCTCGTACTCGTAGATCATGTCGGGGGCTTCCTTCACCAGGATCTCGATGGCGTCCTGGTCCCCCAGCCAGTCCGACCCCTTGATGGTGTCGAACATGTGCAGCTCCCAGCTGTCCACCGGGGGCTCGCCTGGCGGCACCGGCTCCAGGGGGCCCCGGGGACCCGTCCCCTCCACGGGGCGGGTGTTGCTCAGGGCCGCGGCGATGCCCCCCTGGGCCGCGCCGCTGTGGGAGCGCAGAGGATGGATCTTGGAGAGCACGCCCACGTTGGTCACGCCCTCCCGAGCCGCCACCAGGGCCGCCCAGGTCCCGGCCAGCCCAGCGCCGACGATCACAACGTCGTGGATGATCTCTGAATTGGACATGACGACCTTCCCGATCTGGATGAGTAGAACCGGATGGAGTGGTGGGCCTGCTGGCTCCAGGCCCTTTTGGGTGTGCAGAGGAAACGGGTGGAACAGGGCAGCACGCCTGCCTCCAGGCAAGCTCCCATCCCGGCGCGCGTTCCGCACCGACGTTCA
>CAYQEB010000027.1:26719-40348 GCA_964416395.1 uncultured Caldilineaceae bacterium | reverse complement strand
CGTTCACGGCGCGTTCACGGATCCACTGTACTCCAAAACCCAGGGAGGCTCATCGGCCAGTGGTGGAGCCTGGATCCTGGCCAGGTGGACAGGTTTTTTTCGGTGAAAGGGAGGGTTTGGGTCAGGAGGGCGGGTTGGTGGGGGTGAGGGCCGGGTAGCGGATCTGCCGGGCCCGGCGACGATGGGCCAGGTAGCCCTCCGCGGAGTAGAGGGCCAGAGCGATCCAAATGATGCCGAACCCGATCATCCGCACCTGGGTGAAGGGCTCCTTGTAGAGCAGCACCCCCAGGAGGAACTGCAGGGTGGGGGCCAGGTACTGGAGGAAACCCAGGGTGGAGAGGGGAATGCGCCGGGCCGCGCCGGCGAAGCAGAGCAGGGGCACCGCGGTCATGATCCCCGTGCCCGCCAGGAGCAAGGTGGTGGGGAGGGAGGAGCCGAAGGCCGCCTGGCCCTGCTCGCCCAGCCAGAGCAGGTAGCCCAGGGCCGGCAGAAAGAGCACCGCCATCTCCAGGGAGAGGCCCTCCAGGGCGCTGAGCCGGGCCTGCTTCTTGACCAGGCCGTAGAGGCTGAAGGTGAAGGCCAGGACCAGGGCGATCCAGGGCAGCGAGCCGTAGCTCACGGTCAGGTAGAGGACGCCCAGACCGGCCAGGCCCACAGCCACCCACTGGAGGGGACGCACCCGTTCTCGCAGGAGCAGCACCCCCATGAGCACGTTGATCAGCGGGGTGATGAAGTAGCCCAGGCTGGTCTCCACCACGAAGCCAGCGTTCACCGCCCAGATGTAGGTGAACCAGTTGGCTCCCAGCAGGAAGGCGATGGCCACGAAGGTGAAGAAGGTGGCCGGATCTGTGCGCAGGGTGCGGATCCACTGCCAGCGCCGGGTGACGGTCAGCAGCCCGGTGAGGACCAGCAGGGCCCAGACCACCCGGTGGGCCAAGATCTCTTGGGCGGGCACGGCGCCCAGGGCCTTCCAGTAGATGGGGAGCAGCCCCCAGAGACCGTAGGCGCAGAGGCCGTAGAGGATGCCGCGGTTCATGAGCGTCCCTTCGTTCCAGTGAAATCCACGCCCACCATGGTAGGCCAGGCCCCTGGGAATGTCAAAACCGGTAAAGGCCAGGGCCTGAAAAACATCCCTGGACGCCTTCGCGCCGCCTTGACATCCCGGCGCTACGGGGTACACTGGAAGACAAGGAGACGAGGCGGGGGAGACGCCCCCAGGCTGTCCAACGCCGCTCGTCCCTGATTCTTCGCTCTCGGATCGCCAGCCCTGCCCCCGCTCAATCGTCCCATTTCCCACCCGCCCAACCACTGCCCGAGGCCCACCATGACACCGCCCAATCTACTCACCCAGATCGACTCCCTTCGTTTTCCCGCCCCTCTGCCGGAGAAGCTCCTGGTGGTGGAGCAGCGCTTCGACGCCCCCAGGGTGGCGGACATCCCCGCCGCGGTGGCCCAGGCGTTGACGGAAAGCGGCATCCTGGCCCGGATCCACCCAGGCGAGAGCGTGGCCGTGGGGGTGGGAAGCCGAGGCATCGCCAACCTGCCCGCCATCGTCAAGGCCACCCTGGAGATCCTGAAGCAGGCCGGGGCCCGGCCTTTCATCGTCCCGGCCATGGGCAGCCACGGCGGCGCCACCGCGGCCGGCCAACGGGAGATGCTGGCCAGCCTGGGCGTCACCGAAGAGGCCATGGGCGCGCCCATCCGGGCCACCATGGAGGTGGCGGAGATCGGCCGCATCCCCGATGGGCCAGCCCTCTTCCAGGGCCAGGACTCCCGGGCCGCGGACCACACCATCCTGGTCAGCCGCATCAAGCCCCACACCGACTTCCGGGGCAAGCTGGAGAGCGGGCCCTCGAAGATGGCGGTCATTGGCCTGGGCAAGCAGCAGGGCGCGGCCATCATGCACAGCGGGGGCGGGCGCAACTTCCAGCGCTTCCTGGCCCCGGCCGCCCGGATCTACGAGCGCAACACCAATCTGCTGGGGGCGGTGGGCATCGTGGAGAACGCCTACGACGAGACCGCGGCCATCGTGGGCCTCAGCGCGGCGGAGATCGGTGGCCCCAAGGAAGAGGAGCTCCTGGAGCTGGCCAAGAAGCTGCTGGCCAGCCTGCCCTTCCCGGCTATCGACGTGCTGGTGGTCCAGCGCCTGGGCAAGGACATCAGCGGCACGGGCATGGACACCAACGTGATCGGCCGCCTGATGATCCCCCGCCAGCCCGAGCAGTTCGGGAACGTGGACGTCGCGGTCATCGCCCTGCTGGACATGACCGAGGCCTCCCACGGCAACGGGGCGGGCATGGGGCTGGCCAACGTGACCACCGCCCGCCTGGTCCGCAAGGTGGACTGGGCCGCCACCTACACCAACGCGGTCACCTCGGGCATCTTCGGCATGCAGCGGGTGCACATGCCCATCACCATGGCCGACGACGAGCGGGCTCTGCAGGTGGCCCTGCGGGGCTGCGCGGAGCCCCCGGAAAGGGCCCGCATGGTCTTCATCCGTGACACCCTCACCCTGGACCGTCTCTGGGTCAGCCCCAGCCTGCGGGCCGCAGTGGAGGAGCACCCACGCCTCTCCCTGGTCGGAGAGGTCCCCCTGGCCTTCCAGGAAGGCGTCATGACCAGCCCCTGGGCCCTGGAGAAGTGAGGCCAGGGCTCAGCCCTGGGAGCCGCCCAGGAGCCGGACCAGGGTCTCTGCCTGGCCGTGGCTCCCCGCCTTGAGGAGCACCTGCAGGGACCGTCCCTGGCCGTCCTCCCCGCGGCAGAGGGGCATGCCCGGCTCCAGTTCCGCCAGGACCTCCAGCCGAGCCACGCCCAGCTCTCGAAGCAGGGCCGTGGCCGTGTCCCCGCCCACCAGGAGCAGGGTGGCCGGCCAGCGGACCGCCATGGCCGCCATCCCCGCCCGAGCCAGGGCCTGGGCCAGCCGCCGGGCCTGGGGACCGTCCAGCCGGGTTCCGTCCGGCGGCGGGGGCAGATGCAGCAGCCAGATCTCCTGGGCCGGATCCAGCTGGGCAGCGACTGCCTCCGCCGTGGCCCCTGCCGCTTCCTCGGCCACCTGCCCCTCCACCTGGAGCCGATCCACGCCCAGGCCGCTCTCCGCCAGGCGCGCCATCTGCTGATGGGCCACGGCGCTGCCGCTCCCCACCACGGCCAGCACCGGCCGGGGCAGCTCGCTTGGCCGGGCCTGCTCCTGGCCCGAGCCAGGCCCTCGCCTTTCCGCCAGCCGCTCCGCCCAGACCCCCACCAGCCCCGCGCTGCCGCAGAGGAGGGCCTGGGGAAGGGCTGTCTCCACCCCGTCCAGGATGCGAGCCAGATGATTCCTGCTCAGGCCATCCACCACCAGAAACTCGGCCCCCTGTTTCCGGGCCGCGGCCAGGTCCTGGGCCAGGTGGGGGGACTGGGGCGCGAAGGCCACCCGCCGCTGGCTCTGACGGCGCAGGAGGGTGGGCAGGTGCAGGGAACGATCCGGGACGCCGGGGGCCACCAGGTAGCCAGCCCGCAGGCCCCGTCCCTGGCCTGGGAAAGCCGGACAGATCACCGCACAGGGCCGATCCAGGCTCTCCAGGAGCGCGTCCAGCTCTGGGCCCAGGTGACCCCGCAGAGTGGAGTCGATCTTCTTGTACCAGTGAGCGGGGAGGTCCCGGAGGCCGGCCACGGCCTGGCGCACCCGCTGGGCCGCGGCCTCTGGGCCCAGGTGACGGGAGTCGCTGGTGAAGGCCAGGGCCCCTTGAGGCAGGGGCGGAGTGGGGGGCTCCAGGGAGATGGTCCCGGGCAGGCCGGCCTGATGACAGCGAGCCGCGCAGTCCGCGGCGCCGGTCAGGTCGTCGGCCAGGATGAGGAGGGGAACGAAAGAAGATTGAAGATTCAAGATCGGGTTGGGAAAGCTCGAGAGTGAAGAAACCGAAAAATTTAGGGGGTGAGGAGATCCGAGATCAGAGTCAGGGATTGGAGAAGGGAACTCTGTAGCGATGGCCGACTCCGGACCCCCCAACTTCCAACCTACCATCCCTTCATTCGGTCATCTTGTCCCCTGTCGTCTACGCCGTGTCCTCCTGCCTGCTCCTCACCATCTGCACGGCCACGTCCATGGCGGCCAGCAGGCTCCGCTCCCGGGCCTGGCCGGTCCCCGCGATGTCGAAGGCCGTGCCGTGGTCCACGGAGGTGCGGATGATGGGCAGGCCCATGCTCACGTTCACCCCTTGGTCGAAGGCCAGGAGCTTCATGGGGATGTGGCCCTGGTCGTGGTACATGGCCACCACGATGTCGAACTCCCCCTGGCTGGCCCGCAGGAAGACGGTGTCCGGGGGCAGGGGATCGCTCACGTCCAGCCCCTGGGCCCGGGCCTCCGCCACGGCGGGCTGCACAGCTCGGATCTCCTCGTCACCGAAGAGGCCAGCCTCCCCCGCGTGGGGGTTGAGCCCGGCCACCGCGATGCGGGGCTGGGTGATCCCCAGGGCCCGGCAGGCGCGATGGGCCAGGTGGATCACCTCCGCCACCCGCTCTCGGGTCACCAGCTGGACCGCCCGGGCCAGAGAGACGTGGGTGCTCACGTGGACCACCCGCAGCTTGGGCCCCACCAGGAGCATGGTCACCTGCTGGGCCTGGGTGCGCTGGGCCAGGAGCTCCGTGTGGCCAGGGTAGTGGAAGCCGGCCTGGTGCATGGCTTCCTTGTTCAGGGGCGCGGTGACCAGGGCGTCCACCGCGCCGGCCAGGGCCAGGTCACAGGCCCGGAGGACATACTCCACCGCGGCCTGGCCCGCCGGGGGGCTCACCTGGCCCACGGGGATCTGGGCCGGATCGGCGTTGGCCAGATCCAGCAGGGTGATGCGCCCAGGCGCGTAGACACCCTGGCCCGGCTCCGTCACCAGGTCGAAGACAGGGGCCGGCTGCCCCACCCAGGGCCCGGCTCGCTCCAGGATGCGCCGATCTCCGATGACCAGGGGGCGGCACTGCTGGTAGACCCGGGGACGGGCCAGGGCCTTCAGGATGATCTCCGGCCCCACCCCGGCTGGATCTCCCAGGGTGATGGCCAGAAGGGGAAGCTGGGACGAGTTCACGGCAGGCTCCTTTGGTGATCGACCCACGGTGCACATGGATGCGCCGTGCACGGGTGGCTTTGTGCTCTCCGTGTTGTTACCGTGTTGTTATCTGTGCCTATCTGGGTTCATCTGTGGTTGTTGTTCTTCTCCGTGATCAGCTCAACCGAAACGTTGGCGCAGGTATTCCACCACCTGCCGGTCGATGACGTCGCCGGAGCCATCCCAGCGCTCCTCCAGGTTCTCCCGGCCCACGAGATCCCGCAGGGCCTGGCGGGTGGCCTGGTCGAAGACGCCGGTGAGCGGCCCTGTGTAGTGGCCGGTCCGCTGGAGGAGGGCCTGGAGCTCCTGGGCCAGGTCGGCCAAGGGGACCAGGTCCTCCGGGTTCACCGGGCCGAAGTAGAGGTGGTGCATGGCCAGGAGCTCCTTCAGCCGCTGGATGGGGGTGGGATGGTCGTCCACCCGCAGGTCCAGGTAGCGGTCGTTGTTGCCGCCGTAGCCGCCCCCTTCCCGGACCACCAGCACGGCCGCGGCCTGGCGTCCCCGGCTGTCGCCCCCGGCTTCCTGGCCCGCGGCCAGGGCCTCCACCAGCCAATCCGCCAGCTCCCCAGGGCCGCCCCGCACCTCCTGGAAGCGCTGGGCCATGGCCTCCACCGTGCCTGGGACCAGGATGTTGCCCTGGCAGGCGAAGCCCTCCCCCACCAGGTGACCGGCCCAGTCGTGGCAGCCCGCGCCGGTGAAGGCCGCGGCCCGGCCCTGGCGGTCCACCATGCCCACCTGACGCTGCTCCCGGCCCGGGTCGTCTCGGGTCAACACCTGGATGGCCTCCGCCGCGGTGAGGCCCATGGCCATGAGGTCCAGGCCCCGGGGCCCGTAGGTGAGGTTGGCGTAGGATTGGGTGGCCACCGCGCCGGCCCCAGCTCGGGCCCAGGGCACCACCGCGCCCACTGCCAGAAACTTGGATTGGACCGCCACGCCCCACTCCTGTCGGTTGGGGTCGTAGGCCACGATGGAGAAGGTGGTGATGGGTTGCATGGGCTGGGCTCCTGGAAATTGGTGGATGGTGTGGATTGCGTGAGGCGTGAAGAATGGAACGTGAGGCGTGAATCGTGAAACGTGAATTGTGAGGCGTGAAGGAGCCTCTGCACGCCGGTCCTCCGGGGTCTACCCCCAGTGTACTCCGCGAAGCGGGGATGTCAAGGCAGGCGGAAACGCCGGGGTTGCCCATGAAATGACCGTACAAAAAAGGCCCACTCTGGGGAGTGGACCTGGGATGGGGCGTGAGACGAGGGATCAGGGTTTGGCAGGCTTGACCACAGCCTGGATCTGGCTGCGGGCCGCCTCCATCTTCTGGTTGGCGGCCAGGACATTGCTCTTGGCCTCCAGGAGCTTGGCCTTGTCCAGGTTGTCGATCCCCTCCAGGGCCTGGCTCACGGCCAGGTCGTAGAGGTCCGCGGCCTGGAGCAGGAGGGCGTGGGCCTGGGTCAGGCTGTCCGGCGGCTCCAGGGCCCGGATCTGCTGGCTGGTCGTCTCCATGAGGGCCGCGGCCGCGGCCACCTGGGAGCGCCATCCGCTGTCGAAGACCTTGGTCACGTCCTGGCTCACCTCCTGGGCCAGGCCGCTGAACTGGCTCAGGCCGCTCACGTAGCCGCCGACGATGGCCTGGAGCGCGTCCACGTAGGCCTGCTCCGGGGTGGGCGCGTCCGGCGTGGGGGTGGAGGCCGGCGGGCTCACGGCCTGGGGCGTGGGGCTGGCGGTGGGGCCCGGTACCGGGGTGCTCTCGGGGGTGGTCGCGGGGGCGATCACCGGGGTGATCACTGGGGTGACCGCCGGCAGGGCGCCGGGAGTCCGCTCCACCAGGAAGGCGGCGATCCAGCGCTGGGAGTCCAGGAGATACCAGGAGCCGTCGGCCAGCGCGCCCAAGAGCGTGACCGTCTCCCCGGCCTTGGCCTGGCCCAGGATGGGGTAGTCCGTGCCTGGGCCGGCCCGCAGGTTGGCCGTCTTCAGCACCGTGCCGGTCAGGGGGCCTGGGGTGGGCGTCCGCGTGGGGGTGGGGAGGCGCACTTCCACGCTGGCCGGGCCGGCCGGACTGGTCGGCCCCAAGGCGAAGGTCACCTGGGCGTTTCCGGGCGGGTCCAGCAGGCGGGCTCGGGCCTGGAAGGAGTCGCTCACCACCTCCGTGCCGGAGAGCACCACCTGGGAGCTCAGGCTCAGGTCCAGGGTGAAGGTGGCGCGCACCGTCTCCGTGACGCCGGTGGCCACTGCCACGGAGATGTC
The DNA here is from genome assembly GCA_964416395.1 of uncultured Caldilineaceae bacterium. GTDB lineage: Bacteria > Chloroflexota > Anaerolineae > Caldilineales > Caldilineaceae > S144-5. Next base: position 33,038 of record CAYQEB010000027.1, on the reverse strand, counting down.
CAGGGGAAGCTGGCGTTGGGAGCGAACCAGGAGCGGCCCGCTTCCCTGGCCGTAGGCGGTGAAGGCCCAGACCAGGGCGAGGGCCGTCACCGCGCCCAGGGCGAACCCGGAGAGTCCTCGAAGTGGGCGGGTGAAGGATCGGAGCAGGCGGAGTTTCGATGTGTTGCGTGTCATGGCGGGAACCCTTTTTGTCGGCATGGAGTTTGTGGCGTAGATGGGTGGAGCGGCGTCTCCAGGCTCTCCTGGGGGACATCTCAGGGATACCACAGGAGCAAGGGCGAGAAAAGAGCCATTCGCACAAGTTTTGCCCAGGGGAAACTTGAGGCAAACGAAAAGAGGCGCCCGGAAGGACGCCTCTCTGGTTCGATGTGCCGGCAAGCTGGGCTGACGCTACTTGAGCTCCCGCCGAGTGTAGCCCAGGATGGTGCGGGCCACGATCAGGGTGTTGATCTGCCCGGTCCCCTCGTAGATGTCGTTGATCTTGGCATCCCGCATCCACTTCTCCGCCAGGGTGGCCGTGGAGTAGCCCAGGGGGCCCAGGAGCTCCACCGCCTTCTGGGTCACCCAGGTGACCACTTTGCCGGCCTTGACTTTGGCCATGGAAGCGGCCAGCTTGTTCTCTGCGCCGGCGTCCAGCAGGGCCGTGGCCTTCAGGGTCAGGAGCCAGGCCACCCGCAGCTGGGCCTCCATCTCCAGCAGGTCCGCCTGGACGCTGCTCAGCTTCCAGCGGGGCTTGTTGTACTCCATGCGCACGCCCTGCTTGGCCAGGGTGTCCCGGGCGAACTCGAAGGCGGCCCGTCCCACGCCGATGGCGCTGGCCGCCACGATGGGCCGGGTGGCGTCGAAGGTGCGCATGGCCCCCTTGAAGCCTTTGTCCGTTTTCTTCTTGACCTCCGGATCCCCCAGGATGTTGTCCCCAGGGATGCGGCAGTCTTCCAGGACAAAGGAGACGGTGTCGCTGGCCCGGATGCCCAGTTTCTTCTCCTCCTTGACGATGGTCAGGCCCGGGGTGCCGGCCTCCACCACGAAGGGTTTCATCCCCGCCCGGCCCGCGCTCTTGTCCACCGTGGCCCAGACCACGATGAGCCCGTCCGACTCTTCGTAGGCCAGTTTGCCGCTGGTGCAGAAGATCTTCTGGCCGTTGAGGACCCATTCGTTGGTCTCAGGATCGTAGGTGGCGGTGGTCTGGATGTTGCTGGTGTCGGAGCCGGCCTGGGGCTCGGTCATGGCCATGGCGCCCCACTTGGGCTCCCCTTCCGTGAAGCGGCGCAGGAAGCGCTCCTTCTGCTCCGGCGTGCCCACAGCCTGGATGGCGGCCCCGGCCAGGGCGCTGGCGGGGATGCAGAGGTAGATGCCCGCGTCCCCCCAGCTGAGCATCTCGATCATGTGGACCAGGGTCATGTTGCCCAGGCGTTGCCGGGTCTGCTGCTCCTCAGCCACGGCCACGCCGCCCCCGCCGTTCTCCCGCAGCCGACGGTCCCGGCGCAGGGAGGCCTCCAGGTTGGCCCGCTCCATCTCCTTCATCTGGGGCCACATCATGTGGATGAAATTCACCGGGCGCTCGTGCTCGTGCTCGTCGAAGTAGCGGCTCTCGGGGCGCATGACGTTCTCCGCCACCACTTTCACGGCCTGGAGCTGTTTCTCGATCTCGCGGGGTAGTTTGAATTCGATTGGCATGTTTCGGATCTCCTACAGCGGAATCTGCTACACAGGAATCTGGGCTGAAGCGATGAGGACGTGGGCAGAAGGGTGGGCCAAGGGCCCCGGGCCAAGCCCGCTAGGCCATGACCAACCCCTCCCAGGTGGCGAAACCCCGGCCGTTCCGGTACCAGAGCTCCACCGGGTGCTCCCGGACGTAGCCGTGGCCGCCCAGGACCTGCACCGCGCCGTCGGTCACCTCCAGGACCATCTTGTCCGCGAAGGTCTTGGCCAGGACCGCCAGGCGGGAGGCGTCTTCCCGGTTGTCGAAGCGGTAGGCCGCCTCCCAGGTCTGGAGCCGGGCGCCCTCGATGTCGATGGCCATGTTGGCCAGCATGAAGGCGATGCTCTGGCGGTGGGCGATGGGCTCGCCGAAGGCCACCCGCTCCTTGGCGTAGTTCAGGGCGTACTCGTAGGCGGCCCGAGCCTGGCCCACGGCCAGAGCGGCCGCGCTGATCCGGCTCACCGTCAGGATGCGGTTGATGCGGATGCCCTTGGGGCCGCCCAGCCGGTTGGCCCGGGGCACCTTCACCTGGTCCAGCTCCACCTCGTACATGGCCAGAGCGTTGATGCCCATGACCTTGATCCGCTCGCCCACCGTCAGGCCGGGCGTCTCCCGAGGCACGATGAAGGCCTGGGTCCGCCCGCCCTCCCGGGCGTAGACCAGGAAGAGCTCCGCCCGGTCGGCCAGGGGCACGTAGCTCTTCTTGCCGGTGATGATGTACTGGTTGCCGTCCCGGGTGGCCAGGGTGCTCAGCTCCCCAGGGTCAAACTGGAAGACCGGCTCGATGAGGGTGGCCGTGGCTTTGGGGAACTCCTCCCCGCAGAAGAGGGGCAGGTACTTCTCCTTCTGCTCCCGGGTGCCGAAGAGGTTCACCGGCTGGGCGAAGAGGTTGGGGGTGAGCAGGTGCAGGGCGATGCCCACATCCCCCCAGCCCAGCTCCTCCAGGTAGAGGGCGCTGTCCAGAGCGGAGTAGTGGCCGAAGCCGCCGTACTCTTCGGGGATGCTGGAGGGCAGGAGGCCCAGCTCCCAGCCGATCTCGATGGCCCGCTCCGGCGCGTGGCGCAGCTCCTCCGCGTCCCGGTGGGCCGGGCGCAGCACCTCCTCCGCGTAGCGGTGGACGGTGTCCACCAACATCTTCTGTTCGGGCGTCATGTCAAACGAGTACATTGGAATTCCACCTCGAGGAATGGGTTCGGATGCCGTACACCTTGTTCGTAAAAAACTTGGGTTCGTAAAAGCTTGGCTTGTAGAGGCTTGGAATCGGCCTGAAACTGGCCTGGAAACACGAGTGCAGAACAGGTCACACATGGGGCGGCCAGGGGATCCGTCCTCAGGGTACAGCAGGGGAGTTTTGCCAGGGTTGCCGCTCTGTGGCAGAGAACAGGAAGGCCCCGGCTGAGAGCGAAGGGAACCCCGGCCCCTCCTGGGTGTATTTGGCCCCCTTACGCTCCTACGGTACAATTGGGAGCGCCTGTCGGACCAGGGCCAATGCGTCCAAAAATGGTCGCTATCATCTCAGCAGATGACGCAGGAGCGCCCCGCCCCAACGCCCAGGAAGAGGAGTTTCGGATGAAACGGCCCAGGGTGAAGCCGGAAGAATGCGGCAGCATCGAGGAGATCCGCCGGGAGATCGACCGCATCGACCGGGCCATCGTCCAGGCCCTGGGGGAACGGGCCGCCTATGTCCACCGCATCGTCCAGTTCAAGCGCAGCGCCCAGGACGTCCACGCCCAGGAGCGACAGCAGGCCATGTGGGTGGAGCGCCGCCGTTGGGCCCAGGAGGAGGGCCTGGACCCTGACATGGTGGAGGGTCTCTTCCGCGGGTTGGTGGCCCACTTCGTGGAAAAGGAGCTGGCCATGCTAGCGGACCGGGACGCCTCCCCATGACCGACGGGCCCCAGCTCGCCCCCCGGGTGGCTCTGGTCCACGACTGGCTGAACCAGGTGGGGGGCGCGGAGAACGTCCTGGAGGAGCTGGTGGGCCTCTTCCCTGGGGCGCCCATCCACACCAGCATGTACGCGCCGGAGCGCATGCCCCCGGCCTACCGGGAGTGGCCCATCCGCACCAGCTTCATGCAGAGGCTGCCCGGCGTCGCCCGCCATCACCAGGCCTACCTGCCCCTCTACCCCCTGGCCTTCGCCAGCACGGACCTGAGCGGCTACGATCTGGTGCTGAGCAACAAGAGCGGCTTCTGCCATGGGGTGCGGACGGCCAGCAGAGAGGAGATGGGCCACGGAGCAGGGCAGCGAGCCACCCATGTCTGCTACTGCCTGACGCCCACCCGCTTCCTCTGGCTCTACGACCAGTACCGGGAGCGGGAGCGCATCGGCCCGGGGATGAACGCCCTGCTCCAGCCTCTGCTGGCCCTGCTCCGGCGCTGGGACTGGGCCGCGGCCCAGCGGGTGGACCATTTCATCGCCATCAGCCGGGAGGTGCAGCAGCGCATCCGCACCATCTACGGCCGGGAGAGCGTGGTCATCCACCCGCCGGTGGACACGGAACGCTTCACCCCGGACCCGTCCCAGCCCGTGGGGGAGTACTACCTGGTCGTCAGCCGTCTCATCCCCTACAAGCGCATCGACCTGGCGGTGCGGGCCTTCCGACACCTGCCCAAGGAGCGGCTGATCGTCGTGGGCAGCGGCCGGGACGAGGCCGCGCTGCGAGCCCAGGCCGGGCCCAACGTCACCTTCCTGGGCCGGCAGCCCTGGGGCGAGCTGGTGAAGCTCATGCGGGGCTGCAAGGCCTTCCTCTTCCCCGGCCTGGAGGATTTCGGCATCGCACCAGTGGAGGCCATGAGCGCGGGCCGACCGGTCATCGCCTTCGCCGGTGGCGGCGCGCTGGACACGGTGGTCCCTGGCGTCACGGGGGAGCTCTTCCAGCCCCAGACGGTGGACGGGCTGCTGGCCGTCCTGGAGAGCTTCGATCCGGGGGCTTACGACTCGGCGGCCTGCCGGGCCCAGGCGGAGAAGTTCGGCCGAGCCCGCTTCCAGCGGGAGCTGATGGGCTTCCTGGCCCAGGTGATCTGAGGAACGGCCAGCCCACCCGGGCGCGGGATAAGGGTCCGGGAAGGGTCCAGCAGGCCGGCCCGAAATGGTGGAAACTGGGGCAGCAGACCGACAAGCGGGCCTAGATCGTGAGACGAACGACCTGTCATGGAACTGCGTGAATACTGGCAGATCTTGAAGCGCCGCTGGTGGCTGCCCCTGGGGTTGGCCCTGCTGGTGGGGCTGATCAGCGGGGTGCAGCTCCGGCCCTGGCAGGCGCCTCCCCCCAGCTACGCCGCCTCCATGCGCCTGTTGGTGGGGGTGCTCCCCGCCGCGGAAGCGGACGTGACGGCCTACGATCCCCGTTTCTACGCCTGGCGCACCAGCGAGTACCTGGTGGACGACTTCACCCAGGTGGTGGCCAGCGAGCTCTTCAGCCAGGCCGTCAGCCAGCGCCTGGCCCAGCAGGGGATCCAGATCCCCGCCGGGACCATCCGGGGCAGCGCGGTGACGGGTCAGCAGCATCGGATCATCACCCTGAGCCTGAGCTGGGGGAACTCCGAGGAGCTGGCCCAGATCGCCCAGGCCGCGGCGGCGGAGCTGGAGGAGAACGCGGGCCGCTACTTCCAGGCCCTGGGCACGGAGGGGGCCAGCGTCACCCTGCTGGACGGCCCCCACGTGGTTCCGGTGGGGCCTGGCCTGCGCAGCCGGCTGGAGTGGCCCCTGCGGTTGATCCTGGCCCTGGCGGTGGGGGTGGGCCTGGTCTTCCTCCTGGAGTACCTGGACACTTCCGTGCGCCGCGCGGAGGAGCTGGAGGCCCTGGGCCTGGAGGTCCTGGGGGCGATCCCGAAGCAGCGGAAATGAGTGGGACGAGCGTTCAACCGAGGTGACCCTGATGACCATCCAAGACTACCTGCGCATCCTGCGCCGCTGGGGCTGGATCGTGGCGGCGGCCATGCTCCTGGCTGGGGGCGCGGCCTTCGGGGTGAGCAGCCTGCAGAAGAAGATGTACCGGGCCACGGTGCAGGTGAGCACGGTGCCGGCCCGGCCCGACTGGGGCCTGGGCAACACGGCCAAGGACCTGATGCGCAACTTCGCCCTGAACATCCGCACCTGGGAGATGGCGGAGCGGGTCATCGCCCGGGCCCAGCTGGACATGGACCCCGGGGATTTCCTGAGCCGGGTGGCGGTCTCCCCGGACTCCAGCACCTTCACCATCAAGATCGAGGCCCGGGACCGGGACCCGGAGGTGGCCAAGCTCATGGCCCTCTCCTTGGCGGACGAGTTCGTGGACGAGCGCACCGCCTACTACGCCCAGCAGGACAAGCGGGACCGCATCGAGGTGAAGATCGTCAGCCGGGCCATCCCCGTGGAGCAGTACCGGCCCAAGCCCCTGCTCAACGCGGTGGCCGGGAGCGTCCTGGGGCTGCTCCTGGGCGTGGCCATCGTCCTGGGGCTGACCTGGATGGAGGCGGATCTCCTACGCACGCCCGAGGCGGTGGAGCGCACCCTGGCCCTGCCCGTCCTGGGGACCATCCCGCCGGACGAGACGGCCGCTCCCGGGCCCGCTCGGCCCCGCCCTGCGCCCCTGCCTTCCCATTCCACTGTGAACCCTTGACCCCGTGAATCCTTG
>CAYQEB010000027.1:13171-26619 GCA_964416395.1 uncultured Caldilineaceae bacterium | reverse complement strand
CCTTGGACAACACGAACCCATGATGCCGGTGAGCCCATGCCCCTCGTCACCCTGACCCATCCACGCAGCCCCGCCGCGGAGGCCTACCAGAGCCTGCGCACCAACCTGGAGTTCTCCAGCCTGGAGCGCCCCCTGCGCTCCCTGCTCATGACCAGCCCCGGCCCGGAGTCGGACAAGAGCGCCACCCTGGCCAACCTGGCGGTGGTCATGGCCCAGGCCGGGGACCGGGTGGTGATCCTGGACGGGGACCTGCGCCGGCCCCAACAGCACCAGATCTTCGACCTGCCCAACCAGCGGGGGCTGACCAACTGGCTCCAGAAGGGGGGCGTGCTGCCCCTCCAGGACACGGAGATCCCGGGCCTGCGGGTGGTGACCTCCGGCCCCCTGCCCCCCAACCCGGTGGCCCTGCTCAGCACCAACCGCCTCTCCGAGCTGCTCCTGGGCCTGCTCCAGGACGCGGACTACGTCCTCTGCGATGCGCCGCCGGTGCTGAGCGTGACCGACGCCGCGCTCTGGGCCAGCAAGGTGGACGGGGTGCTCCTGGTGGTCAACGCGGGGCAGACCCGGCGAGAGCACGCGGCCCGGGCCAAGGCGGTGCTGGAGCGGGTCCGGGCCCACGTCCTGGGGGCGGTGTTGGTGAATGCAGAGACCGACGCGGCAGTCATGGGCCGCTACGAAGGGTGAAGGGAAAGCGAAGACAACCATGAAAGGCATCCTGCTGGCCGGCGGGCACGGCACCCGGCTCTATCCCCTGACCTTCAGCATCAGCAAGCAGCTCCTGCCCGTCTACGACAAGCCCATGATCTACTACCCCCTCTCCATGCTCATGCTGGCGGGGATCCGGGAGATCCTGGTGATCAGCTCGCCCCAGGCCCTGCCCCTCTTCCGCACCCTGCTCCGGGACGGCCGCCAGTGGGGGCTGGAGTTCCACTACCAGGAGCAGGCCGAGCCCCGGGGCATCGCGGAGGCCTTCCTTCTGGGCCGAGAGTTCATCGGGGAGGACAACGTCTGCCTGATCCTGGGAGACAACATCTTCTACGGCCACGGCCTGCCGGAGAAGCTCCAGGCCGCGGCCCAGCTCCGGTCCGGCGGCCTGGTCTTCGCCTATCCGGTGCGGGATCCCGAGCGCTACGGCGTGGTGGAGTTCGACGAGACCGGCAAGGCCCTGAGCATCCAGGAGAAGCCCCAGCAGCCCCGATCCCACTACGCGGTGCCGGGCATCTACTTCTACGACAACCAGGTGGTGGAGATCGCCGCCAACCTGGCCCCCTCCGGCCGGGGCGAGCTGGAGATCACCGACGTCAACCTGGCCTACCTGGAGCGGGGCCAGCTCCGGGTGGAGATCCTGGGCCGAGGGTTCGCCTGGCTGGACGCCGGCACCCACGAGTCCCTGCTCCAGGCGGCCAACTTCGTCCAGGCTCTGCAGGAACGCCAGGGGATGATGATCTCCTGCCCGGAGGAGATCGCCTTCCGTCGGGGCTTCATCGACCGGGAGCAGCTGGAGCGCCTGGCCCAAGAGATGAACAAGAACCGCTATGGCCGCTACCTGATGGATGTGGCCCGAGGCGCGATGAACCTGGGGTTTGCCTGATGGAGAGGGCCATTCGTTCCGTGCCGGCCCTGGCGGCTGGCCTGCGCCGAACCCACCGCCACCCGCTGCCCGTCTCCAGCGCAACCCTGTTCGGCCGGCGGGCCCTGGTCCCCCTCTACCAGGTGGACAACGGCAGCCAGGATCGGGAGGTGGCCGGCGCGGTCCACGCGGTGCGGGCCGTGGCGGACATGCTGCGCCGCCTGGCCTCGGCCTACGGGGAGTGGCGCGACTTCGATGTGCCGGCCTTCTTCAACCTGTGGCCGGAGCAGGCCCGGCTCCTGGTGCAGATCAGCGAGCGGGTGAGCACCGTCCACGTGACCTTCTACGCGGACCTGCTCCTGCCCTCGTTCCAACGAGTGGAGCGCTACTGGGCCGAGGAGTTCTTCCCCGCCTTTCACGCCGCCCACCCCTTCCACCGCCAGCCGGACCGGCGCTCCTCCTACAACGAGCACTTCCTGGAGATCACCCAGCCCAAGATGGTGGCCTACTGGGAGCGCCTCTTGCAGGTGGTGGGGACGGTCCAGGAGGAGCTGAGCATGGACCCGGCCTTCCTGGCCGCGGCCGGCGGGGGCGAGGAGCGGGAGCGCTGGCGGCGAGTCTGGCAACAGGAGCCCGCCCCAGGCCTGCCTGGGGCCCTGCTTCCGCCCCTGGACGAACTGCCCAGCCTGACCCTCTCCATGAACTTTCCCTTGCCGGCCCATCGGCAGCTGGGCCGGCTGCGGCGGCTGCGCCGCACCTGGCGGCAGCTTGGCCTGGGAAGGCGGGGTGGATGAGGCTGCCTGTCGGGTCGCCCGCTCCAGGAAGCGACCGGTCAACCACCGCCCCATCCCCCTTGATTTCCGTCCGTTCACACTGCTCAAACTGTTCTCGAGGAGGCATCCCCTGATGAAAAACATCCTGGTCACCGGCGGCGCGGGCTTCATCGGCTGCAATTTCGTCCGCTACCTGCTGGACAAGCACCCGGACTACCGGGTGGTGGTCTACGACAAGTTGACCTACGCCGGCCGCCTGGAGAACCTGCAGGACGTGGCCCAGGCCCACCCGGATCGCTACCACTTCGTGCAGGGGGACATCTGCGACGCGGCCCTGGTGGAGCAGACCATCCAGGAACACGCCATCGACACCATCGTCAACTTCGCCGCGGAGAGCCACGTGGACCGCAGCATCCTGGACCCGGACGCCTTCATCCGCACGGACGTCTACGGCACCTACGTGCTCCTGGAGGCGGCCCGCAAGTTCGGCAACCTGCGCTACCACCAGATCAGCACGGACGAGGTCTACGGCCACATCGAGGGGAGCCACAGCAGCCTGGAGACAGACAAGCTGGCCCCCCGCAGCCCCTACGCGGCCAGCAAGGCCAGCGCAGATCACCTGGTGAACGCCTACCACATCACCTACGGCCTGCCTGTCACCATCACCCGGGGGGCCAACAACGTGGGCCCCTACCAGTACCCGGAGAAGGTGGTGCCCCTCTTCGTTACCAACGCTCTGAACGACATGCCCCTGCCCGTCTACGGGGACGGCCAGCAGATGCGGGACTACCAGTACGTGGTGGACCACTGTGAGGGGATCGACCTGGTGCTCCACCAAGGTCAACTGGGGGAGGCCTACAACATCGGCACAGGCCAGGAGATCACCAACCTGGAGATGGTGGAGATCCTGTTGGACGAGCTGGGGAAGCCCCGCTCCCTGATCCAGCACGTGGAGGATCGCCAGGGCCACGACCGGCGCTACAGCCTGGACGTGAGCAAGATCCGGGCCCTGGGCTGGGAGCCGGCCCACAGCTGCCAGGAAGCCATCCGCAAGACCGTGCGCTGGTACGTGGAGAACCGTTGGTGGTGGGAGCCCATTCGCCAGGGCGAGTTCCAGGAATACTACCAGCGGGTCTACGGGCAGCGGAAGGTCCTGAGATGAGGGATGGAGAGCCGGGAGCAGAGTGCAGAACGGGTTCCCTCCGATCTCTCCGTCCCCCGCTCTCTGCTCTCTGCACCTCTACCTGTGCCCCCAGCCCGCCGTCCGTGATGCTGGATTTTCACGCGGATCCGATCAACCCGTCAACCCATTCACCCATTTCGCAAGGGCATGGTCTCGATTAGCCCGTCCCAGGTGTCCGCCACGGAGATAGGGCTGCTGAACCAGGTGAAAGAGGGCGATCAAGGGGCCCTGATGGCCCTGTACGAGCGCTACGGCAACCTGGTCTACAGCCTGGCTCTGCGCGTTCTGCGCCAGCCCTCCCTGGCCGAGGAGGTGACCCAGGACGTCTTCCTGAAGCTGTGGCGCCAGGCGGACAGCTGGGAGCCCTCCCTGGGGCGCTTCAGCAGTTGGCTGTTGACCGTCACCCGCAACGCGGCCATCGACCGCCTGCGCAAGGAGCAACGGCGGCCCACCCTGGACTCCACGCCCCTGGAGAACGTGGCCCACACCCTGAGCGACGAAAGCCCTCTGGACACCCCCCAGTGGCACGACGGCCAGCTCCTGCGTCAGCTCATGGCCCAGCTCCCAGACGAACAACGCCAGGTCATCGAGCTGGCCTTCTTCTACGGCCTGACCCATGCCCAGATGGCCGAACAGCTGGGTCTTCCTCTGGGCACGGTGAAGACCCGGGTGCGCCTGGCCCTGCAGAAGCTGAAGGAGATGTGGATCCAGGCCCACCAGGAGAGCTGACCCGAGATGACAGCGGGATGGCGCAGATCCAATTCGAACAGTTCTGACGTTGACTTAATGATGCAACCGGCTTAATGATGCGACCGATTGATGCGATTGATTGAGGCGACTGACGAATACGACTGACCGATGCAGTTTGATGATTGGGGCGTGTCCGTCAACCGCTCCGTTGACCCCCGTCCCCTGGCGCTGCACCCGTCCGCACCCAGGGCGCGTTCCATCGACGCAGGCGTGACGCCTGGCCTACACTACAGAACGAGTGACACAGAATGAACAGATCGGAAAACCCCGCTCCGAATCCGAACCGACACCAGCCCGAGGAGGGCTCCCAGGAGGCCATCTGCGAGACGGTGAAGGCCCTGATCCCCGCCTATGCCCTGGGCGCCACGGACCCTGAGGAGGAGGCCCTGATCAAGGCCCACCTGGAGCAGTGCCCCGAGGCCCTGGCCGAGTTGGCCTCCTACACAGCCCTGAACGAGGCCCTCCTCTACAGCGCGCCCCCTGCAGCGGCCCCGCCGGAGCTTGGGGAGCGGCTGCGTCGCGCCCTGCACCCCACCGCGGACGCCGCCCCCCAAGGGCGCACCTGGCCCGGCCTGTTGGAGTGGATCGCCGGTCTCTTCTCCGGGCTGGCCACCCCGTCCTTCACCCTGGGCCAGGCGGTGACCGGGCTGGCTGTCCTGGCCCTGGTGGTGACCAACTTCTACTGGGGCGCCCAGGTGCGGGCCCTGCAGGCAAAGCAAGCCCAGCTCGCCCAGGAACTGGACCGCCAGCTCGCCACCATGGGCCTGATCATGACCGCGGAAGAGATCCAGCGGGTGAACTTGCCCCCAGCCCAGGCGGACAGCCCGGCCCACGCGGAGCTGGTCTGGGCGCCGGACAACCGGGTGGCCATGCTCTACGCGGAGTCCTTCCCGCCCCTCCCGCCGGACAAGGCCTACCAGCTCTGGCTGATCCGGGACGGGGAGCGGATCAGCGGCGGCCTCTTCCGGGTCAACGAGCACGGCCAGGGCGTCCTGGTGGTGGAAGCCCCGGAGCCTCTGGAGCATTTCGAGGGCTTCGGCATCACACCGGAACCGGCCACAGGCAGCCCTGGCCCCACCGCCTCGCCCGTGGTCAAAGGGTGACCTTCCCCAGCCATGACCCTGCGTTTCGCCCGCCCAGACGACCTGCCGGAGATCCAGCAGCTCTACCAGGAGGCCCGCCATGCCTTCCACACCTGCGGCCTGGAGGACCTTCCCGGCCTGGTCCAGGAGGGGGTGGCGGTGGTGGGCGAGACCCTGATCACCCCTCGGCGCCTGTGGGGTTTTCTGGGCATCCAGGTGGAGGAGCGCCCCAGCACCCTGCCGTCCACAACGCCGACCCGGGCCTACCTGCGGGCGGCGTTGTTGGATCTGGGCCATCCGCCCAGCCGGGAGCTGCCGGATCTGCTGAGGCTGGCCCTGGCTCGCCTGGCCCGAGAAGAGGAGCCAGTCCAGGTGATGGCCATCGCCTCGGCCGGCTGGCTGCGTTATCCCCTGGAGCAGACCGGCTTCCGCCGGGTGGATGCCCTGCGCTTCTACGTCCACACCCGCCGGGATCTGCCCGAGGCCTCCGGCCCTGCCAGCCTGCGTCCGGCCCAGCAGGAGGATCTGCCCCGGCTGGCGCTCCTGGACCGGGAAGCCTTCGCCCCGCTCTGGCACATGGGCGTGGCGGAGCTCTCCCAACTGCTGCTCACCGGCCGGATCCAGGTGGCGGAGTGGCAGGGGGAGCTGGTGGGGTACACATCCCTCTCCCTCTACCAGCTCGGGGAAGGAGGCGAGCGGGAGGCCCAGCTGGTGCGGCTGGCCGTCCATCCCCGGGCCCAGAGACGGGGCATCGGCGGCCAGCTCCTGGCGGAAAGCCTCAGCTACGCCCACAGCCAACGGGCCTTCCGGGTCCAGCTCAACACCCAGGAGAGCAATCGGCGCTCCCAGCAGCTCTACCAGGCCTTCGGCTTCCGTCCTGTGGGCAAGCCGGTCCCGGTGATGCTCCGCCTACCCGAGGAGCCCACCTCCCAGATCCTGCCCAGGCTGGGACGGATCTGAACTCGAAAGTCGTTGGCATTTGACAAACCGCCCCACATGCCCTATACTGGGGGAGAATTGCGAGCCAGTTTGTTCGAAGGAAGCACCTGTTTGGCACATGACGTACCCCTCAGGAGCACTCCTGAGGGGTTTTTTGTCGAAAGGGCGCTCTCTCGGCACACTGGTGAGCAGTTAATAGTTTCTTTCTTTCCTCAGTACCAAAGGAGTACCAAATGAGTGAGCGTGTCGAAGGTCGAGTGAAGTGGTTCAACACCACCAAGGGTTTCGGTTTCATTGAGTGGGATGGCGGGGACGATGTGTTCGTCCACTACAGCGCCATCATGGGCAATGGCTTCCGGAACCTGGAGGAGGGTCAGCGAGTCACCTTCGTGATCACCCAGGGCCCCAAGGGGCTCGCGGCTTCGGAGGTCGAAGTCGTCGGCTAATCAGCAAATATTGGGGGTGATGAAACCAGCCCCTGCGTTTCTACGCTCCACCAAGATTTGCCAAGACAACGGGCGGTGTCGTTTCTCGACGCCGTCCGTTTTTGTTTGTCCGTTTTTCGACTGTGGGACGCATCTTCGAGGCGTATCCTCGGGGCCAGCCGTTGGAAAAAGCAGACCTCAGAAGGGCCGGGAAGGGGAGAGAGGAGTGACATAGAGGGTTGACGGCGCCCAGGCTGTCAGGGCGAGGAGGATATCTCCTCCGGGTTCAGGAAGCAGAGGATGCTCTCCACCACGCCCCGGGCCACCGTCTCCGGATGCTCGGTGAGCAGCGCCTGGTCCCCGCCCAGGAAGCCCATCTCCAGGATGGCGGCCGGGGTCTCCGGATCCACCCGGCGGAAGGCGTGGTAGAGGGTCATGTTGTGGGTCACGGTGTTGGGATGGGCAGGGAGGCCGGTGGCTGCGGAATACTCCCGGTCGATGCAGGCCAGGATCCGATCCTCCACCTGGGGGATGCGGCTCTCCTGGCTGCGGGCGGCCTTGTAGCCGCTGGCGTCGATGCAGCTGTCCGCGTGGAGGCTGAGGAGCAGATCCGCCTGCAAGCCCTCCAGCCGGGGATCGTACTCCTCCAGGAGCGTCACCTGGGCCCCGGCCCGGCGCAGCTTCTGGGCGACCAACTCCCCCACTTCCCGGGTGATGGCCGCCTCTGTCAGCGTGGGGCGACCCTCCGGGTCGGTGCAGATGGCCCCGGTGTCCGAGCCGGCATGGCCCAGGATCAGGGCCACGTGGGCTCCCCCTGCGGGGAACCAGCTCCCCCGCCGGGTCAGGTTCTCCAGCCCCGGCAACGCGTAGCCAGCGGCCCGGCCCACGATGAGCAGCAGAAGCAACACGGCCAGCAGACGGACCAGGTTGAAGATCCGCTGCAGGCGGTGGAGCAGGGAGCCTTGCCTGGGCTTCGACCGGCCTTTGGTCTTGGATCGGGGTTTGGTTTTGCTGCTGGAACTGGGCTTCGCCATGCCCTGCCATCCTCTGGACCCGCCTGGGAGCAGGCGTTCGGGTATCTGCGCGGTCCCATTGTACCCCAGGGGCTGGGCCTGTCAATCTGGACAGGCGGGAAAGTGCGCCGAAGAGGGCCGGGCCAGGCAGGGTTGACCAGGCAGACGCCTGCCGCGGCCTTGAGCCGAGGCCGCCAAAGAGGGAGCAGGTCCCAGCAGATCAAGCAAGCCCCAGCCCCTCGTCCAGGACTTGCCCTCGAATTGAAGGAATTCCTGAGCCTGTGTTAAAATGTGGGCAGTTTTCCCCAGGACAGGGCCCATGCCTGCCCAGGAAGACCCACGATTGTGCCAAAGGTGAGCGATGCTCATCCCCCGACCGTGTGCACGCCCCCAGGCCGCCTCTCCAGAGGCGCCGTCCGATCTGTGCGCACGCGTGGTGGGTGAGCTTTGGAGAAAAACGACGCCAGGGCAATATGGAACGACCACAAGAACGACGGACCACAGCAGGAACCGCCCGGGACAACGGAGCCAGAGGAACCTCGGCCATGCAGACCCTGGGCGCCATCCTGCGGGAACAGCGGGACGCCCTGGGCGTCTCCCTGGCCGAGGTGGAGGAAGTCACCCGCATCCGCCAGAAGTACCTGGCCGCTCTGGAGGCCGATGAGTGGCACCTCCTGCCCGGGGAAGTGGTGGGGCGAGGCTTTCTCCGCAACTATGCCCTCTTCCTGGGCCTGGATCCAGAAGAGCTGATGGAGCGACGCCGGGCCATGTTGGATCCGGAGCTGCTCCAGGCCCTGGCCGACACCAGCGCCGGAACCACCCTGCCCCCAGTCCGGGAGGTGGACTACCGGCCCAAGGATGTGGACCTGGAGGAGACGCCTATCACGGCTCATCTGGCGGACCTGGCCGAGGCCAGCCGCAGCTGGGTCGGTCCTCTGTTGACCATGGCCCTGATCGCCCTGGTGCTCTTCGGCATCTGGTGGGGCTTCCGACAGATCGGCGACAACGTGGCCGCCACGGTCCAGAGCATCCAGACCCGCATCGCCCGGGCCTCCCGAGCCAGCCAGATCACTCCCATCGCAGCGGCCCAACCGGTGGCGTCGGCATCTCCACAGGTGAGCACAGGCGACGGCGCATCCGGTGGGGGCGCCACCGGCAACACGGACAGCAACAGCAGAGGAAACCAGGGAGGCGTCACCCCGAATCCGGTGGTGGTGATCCCGCCCACGGACACCCCCACCCCCACGCCTCTCCCACCCACGGCCACGGACACGCCCACGCCACCGCCCCCCACAGCCACAGACACCCCCACGCCGTTCCCCACCCCCACGGACACGCCCGCCCCGCCACCGCCCACACCTGTCCCTGCGGTGGCGCCCACGGAGCCGCCTCCCCCGCCCGAGCCAGTGGTGGTGGCGCCGGTCTGCCCGGATCCTCGGGCCGTGATCACCTCCCCCGGGGTGAACCAGGTGGTGAGCGGCAACGTGGCCATCCTGGGCCGGGCCGTCCACGAACAGTTCAACTTCTACAAGCTGGAGTTCGCACCCGGCGCGAACGCGGAGAACGGCTACGTCTACTTCGACGGCGGCCAGAGCCCGGTGGAGAACGGCCAACTGGGCACCTTCGCCAGCAGTGCGGTGGCCAACGGCGCCTACACTATCCAGCTCACCGTGGTGGACCAGACAGGCAACTACCCACCCCCCTGCCGGGTCACCATCCAGGTCCAGAACTAGAGCCCGCCTGCCGTCGAACAGACGCCACAGAAACCAATCGCCCGCCGTCCTCGTGACAGCGGGCGATTTCTGTTTGGTGGGCTCTCGGGAACTCAGTAGGGCCCAGCACCGGACTCCTCGCCCCCGGATCCCCGCTTGACCCCGGCCACCACCCCGGCCGCGGCCCGGGCCAACAACCCCGCATCGGAGAGGACGGTGCAGAAGCGGAAGCCCAGCTCCTGCATAGCCAGCGCCTCCTCCACAGAGCCGGTGTGGATGCCTGGCACGATGTGGTGCCGGGCCGCGGCCTCCAGGATGCGCTCCAAGGCCTCCAGGATCGTGGGGTGGGCCAGCCCCGCCGGGGGGATCAGCCCCAGACTCTGGCTCAGGTCCGCAGGCCCCACGTAGATGGCGTCCAGGCCCGGCACGCTGAGGATGCCGTCCAGGTTGGCCAGGGCGTCCGCGGTCTCGATCATGGCCATGGCGACCACCGTCTCGTTGGCTCGCTCCGGGTAGTCCGGCCCTGCGTAGAGGCGCGCCCGGTTGGGCCCGTAGCTGCGGAAGCCCAGGGGCGGGTATCGGCAGGCTCCCACGAAGGCCAGGGCCTCCTCCCGGCTGTTGACCATGGGGCAGATGATCCCATAGCACCCCGCGTCCAACATCTTCATGATGATGCCCGGCTCGTTCCAGGGCACCCGCGCCAGGGGCGCCGTCTCCGTGGTGGCGATGGCCGGCAGCATGGCCAGGGTGTCCCGGTAGGCCACTGGTCCGTGCTGCATGTCGATGGTGAGGCTATCCCAGCCCTGGTGGGCCATGATCTCCGCCGCGTAGGGGCTGTTCAGCTGCAGCCAGCCGTTGAGCACCGTTCCCCCCGCCTCCCAGATCTGCCGCAACCGATTCGCTCGCATGATCCTTTCCTTTCCTCGCTTTTGGATTGGCTCTGCTCAATGTGTTTTTTTCCGCGCGTGTGCTTCCTGAGCGTGCCTCCAGCGGTATCGTGTGCCTCCGCCACTGTGACGCGCCTCTGCCGTCATTCTCTGCCATTATACTGCCAAGCGGGATTCGACGCACCAGCGACCGAACCTCGGCCCCAGAAACCTGGAACCATTCTAAAGTACTTGACAACCCCGAAGGGATCTGGTACAATGAGCCCAGTTAATTAGAATGGTTCTAAATTTTCTGTTTTCTCAAATCTGCCGCAAGGGCAGCATCGCTCATGGACGAGAGACCTCATGGACAAGAAAGAGCGCTTCCTCACCGCCCTGAAACAGAGCGGACACCGGATCACCGGCCAGCGCCGGGCCATCTGTGAATACCTGGCCCAGACCCGGGAACACCCCACCCCTTACCAGGTCTACGAAGGGGTGGCCCAGGAGCACCCGGAGATCAGCCTGGCCACGGTCTACAACACCCTCAACGCCCTGCGGGATGTGGGCGCGATCGTGCCCATCGACGCCGGCAACGAGCAGACCCGCTACGAGACGGATCCCGCCCCCCACATCAACCTGGTCTGCCTGCGCTGCCACCGGGTTTTCGACTACGAGGGAGAACCAGAGGCAGATGAGTTGATGGCGACCATCCGCGCGGAGACGGGCTTCCAACCTGTGACCAAGAAGATGGAGATCCTGGGCTTCTGCCCGGAGTGCCAGGCCCAGAAGCGGGCGGAGATCCGCCAGCAGCTTCGCGAAACGTAGCCGACCTCGGCTCGCAGCCGGGGCTTTCCGGACGAGACACCGCCCAGTTCAACCATTCACAGCCAGGAGCACGAAGGAGAAACAGGCCGCATGACCACCCAACCCATGGAATCCGTGTTGGCGAAGAAACCACCGAAGCGGACGAAGCCGCTGAGCGCCGTCCTGGGGCTCTGGAAGCAGAACTACGCCCTGGTGCTGGCCGCCATCACCCTGGTGGCCCTGCTGGTGGGCTGGATCGGCGGCTCGGTCACCGGCGCGCTGCCCGACTGGGCTGTGACCCTCTCGGCCATCGTGGCCTTCGCGGCCGGCGGCTACACCGGCCTCATGGGCACCATCGAGGACGCCCGCAACGGGGAGCTGAACATCGATTTCCTGATGATCACCGCCGCCCTGGGGGCCGCCGCCATCGGCGAGTGGGAGGAGGGCGCCCTCCTGCTCTTCCTCTTCACCCTGAGCGGCGCCCTGGAAGAGTTCGCCATGGACCGCACCCGCCGGGCCATCGAGGAGCTGGTGGAGCTGCGCCCGGAGACGGCCCTGCTCCGCCGCAACGGCGCCGTGGTGGAGGTGCCGGTGGAGTCCCTGCAGCTGGGGGACGTGGTGCTGGTCAAGCCCGGGGAGCGTTTCCCGGTGGACGGCGTGGTGGTCAAGGGGGCCAGCACGGTGGACCAGAGCCCCATCACAGGGGAGAGCGTGCCCGTCTACAAGACGCCCGGGGACGAGGTCTACTCCGGCACCATCAACGGGGAAGGCGCCCTGGAGGTGCGCACCACCAAGCTGGCCTCGGAGAGCACCCTGAGCAAGATCATCCAGCTGGTGGAGGAGGCCCAGGAGGACGCGGCCCCCACCCAGCGCTTCATCGACCGCTTCAGCCAGCCCTACACCCTGATGGTGGTCGGGGCCACCATCCTGGCCATCGTCATCCCCTGGCTCTTTATAGACGAACCCTTCAGCCGCACCATCTACCGGGCCATGACTCTGCTGGTGGTGGCCAGCCCCTGCGCCCTGATCATCAGCACCCCGGCCAGCATCCTCAGCGCCATCGCGGCCGCGGCCCGGGGCGGCGTGCTCTTCAAGGGTGGGGCCTATCTGGAAAAGACCGCGGAGCTGGACCTCATGGCCTTCGACAAGACGGGCACCCTGACCCACGGCAAGCCGGTGGTCACGGATGTGGTGCCCCTGACCGGCTACAGCCGAGAAGAGGTGCTGCGCATCGCGGCCAGCGCCGAGGCCCTGAGCGAACACCCCATCGCCCAGGCCATCCTGCGGGCCGCCCAGGAGGCGGAGCTGGAGCTGGAGGAGCCCCGGGAGTTCCGGGCCATCGCCGGCCACGGCATCCAGGCCATCTTCGACCGGGGCGACCGCCAGGAGATCATCTACATCGGCAACGACAAGCTCTTCCTGAGCCAGGAGATGGACCTCTCCCCGGCCATCCGCATGATCGGCGAGCAGCTGCAGAAACAGGGGAAGACGGCCATGCTGGTGGTGCGGCGCAGCACGGTGGAGGACACCCTGGGCGAGGATCGGGACTGGGAGGTGGTGGGCTACCTGGCCGTGGCCGACACGGTGCGGGCCAACGCCCGAGAGACCATCCAGCGCCTGCGCAGCCTGGGGATCCGACGCATCGTCATGCTCACCGGGGACAACCACATCGTGGCCGAGAACATCGCCCGGCAGGTGGGCATCCACCCGGAGGATGTCTACAGCGAGCTGCTGCCGGAGCAGAAGGTGGAGGTGACCTGCAAGCTGGTGGAGGAAGGCGAAGTGGGCATGGTGGGGGATGGGGTGAACGACGCCCCGGCCCTGGCCACTGCCTCCGTGGGCATTGCCATGGGCGCCGCGGGCACGGACGTGGCCCTGGAGACCGCGGACGTGGTGCTCATGGCCGACGATCTGAGCAAGATCCCCTTCGCCCTGGAGCTGAGCCGTCGGGCCAACCGCATCGTGCGCCAGAACATCGTCTTTTCCGTGGGGGTGATCGTCGCCCTGATCAGCGCCACCCTCCTGGGGCCCGCCCTGGTGAACGGTTTCCAGATGCCCCTGCCCCTGGGCGTGGTGGGCCACGAAGGGAGCACCCTCATCGTCGTGCTCAACGGCCTGCGCATGCTGACCTTCCGCCCGGAGACCTTCTGGCAGCAAGAGGGGTGACATCCTCTGGCCCCAGCCGCACACGCGAAGAGACGCCTTCCCCAGGGAGGGCGTCTCTTTTTGCATTCACGGAGGAGCGGCACTGGCCAGTCCCGTTTCCGCTTCCCAGGCCCGGCCGAGGGCTCAGAGCTCGATGGTCACCAGACGGTCGTGGCCGCTGTA
>CAYQEB010000027.1:7335-13071 GCA_964416395.1 uncultured Caldilineaceae bacterium | reverse complement strand
GCCACCAGGACAGGCTCCTGGCTGCGGCTGGCGATCTGGCCCAGCGCCGCGTCCACCAGCAGCTCCGTCTCCGGTCGAGGAATGAGCACCCGCCGGTCCACCAGGAACTCCAGGCCGTAGAACTCCTTGCGCCCGATGAGGTAGGCCACGGGCTCTCGCCGGGCGCGGCGGGCGATGAGCTCGGTGTAGCGCTCGATCTCCTGGTCGCTCAGCTGGTACTCGTGGTGGGCGAAGAGCCAGCTTCGGTCCTGGCCGAGGACATGGGCCAGGATCACCTGGGCATCCAGGCGCGGCGTGTCGCAGCCGGCCTCGCTCAGGCGCTGGCTGGCCGAGATGATGGCCCGCCCCACCGTGATGGCCGGGGTCAGGGTCCAGACGATCTCCTGGCTGGTGCTGGTCTCTTGTGGATCTTTCGGCTGTTGTTGGAACATGTCGGTCTGGCCGTTGGGCTGTGCCGAGCCATCGACCTGTCCGGGGGAGTGGGGGAGAAACGAAAACCGTGCGCCAAGCCGGTGCATCTGCGGGTTGGGGTGCACGGAGACGTTCGAGAAGTAGTGGCCTCTGTTCTCCCATCCTTGGGACCGTGACGGCCAGTGGTCACGTTGCGCTGGTCGAGCATTGACCTGCAGGATAGCCAACGTTGCCTCCTTTCGCTATGGGTTTGCCGGTGTGGCCTTGGGGCGAACCGTTGTGGGCGATCCCGGGGGATCGCCTCTGCCTCGTCCGTGGACGCCCCGTCTTGGGGCCGGATGGGAAGCGGATGCAGAGAGCCAACGCCTTTGTTCGCTGTCTGCACCCGCCCTCACAGAAGTCGCCGTTGACCTCTATGACGAGAACGCAACGGGTTCTCCCTGTTTCTGTTGCTATCCGCTCTCGCTGGACCCTTGTGCTCAGGTCAAATCCTCAGGGCCAGGAGGACGGTCATACGGTTTGATTATGCCTGTGGTTGATTATACCCGTGGACGGACAAATTTCAATGGGACTCTGCTTACAAAGCCCGCCTCAAGGAGATCGCGCTGCAAAGCACGCGGCTACAGGGTCAGATCCATGATCTGCTCCACCCGCTCCCACATTTCCGTGTCCGGATTGACCACCCGCGGGTCCAGGACCTTCATGGTGCGGGCCGCCACCACGATGAGCGTGCCCACAATGTCCGGCAGCAGCTCCAGGACGTCCGCGCTGGGCTCCCGCTCCAGGGGTGGGTACTGGGCCAGGTGATCCAGGATGGGCTGCAGCTCCAGCTCGCTCTCCAGCTTGCGGAAGCCCTGCATGGTCTCCAGGAAGCCCTTGGTCAGGGGCAGATCCGGCTCCATGATCAGGTCCCGAGCGTTGTAGCTGGCGTTGCGGACCCCGATGATGAGCAGGTCGTTCAGCTTTTTGCCCACCAGGTCGGACAGCCGCTTCAGGTCGTTCTTGTCCACGTCCAGGCTGGCGGCTTCCCGGAACAGCTTCTCCATTTTGTGGACACCCACAATCATGGCGATTCCTCCTCTACAGGTGATGGTCTTTAACAGGTGATGGTCTTTAACAGGTGATGTCGTGTCGGGTTCTTGCACCAAGCGCTGTGGCGCGCTGGCGGCCGACACTATTGGCCAGACTCGACCGACCCAACCCCGGTCAAGCTGGGGCCAGGCGGATGAGCAGGCCCTGGTTTCCTTGCAAGGCAAGTCGATCCAGGGCCACAGTTCCGCTATGTTGCATGTCGGTGGCAACCTCAATCGTACCACTGGATGCCACAGAGCCGAAATTTAAGGTGTAGGCGTCGTCACCGAAGTTCAGCACCACCAGAAAACGCTGAGCCCCCGCTTCCCGCAGGTAGGCCAGGACCTGCTCCGGGTGCTCCTGGGCCTCCACAGCCTGGTAGCGGCCTCCGTGCAGGGCGGGCTCCGCCTGGCGCAGGCGGGCGAGGGCCCGGAAGAGGCTGAGCATGGATGCAGGATCCTGGGATTGGACCTTCACGTTGCGGGTCCGGTAGTCCGGGGCCAGGGGCAGCCAGGGCTCCACGTCCGGGTCACAGAAGCCGGCGTGGGGCGAGTCGTCCCACTGCATGGGCGTGCGCTCCGGGTCCCGGCCCACGATGTGGGCGATCTCCGGCTGGTTCAAGGCCCGGGGATCCTGCATCTGCGCCAAGGGGATGGGCACATCCTCCATGCCGATCTCGTCCCCGTAGTAGCAGGTGGGCGTTCCCCGCAGGGTGAGGAGGAGCATCTGGGCCACCCGGGCCTGGGCCTGTCCCAGGCGGCTGGCCACCCGATGCCGGTCGTGGTTGCCCAGGACCCAGTTGGGCCAGGCGCCGGGGGGCAGGGCGGCCTCGTACTCGTCGGCCAGGCGACGCACGGCCTGGGCTTCCCAGGGGGTGTCCAGCAGGTGGAAGTTGAAGGGCAGGTGGCACTCGTCCAGGTGGGCGCCGTAGTAGGTCACCAGCTCGGGGATGGGCAGGTAGATCTCGCCGATCATCACCCGCTCCTGGCCGGTGCGCTGGCTGAACTCGTCCATGACCGCCCGCATCTGGCGGATGATCTCGTGGACTTCGGGCAGGTTCTGGGTGTAGATGTGGAGGAGGCTGTCGTGGGGATCCACCCCGTCCCAGTCGGGGTTGGGCGGCTCGTCCCGGAACGCCGGGTCCTTCATCATCAGCCAGATCACGTCCACCCGGAAGCCGTCCACGCCCTTCTCCAGCCAGAAGCGCATGACGTCCAGCATGGCAGCCAGGACCTGGGGATTGCGGTAGTTGAGCTCCGGCTGTTCCTTGAGGAACTGGTGCAGGTAGAACTGGCCTGTGGCCGGGTCGTAGGTCCAGGCCGGTCCGCCGAAGAAGCTGAGCCAGTTGTTGGGCGGGATGGGGTTCTCCGGCGTGCTGCCTGGGGCCGGATCTCGCCAGATGTACCAGTCCCGTTTGGGGTTGTCCCGGCTGCTCCGGCTCTCCAGGAACCAGGGATGCTGGTCCGAGGTGTGGTTGGGGACCAGGTCCAGGAGGAGCTTCAACCCTCGCTGGTGGCAGGCGGCCAGGAGTCGGTCGAAATCCTCCATGCGGCCGAAGATGGGATCCACGCCGGTGTAGTCGGCCACGTCGTAGCCGAAGTCGGCCATGGGGGAGGGGAAGATGGGGGAGAGCCAGATCGCCTCCACATGGAGGGAAGCCAGGTAGTCCAGGCGGCGCTGAATGCCGGGCAGGTCACCGATGCCGTCCCGGTTGCTGTCCTGGAAGGAGCGGGGGTAGATCTGATAGACGATGCCCTTCTGCCACCAAGCCAGGGGCCCGGTCATTGGGCTGGGACCTCTTCTTTGGGCAGGGAGCGGATCCAGGCCCACTCCTCCTCCAGCGCGGCCTGCACCCCGGCCACCACGTCCGCCACCGGGATCTCCCGGCTCTCGCCGCTGCGGCGGAACTTCAGCTCCACCACGCCCTTCTTCAGCCCCCGGCCCCCCACCGTCACCCGGATGGGCAGGCCGATGAGATCCGCGTCGTTGAACTTGACCCCGGCCCGCTCGTCCCGGTCGTCGTAGAGGACCTCCACCCCGGCCTGGCTGAGTTGCTGGTAGATGGCGTCCGCGGCCTGGGCCACCTCGGGCGCCTTGGCCGTGGCCAGGCTCACCAGGGCCACGTGGTAGGGGGCGATGCTCACGGGCCAGATGATGCCATGCTCATCGTGGCTGCGCTCGATGACGCTGGCGATGAGCCGCCCTGTGCCGATGCCGTAGCAGCCCATGACGATGGGGTGGGACTCCCCCTTCTCGTCCAGATAGGTGGCGCCCATGGCCTCTGCGTACTTCGTGCCCAGCTTGAAGATGTTGCCCACTTCCACGCCCCGTTCCGCCCGCAGGGGGTGGCCGCAGACCGGGCAGGGATAGCCCTCCGCCGCGGCCACGATGTCGGCCACGATGTCCGCGGTGAAG
Source organism: uncultured Caldilineaceae bacterium (assembly GCA_964416395.1). Lineage (GTDB taxonomy): Bacteria > Chloroflexota > Anaerolineae > Caldilineales > Caldilineaceae > S144-5. The sequence goes on along the minus strand of CAYQEB010000027.1, from coordinate 9,174 downwards.
TCCCGGCCGTAGTTGACGTTGCGGTAGTGGGTGTCGGGCTTGTTGGCTCCGGCCACCAGGTTGGGGCTACGGGCCACCAGGTCGTCCACCACCACCAGCACCTTGTCCCGCTGGATGCCGATGGGGGAGCCGAAGCCGGGCTCCGCGCCGATGGCCTGGATCTCCTCAGGCCGGGCTGGGCGCAGGCGGCGGGCTTTGATGACGTTGGCCAGCTTGGTCTCGTTCAGCTCCATATCTCCCCGCACCACGGCGAAGACGAACTTCTCCTGGGGCTGGCCCGCCTCGTCCTCCACCTCGGCCACCAGGAAGACGGCCTTGGCCGTGCGGCTCTCGGGGATGTCCAGGAAGGCGGCCAACTCGGCGATGGTGTGGGCGCCCGGGGTGTGGACCTCCTCCAGGGGCAGGGGCTCCTCCTGGGGCGGCTCGGGCTTGCGGAAGGTGGCCACCTGGCGGTTGGCCTTGTAGCCGCACTGGTCGCAGATGATGATGGTGTCCTCGCCCACGGGGGTCAGGGCCATGAACTCGTGGGCCATGGTGCCCCCCATCATGCCTGTGTCGCTCTCCACCGCGATGACCTCCAGGCCGCAGCGCTGGTAGATGTTCAGGTAGGCCTGGTAGACCCGGGGGTAGTAGGCGTCCAGCCCCTGGAAGTCCGCGTGGAAGGAGTAGCCGTCCTTCATGGTGAACTCCCGCACCCGGATCAGCCCGCCTCGGGGCCGGGGCTCGTCCCGGAACTTGGTCTGGATCTGGTAGAGCATGAAGGGGAGCTGCCGGTAGCTGTTCACCGTCTGGGCCACCAGGTCGGTGATCACCTCTTCGTGGGTCATGCCCAGGCAGTAGTCCCGGCCGTTGCGGTCCTTGAAACGGGCCATGTCGTCGCCGATCTCGTACCAGCGGCCGCTGCGTTGCCAGAGCTCCGCGGGCTGGACGATGGGCATGGTGATCTCCTGCCCTTCGATGGCGTTCATCTCCTCCCGCATGATCTGCTCCACCTTCTGCTTGACCCGCTGGCCCAGGGGCAGGTACTCGAAGATGCCTGCGGCCACCTGGCGCACCATGCTGGCCCGGAGGAGGAGTCGATGGCTGGCGATCTCCGCGTCCGCGGGGACCTCTCGCAGGGTCTGGAAGAAAAGTTTGGACATCCGCATGGAATCGTCTCCGGTGATTGGGTGTTGGTGATTGGAGGGCCAGCTGATCGGGCGGGCAGCCACCCGGGCGGCCGAGCCTAGCCCCCTTCCCCTTGAGGCGCGTGCTGGGCCAGGAGCTCGTCCACCTTGCGGGTCAGCTGCTCGAAGTGCATGATGCCCACATGCCGGTCCACCTCCTGGCCGCCGGCGAAGAAGATCAGGGTGGGGATGCCCATGATGCCGTACTTCTGGGGCGTGGCTGGGTTGGCGTCCACATCCAGCTTGGCCACCACCACCCGCTCGTGGTAATCCTCGGCCAGGTAGTCGATGTTGGGGGCCATGACGTGGCAGGGACCACACCAGTCGGCCCAGAAGTCCACCACGGCCAGCTTGCCGCTCTCCAGCACCTTCTCCTGGAAGTCCTGGTCCGTCACGTGGATGGGGCGCGGCTTGGGCTCTGTGGATTCCTCCGGGCCGCCGAAGCCGCCCCGGCTGCGCTCCATGTTGGCCCGCTGCGCGGAGGCGGCCTTCTTGCCCAGGAACGACATGAGTTTCTTGAACATGGTTTCACCCCTTGGTGGATGCCCTGGTGGATGCCTGCTCCGGCGGATCCAATGGACAGGGCGCTACATGCTTCTGGAAAGAGGGGGATGGCCCGCAACCCAGGGCGAACCCCGTGGGAGCAGGCCTTGGCCAGACTGGCCCCACAGGG
>CAYQEB010000027.1:0-7235 GCA_964416395.1 uncultured Caldilineaceae bacterium | reverse complement strand
TGTCCCCACCCAGAGCACACGCGCAACCACAAGGAGCGAGGAAAATGAGCGTCTACGATCAGAAGCCCTGGCTAGCCAACTACGAACCAGACGTACCGGCGGAGATCGTCTACGACGGACAGCTGCTGCACGACACCCTGGATGCCTCCGCCCAGAAGCACCCCAACCAGATCGCAGTGCGGATGCTCCTCAAGTACCTGCCCCTGGGGCTGGCCATCCAGTCCAAGATGACCTACCGGGAGTTCCAGGAGGCGACCAACCGCTTCGCCGCGGCCCTGCACAGCATCGGCATGAAGCCGGGGGATCGCATCTCCGTGATGTTGCCCAACATCCCCCAGCAGGTGATCGCCTTCTACGGCGCGCTCAAGGCCGGCTGCACCGTGGTCAACACCAACCCCACCTACACCCCCCGGGAGCTGGAACACCAGCTCAAGGACAGCGGAGCCCACGCCATCCTCCTGCTCAGCGGTCTCTACGAGCGCTTCGCCAAGATCAAGGAGAGCACAGGGGTGGAGCACGTGATCGTCACAGACGTCTCCAGCAGCCTGGGCTTCCCCTTCAAGGGCATGGTGGAGAAGCAGCTGCGCAAGAGCGGCATGATGACGGACGTGCCAGCCGAACCGGGCATCCACCGCTTCTACGATCTGCTGCGAGGCGCCTCCCCCACCCCGCCCAGCATCGACGTGAACCCGGACGACGTGGTGCTCTTCCAGTACACCGGCGGCACCACCGGCGTGCCCAAGGCCGCCATGCTCACCCACAAGAACCTGGTCTCCAACGTGCTGCAGCTGGACGCCTGGATGACCCAGCTGGAGTACGGCAAGGAGAAGACCCTGGGCGCGCTCCCCTTCTTCCACGTCTACGGCATGACCGTGGGCATGCTCTTCAACATGTTCGCCGGGGGCGAGCTGGTGGTGATCCCCGACCCCCGGAACACGGACCACATCCTGGAGATCATCCACCGGGAGCAGATCACCCTCTACCCCGGGGTGCCGGCCATGTACATCGCCATCGTCAACCACCCCCGGGTGACGGAGTACAACCTGCGCTCGGTGAAGGCCTGCCTCTCTGGCGGCGCGCCCTTGCCTGTGGAGATCCAGGAGAAGTTCGAGGCCATCACCGGCGGCAAGCTGGTGGAAGGCTACGGCCTCACCGAGACCTCCCCGGTGCTCACGGCCAACCCCATCAACGGCAAACGCAAGGCTGGCTCCGTGGGCCTGCCCCTCCCCTCCACCGAGATCGCCATCGTGGCCCTGGACGCCAACCCGGACGGCACCTACACCCCCTTGGCCCAGGGCGAGGAAGGGGAGCTGGTGGCCCGGGGCCCCCAGATCATGAAAGGCTACTGGAATCGGCCGGACGAGACGGCCCAGACCATCGACCCCGAGGGCTGGCTCCACACCGGGGACATCGCCAAGATGGACGACGAGGGCTATTTCTACATCGTGGACCGCAAGAAGGACCTGATCATCGCCAGCGGCTACAACATCGTGCCCCGGGAGGTGGAGGAGGTCCTCTACATGCACCCCAAGGTCCTGGAAGCGGTGGTGGCCGGCGTGCCGGATCCCAAGCGAGGGGAGACGGTGAAGGCCTACATCGTCTTGAAGGAAGGGGAAGGGGCCACGGTGGAGGAGATCATCGCCTTCTGCAAGGAGCGGCTGGCCCCCTACAAGGTGCCCAAGCTGGTGGAGTTCCGCAGCGAGCTGCCCAAGAGCCAGGTGGGCAAGTTCCTGCGTCGGGTGCTGGTGGAGGAGGAGAAGAAGAAACTGGCCGAGCAGCAGAAGCAGTCAGGGTAGGGCACAAGCTGCCCGAGCGTTTCGAAAGTCCGAGCGTTTCGAAAGCCAGGGAGTGTCGAAGCACCCCGCAAGCTGCTCCGAGAAACCAAGAACGCCGCCTGGACGAATCCAGGTGGCGTTCTCGCGTCTGCTTCGGTTCGCCGCCTCGGCGCGGTGGACCCCAGTGGGCCCGGGCTCAGAAGATGCCCAGCTCGTCCTTCGCCTCCTGGGACATCATGTCCGGGTTCCAGAAAGGCGTCCAGACCAGGTGGATGTTCACCTCGTCCAGCTCTGGGAAGGCCATGTGGATGGCCCGCTGGGTCTCGGTGATGATCTGGGGGCCAGCCGGGCAGCCGGGGCTGGTCAGGGTCATGGTGATCTCCGCGGTGCGCTCCGGGGTCACCTTGATGTCGTAGATCAGCCCCAGGTCCACGATGTTCATCATCAGCTCCGGATCCCGCACCTTGGCCCGGATCACCTCCCGGATCTGCTCCGGCGTGGGCAGCTCGCCCGCCGGCTGGGTTTCCTGGGCTTCCTCTGCACCGGCCTGTGCGGCGCTCTTTTCCAGCTCGTTCTGCTCCTGCTCCATCGGTTCCTCCCGAGAAAAGTTAAGTGTTCAGCCGTGAATCGGCCCGGGACGGGTCAGTACGGCGCTTCCACGTACACGTCATCGCCCTCGATGCGCACCTGGAAGGCCCGGGTGGGCTCGAAGGCGGGAAAGCTGAGGGCCGCGCCCGTGCGGATGTCGAAGCGGGCGCCGTGGCGAGGGCACTGGACCTGGCAGCCAGGGAGCAGCTCCCCTTCCGCCAGGGGGCCGCCGTCGTGGGTGCAGACGTCCTCGATGGCGTAGATCTGGCCATCGCAGTTGAAGAGCGCGATGCTCACATCCTCGACGATCACCACCTTCCGGGCCCCCTCGGGCAGTTCGTCCCGGGTGGCCACCTTCACAAACTCGGCCATGAAAACCTTGCTCCAGTTGCTGTGTGGGTTCGATTGGATGCTTCCACGATTGAGCGTTTCCGCGAACGGCCGCTGCCAGGCAATCTCGTTGACGCCCGGTTCGGGCCCCCAGCCCCGCTACTCCGGCCACTCCTCCAACCCCCAGAGACCGGCCTTGAGGGCTTTCAGGGGCAGGAGGGCGCACTTCAGCCGCACCGGCCCGATCTCGATGCCCAGCATGTCCAGGATGTCCTCCTTGCCCCACTGGCGCAGCTCCTCCACGGACATGCCGATGATCTCCTCCATCATCATGCTGGCGCTGGCCTGGCTGATGGCGCATCCCCGGCCGTCGAAGGCCGCGTCCACCACCACCCCATCCTCCACCTTCAGCTCGATGGTCACCTCGTCCCCACAGAAGGGATTGGTGTCGTGGTAGTGGATGTCCGGCTCCGCCAGGTGCCCCTTGCGGCGGGGGTGTTTGTAGTGATCGATAATGGCTTCTCGGTAGAGTTGATCCATGCGTCCTCGCCTTCCAAAACTCGCTGCCAAAACATGCGGCCCCAGCCTGGATCACCGGCGGCTACAGGGCAAAGACGTCCACCGCTTTCTCCAGACCAGCCACCAGCTTGTCCACCTCTTCCAGGGTGTTGTAGAGGTAGAAGCTGGCCCGAGCGCTGGCCACCATGCCGTACCGGTCGTGGAGGGGCTGGGCGCAGTGGTGCCCGGCCCGAATGGCGATGCCGTCCATGTCCAGGATGGCGGCCAGGTCATGGGGGTGGACCCCCTCCAGGGTGAAGGCGATGAGGCCGCCCCGCTCCTCTGGCCCGGGCCCCAGGATGCGCAGCCCTTCCACCTGGCTCATCCGCCCATAGGCGTAACGGACCAGGGCCCGCTCGTGCTCCCAGATCCAGTCTACCCCCACCTGGTTCAAATAGTCAACTGCCGCCCCCAGACCGATGCCCTGGGCGATGGAGGGGGTCCCGGCCTCGAACTTGTAGGGCAGGGTGTTCCAGCGACTGCCGCTCAGCTTCACCTCCCGGATCATGTCCCCGCCTCCCAGGAAGGGGGGCATCGCCTCCAGGAGCTCCCGCCGGCCGTAGAGCACGCCGATGCCCGTGGGCCCGGCCATCTTGTGGCCGCTGAAGACCACGAAGTCCGCGCCCAGGGCCTGGACGTCCACCGGCATGTGGGGCACGCTCTGGGCCGCGTCGATGAGCACCTTCGCCCCCACGGCCTGGGCCGCCTCCACCAGCCTGGCCACCGGGTTGACCGTGCCCAGGACATTGCTCACGTGGACGAAGCTGACCAGCTTGGTGCGTTCGTTCACCAGGCCGTCCAGCTGGCTCAGGTCCAGGGTCCCCTGGTCGGTCAAGGGGATGTGGCGCAGGGTGAAGCCCAGCTGCTCCTGGAGGATCTGCCAGGGCACGATGTTGCTGTGGTGCTCCATCTCGGTGATGAGCACCTCATCCCCGGGCCCCAGGTTGGCCCGCCCCCAGGTGTGTGCCACCAGGTTGATGCTCTCCGTGGCGTTGCGGGTGAAGATCACCTGCTTGGGGCTGGGCGCGTTGATGAAGCGGGCCACCCGTAGCCGGGCGTTCTCGTAGGCGCCGGTGGCCTCCTCGCTCAGGGTGTGGACGCCCCGGTGCACGTTGGCGTTGTAGCGCCGGTAGTATTCGTCCAGGGCCTGGATCACCGAGAGGGGCTTCTGGGTGGTGGCCGCGTTGTCCAGGTAGATCAGGGGCTTGCCGTGGACCTGGCGTTCCAGCACCGGGAACTGGGCGCGGATCTCGGTCAGTTTCTGGGCGAAATCGGGCGATAGGGCCTGGGTGGTCATGGAAGTGCGCTCCCCTGGACGCGAGCCGGGGAAACGTCCTCGCCCGCGCCCGGATGGATGATGAGCAGTGCTGCTCGGTGGTTCGGATCTACTTCTCGATGGGCAGACGCACCGCGTTGCCCCATTCGGTCCAGGAGCCGTCGTAGTTGCGGACCTTCTCGAAGCCCAGCAGGTAGGTCAGGACGAACCAGGTGTGGCTGCTTCGCTCGCCGATGCGGCAGTAGGCCACCACCTCGTCGTCGGGCTTGAGGCCGTGCTGCTCCATGTAGAGGGCCCGCAGCTCCTCCGCGCTCTTGAAGGTGCCGTCCGGGTTGGCGGCCTGGGCCCAGGGCACATTGGCCGCCCCGGGGATGTGACCGCCCCGCAGGGCCCCCTCCTGGGGGTAGTCGGGCATGTGGAGCAGCTCTCCCCGGTACTCGGCTGGGCTGCGCACGTCCACCAGGGGTTTGCCCGCGGCCATGTGGGCCAGCACCTCGTCCCGGAAGGCCCGGATCTTGCTGTCGTCCCGCTCCTGGGCCACGTAGTCCGTCTCTGGATAGCTGGGCGTCTCCCGGGTCAAGGGTCGGCCTTCGTCCACCCACTTGCGCCGCCCCCCGTCCATGAGCTTGGCGTTGGTGTGGCCGAAGAGCTGGAAGACCCAGAAGGCGTAGGCGGCCCACCAGTTGTTCTTGTCCCCGTAGAAGACCACGGTGGTGTCGTTGGCGATGCCGTTGCGGCGCATCAGGGCCTGGAACTCGTCCTTGCCGATGTAGTCCCGGATCACGGGATCGTTCAGGTCGGCCTGCCAGTCGATGTTCACCGCGCCGGGGATGTGCCCGGTCGCGTACAGCAGGGGATCCTCGTTGCTCTCCACTAGACGCACCTTGGGGTCGTCCAGGTGCTGCGCGACCCACTCGGTGCTCACAAGCACCTCGGGATGGGCGTACTCGCTCATGGCTGCCTCCTTTCTGGAAGTCTCACTCTCACCCGAATCCTGGTTGAACCCTGGTGAGGGGAAACGTAAAAACGCAATGCGTGCACTGGGCGGACGCATTACGTTTTCAGGGAATATGGGTTTGTCAGGCCCGGTGTGGACGTGCACCACCGGATGGCAGGCGCCGGGATGTCGGCTGCCTGGGTGTCAACCACCGATCTTGCGCTCGATGACTCGCTCCAGCTTGATCCGGACGCTCTCCACGGGCACCCGGTCCAGCACCTCCTGGAAGAAGCCCTGGACGATCATACGCTCAGCCTGGGGGCGTGTCAAACCCCGAGCCATGAGGTAGAAGACGTACTCCTCTTCCACCTGGGCGGCGGTGGCGGCGTGGGTGCAACGCACGTCGTCCGCCTCGATCTCCAGGCCGGGGATGCTGTCCGCCCGGGCCGTGCCGTCCAGGATCAGGTTGCCGTTGCGCTGGAAGGCGTCGGTCTTCTGGGCGCCGGGCAGCACCTTGATGATGCCCATGTAGACGCTGCGGGCGTGGTCCTTCAGCGCGCCGTTGAAGAGCAGGTCGCTGAAGCAGTTGGGCACCTTGTGGATCTGCAGGGTCTGGTGGTCGATGTGCTGGCGGCCTGTGGGGAAGTAGAGGCCCAGAAGCTCGCCGTGGCCACCCTCGCCCAGCAGCTCCAGGTCCAGGAACGCCTTGGTCAGCCGGCTGCCCCAGCTCACCTGGATCCAGCGCAGGTCCGTATCCCGGCCCATGACCGCCCGGCCGTTCAGGAAGTTCCAGACGTTGTGCTCGAAGTCCTGCAGGTTCATGTAGCGGACCACGCTGTTGTCCCGCAGGATCAGCTCCACCACGCTGTTCTGGAAGCCCTTGTCCCCGCCGATGAGATCGTCCACCACCGTCACCTGGGCCCCTTCCTCGGCCACGATCAGGGTGTGATGGTAGCCGCCCACCGTGCCCTGGGGCTGGCGCATGATCACCTGGAGGGGGAGGACCACCTGCACGTTCCGGGGCACGTAGACGAAGACCCCTGTGTCCCACAGGGCGGCGTGCAGGGCCACGAACTTGTTCATGTCCGGGAGCACGGCCTCGGTCATGAAGTATTTCTGGACCAGCTCCGGGTGCTCCTGGAGCGCGGTCTGCAGGTCCTGGAAGATGACCCCCTGGCCGGCCAGGTCCGTCTGGGCCTCCTGGTAGAGGAGGGCGCCGCTGTCGAAGATGAGGCTGGCCGAGCTGTCCATCTCGTCCAGCTCGTAGCGCAGGCGCTGGTCCAGCTCGGCCCGCTCCTGGCGGGGCCCCGGGGTGGCGAAGGGGGTGAAGCTGTCCAGCTCGAAGCCGGTCAGCCGGGTGCGCCGCCAGGCCTCGTCCGTGGGCTTGGGCCAGGGCAAGGACTGGAAGATCTGCCAGGCTCGGAGGCGGCGCTCCAGCATCCAGTCTGGCTCGTTGCGGGCGGCGGAGAGGGCCCGCACGGCCTCTTCGGAAAACCCAGGTGCGGTCCCCTGGACTGTGGTTTCACCGCTGGTGATCACACTCACGTCTGCTGTTCCTCCGTGTCATGAAATTCAGGAAGTGAAGGGAAAGACGTAACGAGCAGGGTTGCGGGCCGGTCCGATGGCGCCGGATGGCGCTGCTCCCTCCACCCGTTACGTCCCTTTTTCTTGTTAGCCGATGCTGCCTTCCATCTGGAGCTGGATCAGGCGGTTCATCTCCACCGCGTACTCCATGGGCAGCTCCTTGACCAGGGGCTCGATGAAGCCGCCC
>CAYQEB010000026.1:21301-46826 GCA_964416395.1 uncultured Caldilineaceae bacterium | reverse complement strand
AGGGTGGCCAGGACCGTTCCCCCGGGCGTGGCGTAGAAGAGGGCGCTGCCCCGGTCCACGATGCCCAGGACCGTGGGCAGGACCAGGACCGGCGGCTGGCTCGGGGGCGTGGGGGTGGGCGTGGCGGTGGCCAGCTCGGCCCGCTTGGTGGCCAGGATCTCCTGGATGGTCAACGCGGCCGGGTTGGTCTCCGGCGTGGGGGTGGCGGCTGGCGTGGGCAAGGGCTGGACCGTGCCGAAGTCGGGCGTGGGTTGCTCCACCCGCACCTCTGGGGGCAGGGGCGTGGGGGCGCCTCGGGCCGGGCCTCGGCTGCACCCGGCCAGCAGGAGCAGGCCGATCAGCAGGGCGGCGAACAGGCGTTGTGGAAGCGGGTGGCCACGCACTCGGTGCATTCGGTCATTCATAGCGCAGGGCGTCGATGGGATTGAGCTGGCTGGCTCGGTAGGCGGGATAGATGCCGAAGAAGAGGCCCACGGCCATGGAAAAAAGGATGGAGATGACCACCGCGTCGATGCCCACCACCGCGCTGAAGTTGTCCAGGAAGCCGCTGATGGCCTCCGCGCCGGCGGTGCCGATGAGGATCCCCAGGATGCCGCCGAAGACAGCCAGGGTCACCGCTTCGATGAGGAACTGGCCCAGGATGTCCCGGCGCTTGGCTCCCACCGCCTTGCGCAGGCCGATCTCCCGGGTCCGTTCGGTGACGCTGACCAGCATGATATTCATGATGCCGATGCCACCCACCAGCAGGCTGATGCCGGCGATGGCTCCCAGGAAGAGGGTCAGCGCGCCCAGGATGTCCCCGAAGATGGAGATGAGGTCCGTCTGGTTGATGATGCTGAAATCGTCCTCGTCCAGGTAGCGGATGCCGTGCCGCTCCCGCAGGAGCTCCGCGATCTGCTCCTGGGCCGCGTCCATGCGCTCCGTGCTGTTCACCGAGGCGAAGATCACGTCCACCCGGTAGTCGCCGCTCACCGTCCGCCGGCGGAAGAGCCGGTCCTGGGCGGTGGTCAGGGGGACAAAGACGATCTCGTCCAGGTTGCCGAAGCTGCTGCCTCCCCGCTCCTCCATGACGCCGATGACCCGGAAGACCAGGTTGTTGATGCGGATGGTCTGCTCCAGGGGGAACTCGTTGGGATCGAAGAGCTGGTGGTAGACGTCCACGCCGATGACGGCCACCCGGCTGCGCTCGTCCAGGTCCGTCTGGGAGATGAAGTCCCCCAGGGCCGGCTCCCAGGCTCGGACCAGGCTGTAGTCCGGCGTCACGCCGCTGACCGTGACCCGCATGTCCTGCTTGCCCCGGGAGACCACCGCGCCGCCGGTCACCTCCGGGGCCACGGCCACCACGTCCGGCACCCGCATGGGATCGGCGATGGCCCGGGCGTCGCTCAGGGTCAGTTGCCCGCTGCCGCTGCGGTGTCGTGGAGAGCTGTCGTCCAGTTGCCCCGGCACGATGAAGAGCAGGTTGGTCCCTGCGCTGGCGAACTGGTCGGTGACGTACTTCTCCACCCCCCGCCCCACGGACATGAGGGTGATCACCGCGCCCACGCCGATGATGATGCCCAGCATAGTCAGCACGCTGCGCAGCTTGTTGGCCGCCAGGGCCCGCATGGCGATGCGGATGGACTCAATGAACTTCATGGACGCCCTCCTCCGCTGCCGCCTGCGCCGGCGGCGTCCGGCTCTCCTCTCGCTCCACCAGCCCGTCCCGGATGTGGATGATGCGGTGGCAGTAGTCCGCGGTCTCCGGGTCATGGGTCACGAAGACGATGGTGATGCCCTGTTCCTGGTTGAGCTGGCGGAAGAGCTCCATGATCTCGTGGCTGGTCTTGGTGTCCAGGTTGCCTGTGGGCTCGTCGGCCAGGATGAGGCGGGGACGGTTGACCAGGGCTCGGGCGATGGCCACCCGCTGCTGCTGGCCGCCGGAGAGCTCGTTGGGCTTGTGGTCCAGGCGATCCCCCAACCCCACCTGGGCCAGGGCCGCGGCGGCCCGTTCCCGCCGCTCCCGTCCGCTCAGCCCCGCGTAGACCAGGGGCAGCTCCACGTTGGCCAGGGCCGTGGTCCGGGGCAGCAGGTTGAAGCTCTGGAAGACGAAGCCGATCTTGCGGTTGCGGATCTCGGCCAACTGGTCGTCGTCCAGGTGGCTCACGTTCACCCCATCCAGCCGGTAGCTCCCCGCGGTGGGCACGTCCAGGCAGCCGATGATGTTCATCAGCGTGGACTTGCCGCTGCCGCTGGGCCCCATGATGGCCAGCATCTCCCTGTGGAAGATGTCCAGGTCCACCCCCCGCAGGGCCCGCACCTCCACATCCCCCATGCGGTAGATCTTCTGCAGGCCCTGCACCTGGATCACAGCCTTGGGCCCGTTGGGGCTGGCGCCAGGGCCGTTGCGGTGGGGTGGGTTCGGTTCGTTTCGGGCAAAGAGTTTGCGAAACATGGTGGGTCCTGGGTTGGCTTCCCGGCTAGTTCCCGCCGAAGATGGCGTTGCGCAGCCGCTCCTCGCTGCTGGCCCGGATCAGGGCGATGGTGTCCCCGTCCTGGAGGCCAGCCAGGACCTGGCTGGTGCGTTCGTTGCGCAGCCCCAGCTCCACTTCCTGGAGGACCGGCTCGCCGTTCACGATCTTCTGGACGAAGGCCCGACCGGTCTCCCGGTCCACCTGGATGAAGCGGTTGGGGATGAGGAGCACGTTGTCCACCTGGGCGGTGGTGATGATGGCCGTGGCGCTCATGCCCGCCCGCAGGGGGGCGTCGGTGGGATCTGGGACGATCTCCACCTCGTAGGCCACCACGCCGCCCACCTCGTCCGCGGTGGGGGAGATGCGGGTGACCCGGCCGGTGATCTTCTCGTCCGGCAGGGCGTCCAGGCTGATGCGCACGCTCTGGCCCACCCGCACCTGGGCCACGTCGATCTCGTCCACCAGGACGGTCATGTGGTAGCTGTTCAGGTCCGTGAGGACGATGGCCGGCAGGGATCCGCCGCCGTAGAGCTCGCCCTGGCGCACGTTCACCTGGCTCACAATGCCATCGAAAGGAGCCTGGATCTGGGCGTTCTCCAGGGTGATCTGGGCCTGTTTCCGGCTCAGCTCCGCCTGGCGCACCTGGGCCCGGGCGATCTCCAGGTCCTCGGGATCTGGCCCCTCCAGAAGCTGGTTCAAGGCGTTCTGAGCGGTGAGCAGGTTGCTCCGGGCCTGGCGCAGGTTCAGCTCCGCCTGGGCGATCTGGCTCAGGGCCGCGGCGATCTCCGCCTCTGTGGGCGGGCGGGTGGCCAGCTCGAACTGGGCTTTGGCCACCTCGTAGGCGATGGTGGCCTGCTCCAGCTGGGCGGACTGGGGAAGGGCTCCCACGTTGGGCAGGTTCTTCACCTGGTCGTAGGCCTGCTGGGCCTGGCGCAGGTTGGCCTCGGCCTGGCGCACCTGGGACTCCTTGACCGCCAGCTCCTCCGGGGAGGGGCCGGCCAGCAGCTGACGGTAGCTGGCCTGGGCGCTCTCCAGGGCCGCCTCCGCGCTGGCCACGCTGGCCTGGGCCACGCTGACGTTGGCCTGGGCCGCGGCGATGTCCTCCTCCGCGGGGGGCGACTCCAGCTTGGCCAGCTGGGCCTGGCTGATCTCCAGGCTGACCTCTGCCTGCTCCAGGGCCAGCTCCAGGTCTGTGGTGTCCAGTTGGGCCAGGAGCTGGCCTTCTGCCACAGCCTGGCCCACGCTCACCAGCACCTGGTCCACCCGGCCGGCGGAGCGGAAGGAGAGGCTCACCTGGGCCTCCGGTTCGATGTTCCCGGTGGCGCTCACCGTGCTGGCGATGCTGCCCCGAGAGACCTGGACGGTCTCGTAGCTGGGCTCCTGGGCTTCCGCCTGGGCTGGGGCCACAAAGCGCTGGTAGCCGAACCAGCCGGCCACGCCCAGCAGGGCGATGAGGACGAGAAATGTGAGGAAACGTTTCATGGGGACTCACTGCTCAAGGTTGGATGGCTGACGAATGGGTGGCTTGAAAATCCGCGTCGGGAACGGAGCGCCGCAACAGTGCATTCCATTCCTCCTGGGCTCAACTGCTCCATTGTACCCCCGTTCGAACGGGAAAACTGTAATCCAGACTGTGTTACCCTCTACGTCACGCTCTACGAGTTTGCGCCGCCATTGGTTTCCACCGGGCCTCCGGCTGGTTCTCTGGGACATCATCCAAGAGGGAACAGGGTGCATCCTGGGGATGGAGGCGCTCCGTCACCGCCTGGAGCAGCTGGTGGAACTCGGTCACAGAGCTCACCTGGACCAGGCGCTGGTGCAGGTCTCGGATGCCTGGGTAGCCCTTGAGGTAGCGGGCGATGTGCTTGCGCACCAGGATCAGGGCCCGGTCCTGGCCGTAGAAGGCGGCCATGCGCCGGAAGTGTTCCGCGATGACCGGCGCCTTCTCGGTGAAGGGCACCTGGTGGCGATCTCGGCGCTGGAAGATCCAGGGGTGACCCATGGCGCCTCGCCCCACCATGACCGCCGCGCAGCCGGTGTGGGCCTTCATGCGCTCCACGTCCGCCACGGTGACCACGTCCCCGTTGCCAATGACCGGCAGGCGGGTGGCATCCACGATCTCCTGGATGGCGTCCCAGTCCGCCTGGCCGCTGTAGCCCTGGCTCTTGGTCCGGGCGTGGACAGCCACCAGGCTGGCGCCGTTCTCCTCCATGGCCCGGACCACATCCAGGTAGTTTCGGTTCTCCTCGTCCCAACCCAGGCGGATCTTGCCCGTCACCGGCACAGAGACGGCCCGGGTCAGGGCGCGGAAGATGCGCCCGATCTTGGCCGGATCCCGGAGCAGGCCAGCCCCGGCCCCCTTGCCGCTGATCTTGCGCACGGAGCAGCCCATGTTCACGTCGATGATGTGGGGGCCCAGGGCTTCGATGCGCCGGGCGGCCTCCACCAGCAGCTCCACACTGTTGCCGAAGATCTGGAAGACCACCGGGTATTCCCGGGGGCTGGCAGCCAACATGAGACGGGTCCGCTCGCCGCCGCCCTGGACGATGGCCTCCGCGGAGACGAACTCGGTGTAGCTCATGGCCGAGCCGAACTCCTGGCAGAGGGAGCGGTAGGGCAGGTCGCTAAAACCGGCCATTGGTGCTAAAATCACGTCACCGAAGACAGGCACGTCCCGCACCCAGAAGGCAGGCTGGGGCGTGCGGTTCCGGCCTCGCGTCTGGGGCTGTCCTGAGGGCGCGATCCGGATCGAAGGCTGGGGCCAGCCCTGCGCGGGGGCCTGGGCAGAAATCTGGTGCGGTGTCTGGTTTGATGGCTGGTCCATAGGACTACAGTATACCGACAGGGTGGGCAAAGCGCGAAACCGAAAGCCCACCGATGCGCAGGACATCCTGGGGCCTGTCGGTCGAGGGCACGTGACCTGGTCCAATCGTTTCTGAAGGAGAAGCAAGGAGGAGAGGTAGGGTGAAGATCTACACAAAAACGGGCGATCAAGGGCAGACCTCCCTCTTCGGCGGGCGGCGGGTGGCCAAGGACCACGTGCGCATCGACTCCTACGGCCAGGTGGACGAGCTGAACGCCCTGCTGGGGGTGGTCCTGCTCCACGTGAACCAGCCCCAGCTTCAGGAACAGCTGCGACGGATCCAGTCGGAGCTCTTTGTCCTGGGCGCGGACCTGGCCACCCCCCTGGATGTGGCCAGCGACCACGTGGTGCGCATGGACCAGGCCCCGGTGGCCCGGCTGGAGCAGGAGATCGACCAGGCCGAGGCGGAGCTGCCGCCCTTGCGCCATTTTGTCCTGCCCGGGGGCGGGGCCGGGGGGGCGCATCTGCATCTGGCTCGGACGGTCTGCCGCCGGGCGGAGCGGGCCACGGCTCGCCTGGCGGCCCAGGAACCGGTGAACCCCGCGGCCCTGATCTACCTGAATCGCCTCTCGGACTGGCTCTTCGTCATGGCCCGGCTGGTGAACCACCGCGAAGGCCAGACCGAGCTCCCCTGGATCTCGCCCCGCTCGGCCCAGGACACTTCGGACCGGCCCTCTTAGCCCTGGGCCAGGTTCCCGTCACCCCTGGGGCCTTCCCAGACCATGGCCGCCACCCGCCGACCGGCCAGGCGGGCAAAAAGATGGCCGAGCCGCCACTTGCGTCGTAGCGGGCTCGGCATTTCCTCTGGCTTGATTTCCCGGAAACCAAACTGCCGATAGTAGGAAACGTTGCGCCCCTCGCAGAGCAGGTGGATGGGCGCAGGGTGGGTCCGCAGCAGGTGCTGCACCAGGAGCCGGCCGATCCCCTGGCCCCGGACGTCCGGGCGCACCACCAAGCTGCCCAGCTCCCGCACCGGCTCCGACTGCGCCTGCCTGCCCCGCCAGCTCTTTCCGCCCAGGCGTTTCATCTGGGCGATCCCCAGGACGTCCCCTGCCTCGTCCACAGCCACCACGAAATTGGACCACTTCAGCGCGGTGGGGTCCAGGCGCTCCCGCCAGATCCAGCGCCGGATCAGCCCTGCCTCCTCGGGGCGGGCTGGGCGCACGCGGGCCTGGGGGCGGCCTGGACTCATGGGGCGTCCGCGGGCGCGCCCACCTGGATGCCGCTCAGATTCTCCAGGGCCTTGACCAGGGCGTGGTTGCCCTCGCTGCCCAGGCCCCGGGCCTGGAGGGTGCGATAGAAGTTGAAGACCAGGCTGCTGAGGATCACCGGCACGCCCAGCTGGTCCGCTTCCCGCAGGATCAGACGCACGTCCTTCTGCTGCAGGTCGATGGTGAAGCCCGGTCGCCAGTCTCGACGGATGATCTGGGGGCCCCGGTTGCTCAGCATCCAGCTCCCCGCCGCACCCTGGGTCACCGCCTCCAGGGCCTTCTCCAGGTCCACGCCCCCGGCCTGGGCGAAGACCAGGGCCTCGCACATGGCCAGGCAGTTGCCCACCACCAGGATCTGGTTGACCAGCTTCACCGTCTGGCCGGCGCCGTGGCCCCCCACGTGGGTGATGGCCTTGCCCATGGCCTGGAAGGCGGGCATGGCTCGCGCCACTTGCTCCGGATCGCCCCCCACCATGATGCTCAGGGTGCCCCGCTGGGCCCCTTCGCTGCCGCCGCTGATGGGCGCGTCCAGCATGTGGATGCCCTTCTCCTGGAGCTTCTGGGCGATCTCGATGGTGGCCTGGGGGCTGATGGTGCTCATGTCGATGACCAGGGCCCCAGGCCGGGCGCCGTGGATCACCCCTTGCTCGCCCAGGATCACCTCCTCCACGTCCGGGGTGTCGCTCACGCAGGTGATGATGATGTCCGTGTGGGCGGCCACGTCCGCGGGGCTGCTCCCGGCCTCCGCGCCCTCGGCCACCAGGGGATCCATGCGGCTGGCCGTGCGGTTCCAGACTCGAACGGGGAAGCCGGCCTTGAGCAGGTTGCGGGCCATGCCGCTCCCCATGATGCCCAGGCCGATGAAGCCGATTCGTTCCCTCATGTTCGCCTCCTGTGGATGGTGGTTGGTTGGCGGGGGTGGGCGGATGGATGGGGGGTCAGCGCACGCTGGCCAGGGCTTCCTTCAGGGCGCTGAGCAGGAGCAGCACGTTCTCCACCCGGCTGTTGAAGCCCATCAGGCCGATGCGCCAGACCTTGCCGGCCAGGGGGCCCAGGCCGTTGGCGATCTCGATGTTGTAGTGGCTGCGCAGGAAACGGACCACCTTGGCTCCGTCCACGCCCTTGGGGACCCGCACGGTGGTCAGGCTGGCCAGACGGTGCTGGTGGTCCACGTGACATTCCAGACCCAGGTCCGCCAAACCCATCCAGAAGAGTTCCGCGTTGTTCTGGTGGCGTTGCCAGCGCTCCGAGAGCCCCTCCTCGGCCACCAGGCGCAGGGCCTCCCGCAGGGCGTAGTTCATGCTGATGGGGGCGGTGTGGTGGTAGACTCGTTCCTGGCCCCAGTACTGGCCCACCAGGGTCATGTCCAGGTACCAGCTGGTCACCTTGGTGCGCCGGTTCTGGACCTTCTCCATGGCTCGGTCGTTGAAGGTCAGCGGCGCGATGCCGGGTGGGCAGCTCAGGCACTTCTGGCTGCCGCTGTAGGCCGCGTCGATGCCCCAGGCGTCCAGGAAGAGGGGCACGCCCCCCAGGCTGGTGACCGTGTCCACCAGGAGCAGGCAGTCGTAGCTCTGGCAGAGCTCGCCCACGCCGTCCAGGGGCTGGGCTGCGCCGGTGGACGTCTCCGCGTGGACCAGGGCCAGGACGGCGGGCCGGTGGGTCTCCAGGGCCTCCTGGATCTCGATGAGGGAGAAGACCTCGCCCCAGGGTTTCTCCAGGCGGCGCACGTCACCGCCGTAGCGGCTGGCCATCTCGCAGAGCCGCTCGCCGAAGTAGCCGTTCACGCCCACCAGGACCACGTCACCGGGCTCCACCAGGTTGGCGATGGTGGCCTCCATGGCTGCGCTGCCCGTGCCGCTTACCGGGATGGTGAAGGCATTGCCCGTCTGCCAGGCGTAGCGCAGCAGCTCCTTGATCTCCTCCATGATCTGCAGGAAGTAGGGATCCAGGTGGCCCACCTGGCGCATGCCCAGGGCTTGGAGCACCCGAGGATGGGCATTGGATGGGCCTGGTCCTAGAAGGAGCCGGGGCGGAGGGTCCAGCTGGGGCGGGTGGATGCGGTGGAAATCGGTCACTGGGGGGAGTTTGAACTGGTTCATGGGTGGCCACCTTTCGGTCGAGCGTGGGAGGGGGCGGATTCGCCGTGCTGTTCTTGTTGGACCGTTTCTGTAATGATACGGGCCCCAGGGAAAAATGCAAGCGGTGCCGATCCAGGGAGGCGCTGGTTCCAGGAAGAAAAAAACCGGCCCATCCGCGGATGGGCCGGTTGGGTGCTCAGGTTGCGTGAGGGCTGCTGGGCTACTGCTGCAGCATGGCTTCGATGGCTTCGGTGGTCTCCGTGTCGTCTCCGTCCACCTCCCGGTGTTCCACCACCTCGAAGACGTAGTCCTCTCCCTCGGAGCCGTCCTCCAGCTCCGTCTTCCGGTAGTCCACCTGGATGACGTCACCGGGGGTGAACTTGCCGCTCAGCAGAGCCTCGCTCAGCGGATCCTGGATGCGGTTCTGGATCACCCGGCGCAGCGGGCGAGCGCCGTAGTCCGGGTCGTACCCTTCCTCGGCGATGGCCATGCGAGCCGCCTCGGTGAGGGTGAGCTCGATGTCCTGCTCGGCCAGCTGCATGCGCAGGGCGCCCAGCTCCAGCTCCACGATCTCCGCGATCTCCTCCTTGGAGAGGCTGCGGAAGACCATGACGCCGTCCAGCCGGTTGATGAACTCGGGCCGGAAGGTGCGTTTGAGGGCGTCCATGACCCGGGAGCGCATCTTCTCGTACTCCGCCTCCTCGGCCACCTTCTCGTCCGTGGTGACGGCGAAGCCCAGCCCCTTGGAGCCCTGGATGAGCTTGGCACCCACGTTGCTGGTCATGACGATCAGGGTGTTGCGGAAGTCCACCCGGCGGCCCTTGGCGTCGGACAGGTAGCCGTCCTCCATGATCTGCAGGAGCATGTTGAAGGCTTCTGGGTGGGCCTTCTCGATCTCATCCAACAGGATCACGCTGTAGGGGCGACGGCGGACGGCTTCGGTCAGCTGGCCGCCCTCCTCGTAGCCCACGTAGCCGGGAGGGGCGCCCACCAGGCGGCTGACGTTGTGCCGTTCCATGAATTCGCTCATGTCCAGCTTGATCAGGGCCTCCTCGCTGCCGAAGAGGAACTCGGCCAGGGTCTTGGCCAGCAGGGTCTTGCCCACGCCGGTGGGGCCCAGGAAGATGAAGGTGCCGATGGGGCGCTTGGGATCCTTCAGGCCGGCTCGGGCCCGGCGGACGGCCTTGGCGATGGCCCGGATGGGCTCCTCCTGGCCCACCACCCGCTGGTGCATCACCTTCTCCATCTCCAGCAGGCGCTCCCGCTCCTCGCCGGCGATGCGCTGGACCGGGACGCCGGTCCACATGGCCACCACTTCGGCGATGTCGTCGGGCGTCACCTTGGGGCGATTGGCCACCTGCTTCCAACCTTCCCGCAGCTGATCCAGCTTGGCCTGCAGCTCCACCTCCCGGTAGCGCAGGTCGATGGCGTCATCGAAGCGCTGCATCTCCAGGGCCTCTTCCTTCTCCTTCTGGAGCTGTTTCAGGTCCATGAAGGTCTCTCGCAGGCTGGCGGCGTAGGGCGCTTTGTACATGCGCACCCGGCTGCCAGCCTCGTCGATGAGGTCGATGGCCTTGTCGGGCATGAAGCGGTCGGGCACGTAGCGGGCGGCCAGGTGCGCCGCGGCCTCCAGGGCCTCATCGGTGATGATGAGCTTGTGATGCTCCTCGTAGCGGCCCTTGATGCCCCGCAGGATCTCGATGGTCTCCTCAATGGAGGGCTCCTCCACCAGGATGGGCTGGAAGCGGCGCTCCAGGGCGGCGTCGCTCTCAATGTACTTGCGGTACTCGTCCAGCGTGGTGGCGCCGATGACCTGGAGCTCGCCCCGGCTCAGGGCTGGCTTGAGGATGTTGGCCGCGTCCACGCTGCTGCCGGCGGCGCCTGCGCCTACCAGCATGTGCACCTCGTCGATGAAGAGGATGGCGCCGCTGTTGATGATCTCGTCGATCACCTTCTTCAGCCGCTCCTCGAACTGGCCGCGGTACATGGTGCCGGCCACCAGGCTGCCCACGTCCAGCATGAGGATGCGCTTGTTGAGCAGGGGCTCGGGCACGTCCCCTTCCACGATGCGCTGGGCCAGCCCTTCGATGATGGCCGTCTTGCCCACGCCCGGCTCGCCGATCAAGGCGGGGTTGTTCTTGGTCCGGCGGCTCAGGATCTGGATGACCCGTTCGATCTCCGTCTGGCGACCGATGACCGGATCCAGCCGCCCTTCCTCTGCGGCGGCGGTCAAGTCCAGCCCCAGCTGATCCACCAGTGGGGTTTTGGACTCCTTCTTCTGCTTTTCCTTGGCCTGGGACTGGCTCTGGAGGATGTTGCGGGCCGTCTGGGTGCGGATGCGGTCCAGGTTGATGCCCAGGCCCCGCAACACGTTCACCGCGATGCCTTCACCCTCCCGGACCAGGCCCAGGAGCAGGTGTTCCGTGCCGATGTAGTGGTGGCCCATCATGCGGGCCTCCTCCACGGCCAGTTCGATCACCCGCTTGGTGCGGGGCGCCAGGCTCGGCTTGCCGAAGGGGGCTCGCTCCCCCCGGCCCACCGTGCGTTCCACAGCGCGGATGACCTGGCCCGGTTCCACGCCCAGCTCGCGCAGCACCTTGACAGCGACGCTGTTCTCCTCCCGGACCAGGCCCAGGAGCAGGTGTTCCGTGCCGATGTAGTTGTGCTTCAACCGCAGCGCCTCTTCCTGGGCCAGGGTCAAGACACGCCGAGCTCGTTTCGTGAAACGATCAAGTTTGTCAGACATAAGATTTGTACCTCGAGAGATTCAGAAGGGTTGCCCCTTGCGTGCATGTCCTCAGCAGTATAGCTGCTTGTGTGGGACATTGCCGTAAGTTCCGTTCCGAAGCGGAGCGGAGATTCCCTGGTGGCCGATGCTGGTACGGCGGACCGTCCGGACCCTGTGTCCGGTTGATGTCGACCACGGTCTAGCTGTGAATGTACGGGTTGGGAAAAGGTGTAGATTCGCTCTTTTAGACGAACGGAGGTTGGTTTTGGTTCCCACTTCTTGTGCGCCATCCCCAGGATCCTGCCCTGGATTCGGCCTTGATTCAAGCGCTAGAGGTGGGTGCAACCAGTCCTTCTGTTTCCTATCCTACCACAGAATGATAGGATTTTCCCATTCGTTTTCAGTGTGCGGGGCCGTGTCGGGTGCTGTTGCGTTTATTTTAACGAGGCCGGAAACGATTTGTCAACACCAAAACCCTGATCAAACTATTAAAAAACGTGACTTGTGAGTTCCAATCCATCCACCCCTGATGACGCTGGGTTTACAGGAGCTCTCGCTCGGTCGGGAAACGGCGCCTCCGCCCCCTGTTGGCGTCGTTTTTCAGGCGTCTACGCACGGAACAGGTGAGGGCTGCTCTCGGGGCAAACAGAAAGCGGTGCGGACGAGACTCCTCGTCCGCACCGCTCTGGATGCATCCATATTTTTCTGGCGTCGTTTTTCTGGCGGCGCTGGTGTTGTGGACCGTTACTCCCCAGCCACTGCCTCTTCCGCCTCCACGGCAGCCTCGGGGACGGCCTCCATCGCCGGCGTGGCCTCGACCGTCTCGGGCCCTGTTTCCCCTCCTGTCTCGTCTGCCGTGTTGCTCTCCGGGGCAGCTTCGGGGTTCTCCTCCAGGGGCACGGGCTGCCAGTCCACTTCCAACGTCTCTTCCTCGGGCAGGGCCTGCTTGAGGCTGAGCCCCATGCGCCGCTTGGCCGTGTCGATGCGGATGATGCGTAGATCGTGCTGCTCGCCCTCCGCCACCACTTCCCGAGGATGGGAGATGCGATGATGGGCCAGCTCGCTGATGTGGATCAGGCCCTCAATGCCGTCCTCCTCCAGGCGAGCGAAGGCGCCGAAGTTCACCAGCTTGGTGATGGTGCCCCGCACGATCTGGCCCACAGAGTAGCGCTCGGGGACCAGGTCCCAGGGCTCGGGCTGCAGGCGGCGCAAGCTCAGGCCGATGCGCTTGCGTTCCAGGTCCACGCTCAGGACCTGCACTCGGACCTTCTGGCCGATCTCCACCACCTCGCTGGGGTGGCGCACCCGGTTCCAGCTCAGCTCGCTCAGGTGGATCAGGCCGTCCGCTCCGCCCAGGTTGACGAAAGCGCCGAAATCAGCCAGGCTGCTCACCACACCTTCGCAGATGGCTCCCTCTTCCAACGAGGCCAGCAGCTTCTCCTTCTGCTCCCGGCGGCGTTCCCGCATGGCCTGCCGCTCGGACAGGATCAGGCGGTTGCGGCGGCGCTCCAGGTCGATGACCTTGACGTACATGGTCTTGTCCATCAAGTTGGCCCAGCGCTCATCCGGTTCCACATCCTCCAGCTGCATGCGCTGGCTCTCGTTGCTCAGCTGGCTGGCGGGAACGAAGCCCCGGACCTGGCCCAACTTGATGATCACGCCACCCCGGTTGTAGCCGCTGACCACGCCCTCGAAGATCTCCTGGCTCTCCAGGAGCTCCTCGGCCCGCTGCCAGTCCTTTTCGGCCTGGGCCCGGGCAATGCTGAGCTTGATGTTGCCGTCCCGATCTTCCCGCATCACGTAGACGGGCACCTCGTCCCCCACTTCCAGGGTGTCGAAGATGTCTCGAATGCGGTCGATCTCCCGGCCGTCCACGATGCCCTCGGATTTGAACCCAATGTCCACCAGGAGCTCGTTGTCGCGCTTATCGACGATGGTGCCTTGCCGGATCTCGCCGGTCTGAGGCTCCATGACATCGTCCACGCCGAACTCGTTCAACAATTCGGCCATTGGGTGGTTCTCCAGGTTGTCCTGGAAACCGTTCAGATCCGTGTCTGCGTAGAAGGGTGTGGTGGGGTCCAAAACTGCCTGCTGCTGATCGTTCATGGGTAAATTGCATCCTCCGAAATAGAATTTTCCAATCCTCAGAATTATAGTTGCGTAATTCTGAATATGCAAAAAACTGCCTGTGCAGATTGCCGCCCGGGGCCAAATTTTTCTTCCCGGGGCCGCATTCGAGCCATTTTTCGTGCTGGAACCCTGTCACTCACTGCTGGATCAGGGCGACAGCCTCGATCTCTACCTGGGCGCCCAGGGGCAGGGCCGCCACCTGGACCGTGCTCCGGGCCGGCGGATCGTCGCTGAAGGCCTCCGCGTAGATCTGGTTCACCGTGCTGAACTGGGCGATGTCGGTCAGGAAGATGGTGGTCTTCACGATGGCGTCCATGTGGCTGCCGGCCGCCTCCAGGACCGCGGCCAGGTTGGCCAACACCTGCCGGGTCTGCTCCTCCACGCCCACCCGCAGCTGACCGGTCAGCGGGTTGATGCCGATCTGCCCTGACGTGAAGACGAGATCCCCCACGCGGACAGCCTGGGAATAGGGGCCCACCGCGGCGGGCGCCTTCTCGGTGTGGACGACGGTTCTTTCCATGGCTTTCCTCGTTGGCCTTTCTTGCAGAGTTGGCCTTCCTCGCAGGCCCAGCCGATCCAGCGTTTCTCCTCGACCTGGGTGGCTCCGGCCTCCGCGCGAGGGGCAACCGGGCGCGCTCAGGTCGCCGGTGACACAACTTTTTGACAAATTATTCCGCAATCGGGGGATGGGGTCAGCATATTGTAGTGCAGCCTACAGGCAAAGTCAAACCTGCCTGACGAAGAGAGGGATCTCTGCCTCTGCGTAAGGCTGTCCCGTCAGGACGCCTACGGCGATGTTCCAAGTATCCTGTGGGCCCAGAGTTTCCGCTCTGGCTTCGGGGGAAGGGCGGGGAAGATCGGCGACCCATTTTATCGGGCGACAAGCCTGGCGCCGTTGGGGATCCGGCATCCAGTGGGCCTGGAGAGGGGCCTGTCAGGTGTAGATGGTGGGCAGGCTCCGGCGCATGATCTCGTAGTTCTCCAGGGCCTTGCCTGCCCCCAGGGCCACACAGGCGATGGGGTTCTCCGCCACGTAGGCTGGCACGCCTGTGTGGCGGGTGAAGAGGACCGCGATGTTGCGCAGCTGGGCGCCGCCACCGGTGATGACCATGCCCCGGTCGATGATGTCCGCGGCCAGCTCCGGCGGGGTCTTCTCCAGGGTGGCCCGCACGGTGTTGACGATGGCCTGCAGGGGCTCGGCCATGGCCTCGGTCACCTCGCTGCTGTTGATCTCGATGGTCTTGGGCAGGCCCGTCACCTGATCCCGGCCTCGCACCTCCATGGTGCGCTCGTCCTCCATGGGCAGGGCGCTGCCGATGGCGATCTTGATCTCCTCCGCAGTCTGGTCACCGATGAGCAGGTTGTACTTCTTGCGGATGTAGTTGATGATGGACTCGTCCAGGCGGTTGCCTCCGACCCGGACGCTGCTCCAGACCACGATGTCGTACATGGAGACCACGGCGGCCTCGGTGGTGCCGCCCCCCATGTCCACCACCATGTTGCCTGTGGGGGTGCCGATGGGCAGGCCCGCTCCGTAGGCCGCGGCCAGGGGCTCGGGGATGAGATAGGCCGCGCCGGCGCCAGCCTGCATGGCCGCGTCGTGCACGGCCCGCTCCTCCACGCTGGTGACGCCTCGGGGCGTGCTGATCATCACTTTGGGCTTGAAGAGGGGGTTGAAGCGCCCGGCGATGTTGCGGATGAAGTAGCGGAGCATGGCCTCCGTGACCACGAAGTCAGCGATGACCCCGTCCTGCATGGGGCGGGCCACCTCGATGCTCTCTGGAGTGCGCCCCAACATGTCGTAGGCCTCGTGGCCCACCGCCACCATCTTGTTGTCCCGGGAGCGGATGGCCACCACAGAGGGTTCGTGAAGGACGATGCCTCGTCCTCGTACGTGGACCAGGACGTTCACCGTGCCCAGGTCGATTCCGATGTGCTTCTCGAGCATAGAAATTCGGTTCCTCGCAGACAGGTGTTACACGAAGCGGCCAGGCCCCTTCTCTCGAGTAGGCCAATTGGCGGACGCGTTCTCCATTATACCCGTTCCGGTAGCTGTGAAACAAATTACAATTCAGCCTTGGGTGTATCCAGGGTTCCAAGGCGTCGGAGGGGCCGTTCTGGGAGCGGAAGGGGCTCCGCAGGCCCTCTCGTCTGGGCCAACATGGCGGGACCGCCCTTCGGCGCCCCTCGAGCAGAGGGCCGGGGCACGGAAAAGGCCGAATCCCAGGGGGACTCGGCCTTTCTGTACGGGGAACCGCCGACTCGGGCTAGCCCTGCTCCTCTTCCTCGTCCTGGAAGCGGGGCATGCCGGCCGCGGCTGGGCGTCGGCGTCGGTGACGGGCCACCTTCAGGCGCACCAGGCTGCGGCGCATGGCCAGCTCGATAGGGCGTCGCTCCTCCGGAGGGCGCTCGGCCAGGAGCTTGCGGGCTCGTTCCAGGGCCGCTTCCGCCCGCTGAATGTCGATCTCCTCGGCCCGCTCCGCGGTCTCGGCCAGGACGATCACCTTGTCCGGGCGCACTTCCACCACGCCGCCGCTCACCGCCACGTGCTCGTCCTCTTCGCCCTCCCGGTGCAGCACGATCTCACCGATGTCCAGGATGGTGAGCAGGGGCGCGTGGCTGCGCATGACGCCCATCTGCCCTTCCACCCCGGGCAGGGTCACCATGTCCACTTCGCCGCTGAAGAGCTGCCGGCGGGGGGTGACGATCTCGACTTGAATGCCCATGTCCTCTCTAGCCCTCCGCGCGGAGCTGCTCGGCCTTCTCCATCACTTCCTCGATGGTGCCCACCATGTAGAACGCCTGCTCGGGCAGGTCGTCGTGCTTGCCTTCCAGGATCTCCTTGAACCCCCGGACTGTGTCCTCGATCTTCACGAAGCGGCCCGGTGTGCCGGTGAAGACCTCGGCCACGAAGAAGGGCTGGGTCAGGAAGCGCTGGATCTTGCGGGCCCGGGCCACGGTCAGCTTGTCGTCCTCGCTCAGCTCCTCCACACCCAGGATGGCGATGATGTCCTGCAGGTCCTTGTAGCGCTGCAGGGTCCGCTGCACGCCTCGGGCCACCTCGTAGTGCTCCTCCCCCACGATCAGCGGGTCCAGGATGCGGCTGGTGGAGCCCAGGGGATCCACCGCGGGGTAGAGGCCCTGGTCGGCCAGAGCCCGTTCCAGGGTGATGGTGGCGTCCAGGTGGGCGAAGGTGGTGGCCGGCGCCGGGTCCGTGTAGTCGTCCGCGGGGACGTAGACGGCCTGCATGGAGGTGATGGAGCCCTTCTTGGTGGAGGTGATGCGCTCCTGGAGTTCACCCATGTCCGTGCCCAGGGTGGGGGCGTAGCCCACCGCGCTGGGCAGGCGCCCCAGCAGGGCGGAGACCTCCGCGCCGGCCTGGACGAAGCGGAAGATGTTGTCGATGAAGAGGAGCACGTCCCGTCCTTCGTCCCGGAAGTACTCGGCCATGGTCACGCCGGTCAGCCCCACCCGCAGGCGAGCGCCCGGGGGTTCGTTCATCTGGCCGAAGACCAGGGCGGTGGAGCTCAGCACGCCGGAGTCCTTCATCTCGTGCCAGAGGTCGTTTCCCTCGCGACTGCGCTCGCCCACACCGGCGAAGACCGAGTAGCCGCTGTGGAACTCGGCCACGTTGTGGATCAGCTCCTGGATGATCACCGTCTTGCCCACGCCGGCGCCGCCGAAGATGCCCGTCTTGCCGCCTTTGGTGAAGGGAGCGATGAGGTCGATGACCTTCACGCCGGTGACGAACATCTCCGCCTGGGTGCTGCGCTCGGAGAAGGGGGGCGGTTCCCGGTGGATGGGGTACTTCACCTCCGCGTTCACCGGCTCATCGCTGTCGATGGCCCTGCCGGTGACGTCGAAGATCCGGCCCAGGGTGGCGTGCCCCACCGGCACGGTGATGGGCTGCCCGAAGGAGTAGCCCTCCATGCCCCGGCGCATGCCGTCGGTGGTGCTCATGGCCACGGTGCGCACGGCCCCGTTCCCCAGGTGCAGCTGGACTTCGCAGACCAGCTGGGAGCCGTCGTCCATGTCCACGTAGACGGCGTCGTAGATCTCGGGCAGCTCGTTCGCGGGGAAGATGAAATCCACCACGGGCCCGGTGACCCGGCGAACGGTTCCAACCAGTTTCTTGTTTTCGGCCATTGCCAATCTCCCACTGTTTCGTCAAAGGAGTAAAGAGCAAAACGGAGAAAAGGTGCTTCGCGCTTTACAGGGTCTCTGCACAGGTTGTCTGACTGCCCATGCTGGGCGCTTCTGGGGCCTCTATTCCAGGGCGGTGGTGCCGCCCACGATGTCCATCAGTTCCCGGGTGATGCCTTCCTGGCGGGCCTTGTTGTAGGTCAAGGTCAGGTCGTCGATGAGATCTTCCGCCGCCTCGGTGGCGTTGCGCATGGCCACCATGCGGGCGGAGTGCTCGCTAGCCAGGGATTCGTACAGGGCCTGGAGCACTTGGACCTCGGTGAAGCCGTAGAGCACCCGGCTCAGGACCGCCTGGGGGCTGGGCTCGAAAATGTAGTCCGGCGCCATGGTGACAGTGGGCTCCGCCGGCTCGATGGGCAGCAGCTTGCGCACCACGGGCCGCTGGACCAGAGTGTTCACGAAGTCGGTGTAGATCATGTAGACTTCGTCGAAGCGTTCCTGGCTGAAATCGTCCACCAGCACTCGGGTGATGGGGGCGGCGTCGTTGGTGGTGGGCGGATCTGGCAGGTTGGTGAACTCCGCCCGGATGATGGGATCGTAGCGCAGGAGCCAGTCCCGTCCCTTGCGCCCCACCGTCACCGCCTCTGGCTTGATGCCCTGCTCCCGCTTCTCCTGGATGAACCGGGCCGCGGTGCGGATCACGTTGGCGTTGAAGCCGCCGGCCAGCCCCCGGTCCGCGGTGACCAGGAGGATGCCCACCCGCCGGAT
Organism: uncultured Caldilineaceae bacterium; assembly: GCA_964416395.1. Taxonomy (GTDB): domain Bacteria; phylum Chloroflexota; class Anaerolineae; order Caldilineales; family Caldilineaceae; genus S144-5. The sequence continues at coordinate 28,452 of CAYQEB010000026.1, read as the reverse complement.
CTCCTCCCGGGGGCGGATCAGCACATCCATCTGGTCCTCCAGGCTGGGCAGGCGGGCGATGTAGCTGAGCACTTCCTGGGCCTTCTGGGCGTAGGGCCGGGTGGCCAACACCTGCTGCTGGGCCCGGCGCATGCGCGAGGCGGCCACCGCCTCCATGGCCTTGGTCACCTGGGCGATGTTGCGGACGGAACGGATCCGCCGCCGAATTTCCCGTGTGCTAGCCAAAGGGTCCTCCTCCTTGGGGCGCTGGGTGGGCGGCCCCGGGCCGTTTCAAAGGCTCTTCCCGATCCCGGAGCCTGCCTGGCCAGCCGCCGTATAACCTATTCCGACGGGTGCCAGCTCTTGTTGAACTCGCTGATGATCACCCGGAGCTGCTCCATCAGCTGCTCGCTCAGATCCCGGGTGCGCAGGATCTCCTGGCCGATCTCCGGGTAGTTGGCGTCCAGGTAGGCGTGGAGATCCCGTTCCCACTCCTTCACCTTCTCCACCGGGATGTCGTCCACGTAGCCGTTGGTCACCGCCCACAGGCTCACCACCTGTTTGTCCAGGGGGAGGGGGCTGTACTGGGGCTGCTTCAGGATCTCCTGGATGCGCATGCCTCGGTTGAGCTGGCGCTGGGTGGCCGGATCCAGCTCGCTGCCGAACTGGGCGAAGGCCGCCAGCTCTCGGAACTGGCTCAGCTCCAACTTCAGGCGACCAGCCACCTTCTTCATGGCCTTGGTCTGGGCGGAGCTGCCCACCCGGCTCACCGAGAGGCCCACGTTCAGGGCGGGGCGAATGCCGGCGTAGAAGAGGTCTGCCTCCAGGTAGATCTGACCGTCGGTGATGGAGATCACGTTGGTGGGGATGTAGGCGGAGACGTCCCCGGCCTGGGTCTCGATGACGGGCAGAGCCGTGAGGCTGCCGCCGCCCAGATCGTCGGAGAGGCGGGCGGCCCGCTCCAGCAGGCGGCTGTGCAGGTAGAAGACGTCACCGGGGTAGGCTTCACGGCCTGGGGGGCGGCGCAGGAGCAGGGAGACCTGGCGGTAGGCCTGGGCGTGCTTGGAGAGGTCGTCGTAGACGATGAGGGCGTCTCGACCCTGCTCCATGAACTCCTCGCCCATGGCGCAGCCGGCGTAGGGGGCCAGGTACTGGAGGGCGGCCGGGTCCGAGGCGGAGGCGGTCACCACGATGGTGTGCTCCATGGCCCCGTATTTCTCCAGGGTCGCCACCACCTGGGCCACCGTGGACTGCTTCTGGCCGATGGCCACGTAGATGCAGATCAGGTCCTTGCCCTTCTGGTTGATGATGGTGTCGATAGCGATGGTGGTCTTGCCGGTCTGCCGGTCGCCGATGATCAGCTCCCGCTGGCCGCGGCCGATGGGGATCAGGGCGTCGATGGCCGTGATGCCCGTCTCCACCGGGGTGTTCACCGACTGGCGCACCACCACGCCCGGCGCAATGCGTTCCACCCGGCGCAGCTTGTCCGTCTCAATGGGGCCTTTGCCGTCCACGGGCTGGCCCACCGCGTTGACCACCCGGCCGATGAGGGCGTCGCCCACAGGCACCGAGGCGATGCGGCCGGTGCTGCGCACCAGGTCGCCTTCCTCGATGTGGGTGTACTCACCCATGATGATGATGCCCACCTTGTCCTCGTCCAGGTTCAGGACGATGCCCAGGGTGCCTGTTTTGACGAACTCCACCAGCTCCGAGGCCATGGCGCCCCGCAGGCCTGCGACCAGTGCGATCCCGTCGCCCACCTGGAGCACTTCCCCCACGTCCACGGTCTTGGGCGCGGCTTCGAATTTCAGAATTTGTTGTTTCAGGATCTCGGTAAAGCTTGAGGTGTCCACAGCCATCAGGTGTCGTCCTCCACTCGTTTCGCTACAGTCGCCTAGTCGCCACAGTCATCCGGGGCAAACCGACGCCGCTGCCGCCGGCCAGTCTAAAATGCCAGGGGCCATGCCATGGGCTAGCCCATGGCGCTGGTGATGGTCTCTCGCAGGGCCTGGAGACGGCTGGCCACCGAGTTGTCGATGAGCCGGTCCCCCACTCGGATGCGGAAACCGCCCAGCAGGGTCGGGTCCACCCGGAACTCGAAGATCAGGTTCTCCCCGTATTCGGCCGTGAGCTGTTTGCGGATGGCCTCTTTGACCTTTGCCGAGAGCTCCACCGCGCTCACGATCTCGGCCCGGACCGGCGCGGCTTCCCCGCCGATCACCCGGAGGAGGGCGTCGGCCACGCCGCGGGCCAGCTCCAGGTCCCCCTCCTGGATGAGGAGCTTGAACAGGTTGCGCTCCACTGGGGAGAGGGCTTCGTCCAGGGCTTTCTCCAGCAGCTGGACCCGTTTCTCCAGGTCCACGCTGCCGTCCTCCAGCTTCTGGAGGAGCTTCTCGTCCTCACCGATGGCCTCGGCCGCCTTCCGCAGCAGGTTCTCCCACCGTTCCACCGTGGCGTCGATGATGGCCCGGGCGTACTGGTTTGTCCGTGCGCTTTTCAGGCCGCTTTGTTGGCTCATCAGGATTTACCCTCCGTCTGCTGAGCCAGGAATTCCTCCACGAAGCGCTCCTGCTCCTTCTTGTTCTTCAGCTCCCGGCCCAGGATCTGCTCGGCTGCCAGGATGGCCAGCTCCGTGATCTGCTTCTTGGCCTGGGCCATCACCTCCTCCAGCTGGGCCTGGGCGTCGGCCTGGGCCTTGGCCCGGATCTCCGCCGCCTCCTGCTCAGCTCGAGTGCGGATCTCCTGGGCGATCTTCTCAGCGTCCCGGGCGGCCTGGGAGCGGATCTCCTGGGCTTCCCGTCGGGCTTCCTCCAGGATGCGGGCCCGCTCTTTCTCTGCTTCCGCCGCGGCTTGGGACGCTCGATCCGCGTCCTGCATGGCCTGGGCGATGCGGTCCCTACGCTTCTGCAGCATGTTCAGCACCGGTTGGTAGAGGAACATGCGCAGAATGACCAGCAGGATCAGGAAGTTCACCATCTGCGAGAGCAGCAGGGAGCCGCGAATGCCAAGTTGTCCAAATACTTCGCCCAAAATACACCTCCGGATTTGTTGGCGTCGTTTCAGGAACGACACTCATCGGCACCAACATTCACGGCGTTGCTCTGGCGAGGGCACCCAAAGCCCTTTTCGCTTGGAGCCCCTACAGCCAGCCCGCCGCGCGCATGGTCTCCTGTGAATCGAGTCCTAGACGAACTTAACCAGCAGCGCGATCACCAAGGCGTAGATAGCGATGGCCTCGGCGAAAGCAAACCCAAGGATCATGTTGGTCTGCACTAGACCCGACGCCTCGGGGTTGCGTCCCATGGCCTCGACTGCTTTCGCGCCAACCAGGCCCACGCCGATGCCCGGGCCGATAGCGCCCAGACCGATTGCCAGAGCAGCACCAATCTCTTTGGCAGCTTGGACATCCATTTGTTGCACTCCTTGTGTTGAAGAGAAAGTCTGTTGGATACGATTTGATACGATGTTTTGATACGGTGTTTTGCTTTCGATGTACTTGGACTTGTCAGGCTCACCTGGGGGCAGGTCAGTGCTGGTCGCCATGCCCGATCATGGCCGTTGAGAAGAAGGCCACGGCCAACATCATGAAGACCAGCGCCTGGATGAATCCGACGAAGAATTCAAGGCCGAAGAAGGGTACGGGCAAGAGGAAGGCGAACAGGAACGCCATCACGGCCAGCAGCACTTCGCCAGCGAAGATATTGCCAAAAAGACGGAAGGAGAAACTGATGATCTTGGCGACTTCGGAGATCAGCTCTAAGATGCCCACGATCCCGAAAATGACCCCCATGAAGCCTTTGCCGCCGAAGTTGAAGAACTTCTTGAAGTATTTCACCCCCAAGGCGCTCACACCGTAGTACTGCACCATCACCATGACGATGATGGCCAGGGCCAAGGTCATGTTGAGGTCGGCACTCGGGGGACGCAGGAAGGAGACGAACACCCGGCCTTCCTCCGCTGTGTCAGGGGCCAGGGCCATCGCGCTGTCCAGCGCTGCCATCGGCTGCTCGAGGACAAGCGCATGCTCGCTCTTCGCCTCGTGCCAGACACCGATGCTGCCTACCCCGGGCAGTACGTCCACATAGTTGCTGAAGATGACAAAGATGAAGATCGTGGCTGCCAGGGGAAAGAAGCGCCGAGCATGCTTGCCGGCCACGCTCTCGGTCAGGTTGTAGAGGCTCTCGATGGCGAATTCAACGAAGTTGCCGAAGCCAGAGGGGATCTCTTTCAGGCTGGCGCGGCCCACGATAGCCAGAATAATGATGACAATGTCCACGAGAAGCGTGGAGAACAGGGCGTTGGTGAACCAATCTGGACCGTTCTGGAGCAGAGGCTCGGCAGCCAAGGAGACGTGGGGCTCCGGAACGTTCAAGATGGCGCCGCCGATCAGCAAGACCAGGACGCCAATGGTGATGTTTCTGCGACGAGGAATCTGCACAAGGCTCTTGAAAAAATCGATCATGCGTTTCACTGGCAGTTACCCCCTCATAGAGCAGTCAGTGGACGGTTCAGATCGGCTCGGAAGCCATTTGATGTCGGGTGGAGTCACGCCCGGGAATGGGGCGTTTGCGCATGGACAGTGGCCGCTAGGCCGATCTCTTGGGTGCAATGACGGCGGCATCGATAGCACCACTCTCGCTGGCTGCAAATATGTCGGGCTCTTCCGGGGCCACTATCTGGATCACTCGATCCAGTTCAGCCAAAACCGCCCGACTCACCGTGAAAGCAGCTAAGGGTATCGAGGCCAGGCCGACCCACAACAGGACAGCGATGGACAGATCGAACAGCTTGACGGCGAGAAAACTCAAAGCAAGGGGAACAATCGTGCTTAGGAGGAAAACAATGCTGAGACGCTGCATGTTGATGCGCACAGGGGACACAGGCTTGCCCTTCCTTTGGTTCACCGACCCCAGCCTAGCGACGCTACCCACCTTGTTCGCCCTTCTCGCAGAAAGCGCGGGTGCCATTATACAGATGACCCCGCCTTTGCGCAAATTTTCACAGTCCTGTTTGGCAACCCTTTGTGAAGGGATGGCAGGGGCTCCGCGCTCTGGGCTGCGTCTGATCCCGCTGGGGCCCTATCCGTCGCTCTGCCGCCGGGCCGCTCGGGCCGCCCGCCGAGCCGCTCGGGCCGCCCGACGGTCCGCGGACCCAGCCGTCTGGCCCGCGGCCTGCTGCTGGCGACGCATGGCCTGGAGAAAGCGGCCCGCGTCCGGGTCGTGGCCCATGAGCACGTCCGCGGCGTAGATGGCGTTGCGGATCTCCGGCTCCAGGGGGTTGGTGATGGCGCAGGTCATGCCGGCGGCGATGGCCATGGCGACGAAGGTGGCGTTGAGCAGGGCCCGGTTGGGCATGCCGAAGCTGATGTTGCTGGCGCCGCAGACCGTGTTGCAGCCCAGCTCTTCCCGGACCATGCGCACGATGGTGAAGAGGTCTCGCCCTGCCGTCTGCACCGCGCCCACAGGCATGGCCAGAGGGTCAATGATCACGTCCTCCCGTTTGATCCCGTAGCGCTCCGCCCGCTCCACGATCTTCTTGGCCACCTGGAAGCGCACCTTGGGGTCGTAGCTGATGCCGGATTCGTCGTTGCTGATGGCGATGACCGGCACGTTGTACTCCGCCACCACGGGCAGGATGGCCTCCAGCCGCTCCTCCTCCCCGGTGACGCTGTTGATGATGGGCCGTCCCTTGGCCGCCTGCAGCCCGGCGATGAGGGCCGGCACCACGCTGCTGTCGATGCAGAGGGGCGCGTCGGTCACCGCCTGGATCTCCTGGATGGCGCGCACCATGAGCTCCGGCTCGATCTTCTCCGGCTCCGCGCTGGGCACCCCGGCGTTCACGTCCAGGATATGGGCGCCGGCCGCCACCTGGGCCAGGGCGTCCTTGACCACCCGGCTGAAGTCGCCAGCCTGCATCTCCGCGGCCAGCTTCTTGCGCCCGGTGGGGTTGATCCGCTCACCGATGATCACGAAGGGGTGATCCGGGCCGATGCGCACGGTCTTGGTCGGGGATTGAACAACGGTCTCCAAGGGTTCCTCCTGCATGCAAACTGTGGAAAAACTGGGTAGAAAAACTTGAGTGAAAAAACAGGGAAGTTTTGACTGTAAGCGATCGGGCAATGGCAGGTTGCCGCGGTCAGCGTCGGTGATCTCAGAGGGCCAGGATGCCCGGCTGCCAGAGGCTCAGGGCCACGCTGATGGCGAAGAGCAGCAGGGCCGCGCCCACCAGGGTCCGGTTTCGGGCGAAGATCTCCCGCCAGCTCAGCATGGGCTGCAGGGTGGGGGGGCTGGTCAGATGGGGGGAAGGGCCGGTGCCGAAGAGGAGCATGCGCAGCTCCCGCACGTCGCTGGGCCGCTCGTCTGGGTGCATGGAGAGAGCCTGGAAGATGGCCCGTTCCGTGCGGGCGGAGATGGCCGGGTTGATCTCCCGCAGCGGGGTCAGGCTGCCCGGCTTCAGGAAGCGCTCCTTGGCCTCCACCGGCTGTCTGCCCGAGAGCAGATGGTACAGGGTGGCCCCCAGGCTGTAGATGTCCGAGCGCACGTCCGTGTGGCCTGTGTCGCCGCCGTACTGCTCCAGGGGGGTGTAGGCGGCTGTGCCCCGGCCCTGGACGATGGTCACGGTGCGGCTGTCGTCGGGTTGGAGCACCTTCACCAGGCCGAAGTCCACCAGCTTCACCCGGCCCTGAGGGGTGATCTTGATGTTGCTGGGTTTGATGTCCCGGTGCAGCACTGGCGGATCCTGGCTGTGCAGGTACTCCAGGGCGTCCAGGAGCTGGGCCGTCCAGGTGAGCGCCTGGGACTCGGGCAGGAATTTGTCCTGGCGTCGGGCTTCGTGGATAATCTCCAACAGATCCCGGCCAGCCACGAAGTCCATGACCAGGTACTCCCGGTGGCCTTCCGAGAAGTAGTCCGAGACCTTGGGCAGGCTGGGGTGATCCAGCCGGGCCAGGACGCTGGCTTCCTGGTAGAACTGCTCCACCGTTTGCTCCAGGAGCTCGTCCGGGCCAGGCCCGGTGAGCAGGACGGGGATCACCTCCTTCAGGGCGCAGATGCGCCCGGCCAGGCGCAGGTCCTTGGCCTTGTAGACCGCGCCCATGCCTCCTTGCCCCACGATCTCCACGATCTCGTAGCGCTCCCGCAGGACGGTGCCGGGGACGAGTAGGATGCTCCCTG
>CAYQEB010000026.1:14445-21201 GCA_964416395.1 uncultured Caldilineaceae bacterium | reverse complement strand
CGCGGGCTGGCCCAGTTCGAGGATGTGGCGTGATTGCATCCATACCCTGACGGCATCGAGAAAGCCATGACAGCGAACCCCTCATCAAACACCGACAGCACTTCATCCTTGCGTTCCCCCCAGGAAAGCGCCATGTTGATCCTCAGACAAGGGCGGGAAGCCGGCCGGCGATGGCCCCTCGGGAAACATCGGCCGCTGGTGATCGGACGCAACGATAGCTGTGACATCACCCTGCCGGACCGCCAGGTGAGCCGCCAGCATGCCCGGATCTTCTGGGAAGGTGGGGCCTACGTGGTGGAGGATCTGGGCAGCAAGAACGGCACCCACGTGAACGGTCAGCGGGTGCAGGGCAAGGTGATCCTCCGGGACGGGGACGAGATCCAGATCGCCCTGGGCTTCAAGCTGGCCTTCGTGGACGCCGGCGCCACCGCACCCCTCACCTTCGACGATAGCCGCATCGGCCTGCGCCTGGACAAGGACGCCCGCCTGGTCTGGATCAACGGCCAGGTCATCGAGCCGCCCCTGAGCCTGCACCAGTACCGGCTGCTGGAGACCCTGTGGGACGCGGGGGGCGGCGTGGTCACCCGGGACACCATCGTGGCCGCGGTCTGGCCCGAGACCAGCGGCGACGGGGTGAGCGAGCAGGCCATCGACGCCCTGGTCCGCCGCCTGCGGGAGCGCCTGGCCGAGTTCGATCCCGAGTTCAGCTACATCGTCACCGTGCGGGGCCACGGCTTCCGGCTGGAAAACCGTTGACGCTCCATCCCGCCTCCCCTGGAACTGTGAAGCCAGCATCCCTGGGCGTCCCCACCCCGGCTCGCCGCAGCCCCCTCTCCTCCCCCATCGGCCTGTACGTCCACATTCCGTTCTGCGAGCGGAAGTGCCCCTACTGCGATTTCAACACCTACGCGGGGCTGGGCTCCCTCTACCCCGACTACGTGGACGCCCTCTGCCAGGAGTTGGCCCACTGGGGCCCGGCGCTCTCCCAGCGGCCGGTGGCCACCCTCTTCCTGGGGGGCGGCACCCCCACCGTCCTGGACGAGGAGCTGCTGGGCCGGATCTTCCAGGCCATCCAGGAGCACTTCACCCTGCTGCCCGGCTGTGAGATCACCTGCGAAGCCAATCCCGGGGCCGTGGATCGGGCCAAGTTCCAGGCCCTGCGCCGCCTGGGCGTCAACCGGCTGAGCATGGGCGTGCAGAGCTTCCAGCCGGAGGATCTGCGCTTCCTGGGGCGCATCCACAGCGGGCAGGAAGGAGTGGAGGCCTTCGGTGCAGCCCGCTCCGCCGGCTTCACCAACATCAACCTGGACTTCATCTTCGGCCTGCCCGGTCAGGAGCCGGCCAGCTGGGCCGCCACCCTGGAGCAGGCCCTGGCCCTGAGGCCGGAGCACCTGAGCCTCTACAGCCTCATCGTGGAGCCGGGCACGCCCCTGCACCACTGGGTGGAGAGCGGTCGAGTTCCCAGGCCGGACGAGGACCAGGCGGCGCGCCTCTACGAGATGGCCATGGAGCGGCTGGAGCAGGCGGGCTACGTCCAGTACGAGGTCTCCAACTGGGCCCGAGCGGATGGGCCCGGGCGTCCCGTGAGCCGCCCTACAGAACCGCTCCACGCCTGCCAGCACAATCTGATCTACTGGCGCAACCAGGAATATCTGGGCGTAGGACCCGGCGCTCACAGCCATTTGACCCTGGCCGGAGCCGACGGGCCCGCCAGCGCTCCTCAGGAGATGCGCTGGGGCAACATCCGCCCTGTGCCCGAGTACATCCGCCGGGTGCGGGCCGGGAACTCCCTGGTGGATTTCCAGGAGCTCATCGAGCCCCGGCTGGCCATGGGGGAGACCATGATGCTGGGGCTGCGGCTGTTGCAGGAGGGGGTCCCTTTCGCTGCTTTTCAGGAGCGTCACGGCCAGGATCTGCGCCAGGTCTTCTCCCAGGAGCTGGCCCGGCTGAAGGAGTGGGGCCTGTTGCTCCTGGAGCCGGAGCGGGTGCGCTTGACCCGTCGGGGGCTGCTCCTGGGCAACCAGGTTTTCGCCGCCTTCCTGCCCGACGGTCCCCCGGCCTGACCTCGATCTTGCCCCCGCCATCCGTTCTCGCCTCGCCTCGCTCCCAGGAGGGGCGCCCAAACGAAAGGACGCCGCCGATGATTCGGGCATTCTACCCCGGCACATTTGACCCCATCCACAACGGGCATCTGGACATCGCCACCCGGGCCGCTCAGATCTTCGACGAGCTGGTGCTGGGGATCTACGACACCCCGCCCAAGAACCTCCTCTTCACCACGGAGGAGCGGCTCCAGATGGCCCAGGCGACCCTGGAGCACCTGGAGAACGTGCGGGTGGTCTCCTACCAGGGGTTGACCGTGGAGGCGGCCCGGCAGGTGGGGGCCAACGTAGTGGTGCGAGGGCTGCGCAACGTGGCCGACTTCGAGTTCGAGTACCAGATCGGCCTGGCCAACCGGCACCTGGCCCCGGAGATCGAGCTCTGCTGCCTCATCTGTCGGGCCGAGTACGCCTACCTGAGCGCCACCATCGTCAAGGAGGTGGCCGGCCTGGGCGGGGATGTGACGGACTGGGTGGGGCCGGCCGTGGCCGAAGCCCTGGCTCAGCGCTTCCCCCAAGCCCAGGCCCAGGCCCGGAAGCACATCCTGTCCAAGGCCCACGGCAAGCTCTCCCATCACGGCTAGGGGAGGCCTCCGGGCGCTCCATCCTTGTGCCGCCCTGCCTGCGTTGCCCTCTTCCAGATCTTCCATCCCTGGGAAGTTGTGGTAAACTACTTTTCGAGTCCGAGATGCCCGTCCGGGTGTCCGTCCGCCAGGATGGCCGCCCAGGAAGGGCGCCGGGCCGAACATGTTCGATCCCGGCAGGTCCAAAACCCCAACCCAAACCCGACAGGCTTATGGAAATTTTGCAGCTGGTGGATCAACTGGAGCGAGTGCTCAACAGCGGTTGGCGCGTTCCCATGACCTCCTCCCTGATGGTTGACGAGGAGGAGTGCCTGCGCATCATCGACCAGATGCGCATCAGCGTGCCCAGCGCCATCAAAGAGAGCGAGCGCATGATCGCCGAGCGGGACCGGATCCTGGCCGAGGCCCACGCCCAGGCCGAGGAGATCCTGGCCCACGCCCGGGAGAAGGCCCACGAGATGGTCCAGCAGGATCCCATCACCCAGGCCGCGCAGGCCGAGGCGGAGCGCATCATCCAGCAAGGCCAGGCCGAGGCCATGCGCCTGGTCCAGGAGGCCGAGGAGTACGCCCTGAGCGTCCTGGAGGAGCTGCGGGAGCAACTGAGCAGCGTGCTCAGCCAGGCGGAAAACGGCATCCAGGCCATCCAGGCCAGTCGCCAGTACGCCACGGCCTCCGACGCGAGCCCCGCCGGAGAACAGGCAGAGTAGCGCGCCGCAGCGCAGGCAGAGCAGTCGCCGGCGCTGGCCGGCCAGGATGGCGTCCTTGAACGGCTCCCAGTCCGCAGCCAGGGGGACAGGCTCCCTTCCCCGCCTTTTCGCAGCCCTTCTCCTCCTGGGGTTGATCCTGGCGCTCTTCTTCCTCGTTTGGCGCCCCTTCTCCCAGTCCGTCCCCCTGGGCCCCCAACAGCAAGTCCAGACCATCAACCCCAAGATGGGCGTCCACACCCGCCTGACGGACGAGGCGGAGGCGTGGAAGATCAAACGCACCCTGGAGATGGTGCGAGAGATGGGCGCGCCCTGGATCGTGGAGTACTTCCCCTGGGCCTACTACGAACCCGAGCCCGGGGTGTTCGACTGGGGCCACCCGGACCTGGTCATCCGTCACGCCCGCCGCCAGGGCCTGACCGTGATCGCCCGCCTTGGCTTCGCCCCGGAATGGGCCCGCCCCCCGGGCGCCACCCCCCTCTATCTGGACGAAGAGAGCTACGAGGCCTTTGGCCGCTACGCCGCGGCCTTTGCCCGCCGCTACGCCGGCCAGGTGGACTACATCATCCTCTGGAACGAGCCCAATCTGAGCATGGAGTGGGGCTTTCGCCCTGTGGACCCGGCGGCCTACGTGGCCATGCTGCGGGTGGTCACCCCCATGGTCAAGGCGGCCAACCCGGATGTCCAGGTGTTGGCCGGCGCGCTGGCCCCCTCCCTGGCCCCGCCAGGCAGTGAATGGGGCCTGGACGATCTCCGCTATCTCCAGGGCATGTACGACGCCGGGGCCAAGGAGTATTTCGACGTGTTGGCCATCCACGCCTACGGCTGGCATTTCGACCCGGACGAGCCCGCCGCGCCGGACGTGGTGAACTTCCGCCGGGCCGAGCTCCTGCGCCAGATCATGGTGGCCAACGGTGACGGCGAGAAGAAGGCCATGATCACGGAAGGGGGCTGGAACGACCATCCTCGTTGGACCAAGGCGGTGCGCCCTGGCCAGCGCATCCGCTACACCATTCGAGCCTACCAGATCGCCCAGGAGGAGTGGCCCTGGCTGGAGAGCATCTCCCTCTGGGCTTTTCGCTTCCCCTGGGACACCAAGAGCTACCAGGACTATTTCACCTTCGTCAGCACCGATTTCGAGCCCAAGCCCATTTACCTGGAGGTGCAGCGCTACGCCCAGGGTCGATGGAGGGCGCCATGAGGAAGCTGAGGGCGGGTGTTGGCCGGCGCAGCGGAGCAGCCGGGCTCCTGGCTTTGCTGGGCGTGGGGATCCTGGCTGGGATCCTGTTCCTGGGGCGGGGCCTGCTGGGCTCGGAGGACGTCACCTGGCAGGCCATGCAGCGGCGGGGCAGCTGGCGGGTGGGCATGGATCCCAGCTTCCCTCCCTTCGAGATGCTGGACGAGAATGGCCAGCCCGTGGGCCTGGACGTGGATCTGGCCCAGGCTATGGCCCAGGAGTGGGGGCTGGAGCTGGAGATCGTGGCCCTGGGCTTCGATGGCCTGGTGGATGCCCTCCTGGCCGGGAAGATCGACAGCGTGGTCAGCGCCTTGCCCTACGATCCCCGCCTGACCGAGGACATCGCCTATTCCCCTCCCTACTTCGAGGCCGGCGTGCGCCTGGTGACGCCCCAGGGCTCGCCCATCCAGGGGGTCCAGGCCCTGGCCGGGAAGCGAGTGGCCGTGGAGTGGGGCAGCGCGGGGGACGGGGTGGGTCGGCGTCTGCGCCGCGAGGAGCCCTCCATCCAGTTGGTCCAGCGGCCCACGCCCCAGGAGGCCGTGGCCGCGCTCCTGTCCGGGGAGGCCGACGCCCTGCTCATCGACGGCGTCACCCTGGGGTTGGCCCAGGCCCAGGGCGCCCCGCTCCAGGCGGTGGGGCCACCCCTGGAGTCCGAGCCCTACGTCATCGCCGTTCCCCTGGATGCCCCGATCCTGCAGGAGCGCGTCCGGGAGGCCCTGGAAGGCTTGGCCCAGTCCGGCGCCCTGGCCCGGCTGGAGGCGCGTTGGTTCGCATCCCCGAGCGCTCCTCCTTGAAACCCGACGTCGCTCTTCCCCTTTCCCTGCGCCTGTTATCTTCGTCATCGCGTAAATTTCCTTGCTTCCTTGGGGTGAAAGAACGAGGTTTATTGGACGAATCGTAATCTTGCCGTAACAGATTTTCCAGATTTGTTGGTGTAAACTGGGGGCAACCCACTTCCGAGGAGATGTTGTGTAAGGTTTCGCCGGGTTGGAAAGGTTTGACCTGACGGCCTTTTCTGGCAAAATAGGGTGAACATCTCGGACGCTGGGGCAGAATTTCTTTGCGGAAAGCACCGACGCCAGCCGCTTTTCAGGCTCGCCAACGGGCCTCTCGATGGAATACGGACAACGATGACTGACAACTCCCAGGTCCACATTGCCCTCTGCACCGACACCCACTTCTGGTTCGACAGCCCTCGGGCTTTCGGGCCAGAAGGGGAACAGCTCCAGCCCTGGTCCGAGGAGATCTACACCGCTTTGCTGGCCCAGCTACGGACCGCCAACCCGGATCTCATCCTGCACCTGGGGGACTACACCTGTGGCGGCGGCACCTTCCAGATGCCCGAGGATGCCTTCTTCCAGGCGTTGAACCGCATCCACAACGGGCTCCGCTCCCTCCCAGCTTTCTACTACGGCCTGCCTGGCAACCACGATTGCCCCCCGGGCACAGCGGACTACAGCTTCTGCGAAGGCCTGTTGGGGTTGCGGCCTCGGCAGGGGCGCACCATCGACCTGCCAGGCGTGCGTCTGGTCCTGCTGAACGCCACCGGCTACACCCCGGAGCAGGTGGCAGCCGCTCTGCCCGAGGATCCCGTCTACGGCTGGGTGGCCCAGGAGGAGCTGATCCGCCTGGATCGGGCCCTGGCCACCGCGGGCGATCGGGCGGTGCTCCTCTTCGTCCATCAGCTGTTGAAGCCCTGGAGCGCGCCCAAGCCCTGGCAGGAGTTTTACGGGGTGAGGAACGCGGATCAGGTCCTGGACATCCTGGCCCGGCATGGCAACGTGCGGGCGGTCTTCCAGGGCCATGCCCATCTCTTCGACGTGCAACAGGCGCCGGTGGGGGATGGCGTCACCTACTTCATCGTGACCCCGCCCATCATCCAATACCCCATGGCCTGGCTCTCCCTCCAGCTTCAGGCGGATCGCCTGCACCTGCGCATGGTCCCCTTGCCCCTGCCCGAACTGGCCGAGCGCAGCCGTCGGGCCGGCAGCGGCCAGGGCTGGCGGGCCGGCCTCCCCCAGTGGCAGGACATGCACATTCCCCTGACATAGCCTGTTCCCCGTCTGTCCCAAGCGATCTGGACTTCCGACTGCCCTCGGGTGGTCTTTTGGGTTTCGGATCGGGGTCCCAGG
>CAYQEB010000026.1:1885-14345 GCA_964416395.1 uncultured Caldilineaceae bacterium | reverse complement strand
TGTCTCAATTGGGTGATGTCTCAATTGGGTGGCGCCTCAATTGGGAATTGGGCTCATCTTGATTGGGCTCGATCGGGCTTGATCGGAGGGGTGCTGTCGGAAGGGCTCCTGGTGGCGGCGTGACTTCACCGGCGATTTCGTCAGCGCGTTCATCGAGGGTGCATGTCCATGAGCGAGATCCTGTCCCAACGGCTGCGGGAGGCCGGCTACAAGCTCACAGCCGCCCGGATGGCCGTCCTCCAGGCCATCTCCCAGGGGCCAAGCCACTTGAAACCGTCCGAGGTCTGGCGGCAGGGGCGTCAGTTCTACCCGGCCCTGGGACGGGCCACCGTCTACCGCACCTTCGAGATCCTCACCCGGCTGGGCATCCTGCGCCCCATCACCCTGGGCAACAGCGTGAGCTACATCCGGGTCCAGGGTGGCCATCACCACCTGGTCTGTAGCCGCTGCGGCGCGGTCATCGATTTCGACGAGTGCGTCACCCAGGAGCTGGCCCAGCTTCTCCAGGAGCAGTTCGGCTTCGAGATCCACAGCCATCTGTTGGAGTTCTACGGGCGCTGCCGAGCCTGCCAGGACGCCTCTGTGGACTGAAGCCTTGGTCGCCCACATCCCGCTTTCGGGTAATCCCACCTACAGCCAGGCCTCCTCGGGGCGCGTATAGTTCCCCCAGCGTCCCAGAATCCACCCTTTTCCCACCCAGACGAGGAGAGAAACCCCATGGCGTCCCTTCCCGGGCTTCACCCCCAGGACGAGCACAACGCACGGCTGTTGGCCAATGTCCGCCCCCCGGATTGGCGGAACCCAGAGCCGGCCCCTCGGTACAACCTGGTGGTCATCGGCGGCGGATCTGCGGGACTGGTGGCCGCGGCTGGCGCTGCGGGCCTGGGTGGCCGGGTGGCCCTGGTGGAGCGGGATCTCCTGGGCGGCGACTGCCTGAACGTGGGCTGCGTTCCCTCCAAGGCCCTCATCCGAGCGGCTCGGGTTGTGGGGGAGATTCGGCGGGCGGAGCGCTACGGCATCCAGGTTCCTGGCCAGGTTCGGGTGGACTTCGGGGCCGTGATGGAGCGGGTGCGGCGGGTGCGGGCCCAGATCAGCCCCCACGACTCGGCCCAACGTTTCCGGGAGCTGGGAGTGGATGTTTTCTTCGGCCAGGGGCGCTTCACCGGCCCGGATCGGGTGGAGGTGGACGGAGTCACCTTGCACTTCGCCAAGGCCCTCATCGCCACCGGCTCTCGGCCCATGGAGCTGCCCATCCCAGGCCTGGCCGAGGCCGGTTACCTGACCAACGAGAGCATCTTCAGCCTGACGGAGCGGCCCCGCCGGCTGGCCATCATCGGCGCCGGTCCCATCGGCTGTGAGCTGGCCCAGGCCTTCCAACGGCTTGGCGCTCAGGTCACCTTGTTCGAAGTTTTCCCCCGCATCCTCATCCGAGAGGACGAGGACGCCAGCGCGGTGGTGGCCCAGGCCCTGGCCCGGGACGGCGTGGCCATGGTCTTGGGGGCTCGGATCAGCCAGGTGCTGCGGGAGGGGGAGGAGCGGATCCTCTGTTTCGAGCAAGAGGGGAAGCTGGGGCGGGTGGCTGTGGACCAGATTTTGGTGGCGGCGGGACGGACCCCCAACCTGGAGGGGCTGGATCTGGCTAGGGCCGGTGTGGAGCATCATCGCAAGGGCATCCAGGTGAACGATTTCCTGCAGACCACCAACCCGAACATCTACGCGGCCGGGGATGTGGCCGTGAAGCACCAGTTCACCCACGTGGCCGACGCGTCCGCTCGCATCGTGGTGCAGAACGCCCTCTTCCCCGGCCCCAAGGCTCGTTTCAGCCGCCTGATCATCCCCTGGAGCACCTACACCGATCCGGAGGTGGCCCATGTGGGGCTCTATCCCGCCGAGGCTGAAGAGCAGGGCATCCCGGTGGAGACCATCACCCTGCCCCTGGCGAAAACAGACCGAGCGGTGACGGATGGGGAGACGGAGGGCTTTGTCAAGGTGCACCTGGGCAAAGGGAGCGACCGGATCCGGGGCGCGACCATCGTGGCCAGCCATGCGGGGGAGATGATCGGCGAGGTGGTCCTGGCCATGACGGGCAAACTGGGCCTGAAGACCCTGGCCCGGACCATCCACGCCTACCCCACCCAGGCGGGGATCCTGAAGCAGGTGGCGGACACCTACAACCGGGGTCGATTGACGCCCTGGGTGCACAGGATCGCGTCCGCGTGGCTGGCGTGGCGGCGGTAGAGAGGCGGGGACAGGTGTGAAGGTGTGCGGGGCGGGGAGTTAGCCCCAGAAGAAGCGTTCCCGGGCCGGGGCGGCGGCGCGACCATTGGTCTTGGGCTGGAAGCTGCCCATCATGACCAGCTCGATGGCCTCGAAGAGTTCAGCCACCTTGATGGGTTTGGAGAGGTAGCCATCCATGCCGGCGGCCAGGCAACGCTCCCGATCCCCTTTCATGGCCCGGGCGGTCAGCGCGATGATGGGGATGTGCTGGCCTGACTGGGCTTCCAGTTTGCGGATCTCCTGGGCTGCCTGGAAACCGTCCATTTCGGGCATCTGGACGTCCATCAGGATCAGGTCAAAAGGCTGGGATTGCCAGAGCTCAATGGCCTCTTTGCCGTTGGCCGCCACGGTCACTGTGTGCCCTTGGCGCTCCAGAAGCAGGGCGGCCACCCGCTGGTTGACCACGTTGTCCTCGGCCAGGAGGATCTGCAGTTCCCGGTAGACCACGGGCTGGGACGGCGCCTGGCGTTGGGATTCCTCCTGCTCCGCTGAGGGTTTCTCGCCCAGGGCAGCGTGGAGAATGTCCAGGAGCTCTGTCTCCAGGAAAGGTTTGATCAGGTAGTGCTGGATGCCCATTTCCTGGCAGCGGCTGATGTCGGTGCTGGAGTTGCCCAGGGAGAACATCATCACAAGCTGGGGGATGGGCTCGGGTTCTCGTTGCAGCATTCGGGCCACGTCGAAGCCATCCATGCCCTCCAGCTGGCCATCCAGCAGAAGCAGACTGTAGGGCGCGCCCTTCCCCAGGGCCCGTTTCACGTTGACGATAGCGGATTTCCCGCTGGTCACCACGGTGGGGTCCATGCCCCAGTGGCGCAGGAGCTGGGAAAGATACTTGCAGGTGGTCTGATTGTCCTCCACCACCAGGACCCGGAGGCCTTTCAGCTCGGGAGAGATGTGGGGGTGGCGGGTGGCCTGCCCCGGCTGCAGGTCCAGCCGCACGGTGAAGTAGAATGTGCTGCCGTGGCCCAACTCGCTCTCCAGCCAGATGCGTCCGCCCATCATCTCAATCAGCCGGGACGAGATGGAGAGCCCCAGCCCCGTGCCGCCGTACTTGCGGGTGATGGAGCTGTCGGCCTGGGAGAAGGACTCGAAGATGCTCTCCTGATCCTCCTGGGCGATGCCGATGCCCGTGTCCGTCACCGCGAAACGCAGCTGCACAGACTGGCCCTCCTGCTCCTCCAGCCGGATGTGCAGAGCCACCTCGCCTTCCTCGGTGAATTTCAGGCTGTTCCCCAGCAGGTTGATCAGAACCTGGCGCAGGCGACCTGGGTCGCCCAGATAGGCATCGGGCACCTCCGGCTCAATGTGGTAGACCAACTCCACGTTCTTCTCCTGGGCGTTGATGGCCAGGGTCTTCAGCATGTCCCCCACCTGTTCGCGCAGGCGGAAGGGCTCCCGGGCGAAATCCAGGCGGCCCGACTCGATCTTGGAGAAGTCCAGGATGTCGTTGAGCAGGGCCAGCAGGGAGTTGGCGGAGGTCTTGATGGTCTTGAGGAACTCCTCCTGCTCCGGGCTCAGATCCGTGCCCAGGGCCAGCTCGGTCATGCCGATGATGGCGTTCATGGGGGTGCGGATCTCGTGGCTCATGTTGGCCAGAAACTCTCCCTTGGCTCGGTTGGCTGCCTCGGCCGCCTCCTTGGCCTGGACCAGCTCCTCCTCGGTTCGGGCTTTCTCCTTGAGGTTCTGTAGAAAATTGTTGAACCAATGGTTCAGCTTCCCGATCTCGTCCTGCCGATTCTCCGGAAGGCGGATGTCCCAGTCGATGGTGCCTTCTCGGAGCTGGCGGAAGAGGTGGGCGATCTGGTTGATGGGGGTGACGAAGTAGCGGAAGATGACCAGCACGGCCAGGACGATGAGGAACAGGAATGCGCCCAGAACCCAGAGGGTGTAGTGGCGGATCTGGCGCACACCGACCAGCAGGCTCTCCATGGGGACGAAACTGATCAGGCGCCAGCCGTTCAGGGGAGAGCGGGTGTGGGTGACGAACATCTCCTCCTGGCCGATCTTCTCCGTGAAGGGCTCCGGGTCGTCCTGGAGCCGCTGCAGGAGCTCGCTGCTCATGCGCTTGCCGATGAATGTCTTGTCGGGGTGGAAGACGATGCGATCCTTGCCGTCCACCACCACCATGTAGGCTCCAGGCTCAAAAGCCACCTGGTTGAGCGCCTGGTGGAAGCTGTCCACACTGTAGCTCACCAGAAGCAGGCCTGCCGGCGGGCCCGGTTCGCCCTGCTCCGTCCGGCTCCGCAGGATCTTGGCCGCAAGGATGGCCTTGTCGAAGTTGGACTGGGGATCCAGACGCTCTTCGACGCCACTCCAGTAGACGTCCACGCCCGCGGCCAGGGCTTCGTTGTAGATGCGGTCCAGGAACTCCTGATCCACCTCCCCAACAGCCAGGGTCTCCCCCACATGGAAGCGCAGACCGGAATCGGTGAAGATGTCGATGGAGAGGAGCCCATCCAAGTTGGTGTATCCCTGGAGGATGGCGTTGATCTTGGCCCGGGTGGCCAGCCTGGTGAACTCATCGGCTGTGGCCCCTTCGGCCAGGGCCCGCTGCACCTCCTCCAGACTGCCCACGTTGGCCATGAGGCTCTCCACGCCCCGGAGCAGCAGATCCATGTACCGCTGTTGCTGCTTCAGGAGCTCCTGGGTGGAGTGGCTCATCTCCTTTTGCAGGACTTCGCTGGAGACGTTGTACGAGAGGATCCCCACCGTCATCAGCGGCACCACGCCGATGAACAGCAGGGTGATGAAGGCTTTGGTGGTGATGCTCAGTCGGGAGAGTACGTTGTGCATCAAACCTCCATGAAAGGGTTGTCCACAGGATGGCTGTCTATCTATCCACGTTTTCCGCCGTCACTAGCCGAACCTCGATCAGTGTCTCTGGGGGCAGTTCCTCGCCGTTCAAGCCCCGCCACGCGTATTCCACGCCCAGGTAGCCCTGGCGTGGGGCCTGTTGATCCACCGTGACCAGGAGTTTGCCCTGGCGAACGGCCTCCACAGCCTCGTCCAGGGCGTCGTAGCCCGCCACCAGGACGCCGCTTCGTCCCTGCTCCTCCAGGTATTTCAGGACGCCCAGGGCCATCATGTCGTTGGCCGCGAAGATGGCGCCAAGCTCCGGGTGCATCTCGTACAGGCCTGCGATCACCTGGTGGGCCTCGTCGAGCTTCCAGTGAGCCGTCTCTCTGGCCACCAACTGGATGTTGGGGTTCTCCTGAAAGGCTCGGAGGGCCCCGGCGGTGCGGGCCTGGGCGTTGCTGGCCTCGGGCGCCCCTTCCAGGATCACAGCCTGGGTGGGCTGAGCCACCTGGTCGGCCAGGTGCTTGGCGGCCAGATAGGCTCCCTGCTCGTTGTCCACGCCCACGTAGGGCACAGCCAGCAACCCTTCCTCCCGAGAACGGGCGGGATCCAGCCGGTCGTCGATGTTGATTACCAGGATGCCGGCCTGTTGGGCCCGAGCCAGGGGAGGAACCAGCTCCGTGGCGCTCATGGGGGCGATGACAATGGCATCCACCTGGTCCTGGATCGCCTCGTCCACCAGGGCGATCTGTTGCTCCACGGCTGTTTCACTGGCCACCGCTTGCACCTGGACCTGCACCCCCAGCTCGCGCTCCGCTTCTCGGGCCCCTTGCTCCACTTGGGCGAAGAAAGGATTGCTCACGGTCTTCAGGATCAGGGCAATTTCGGGGCTTGACCCCGCTATCTCCTCAAGCGTGGACTCCGGCGTGAGGGCCTGTTCAGAGACCAGCCGCTCGATCCCGGCGTTGCGATTCTGTTCACAGGCAGCCACCCACAGCAGAACGAAAAACAGGATAGCCAGTTTTTTCCTGAACGACATTGCGTACGCTCCACGAGCCTTGATTCGACGATGGGGTGTTGTTGTGCTACTCGGGTGCGGAGTTGAAGCCGGTCCAGCGATGGTGCTGCGCTCAACGGGGTGACTTTGCCTTACGTTTTTATGATTTCAATAGCATGATGCTACCGGATTTGTCCGATCCGCGCCATCCGGTTTATGGACCATCTGTGGACAACCCGCTTTGCGGCAGCCGCCGGACACCGGGCACCCCGGCAAGGTGATCGGTGATCGGCCGTGCAGATCCGCCAGGAAATCTTGACACCCTCTGGGCTGGAGGGGTACACTGGGTCTAAATGAGAATGCGTCTCAACTGTGGGTGGGATATCCGCAAGTTCGGGTGAGGACCGGAAGATCGCCAAAGGGAAGCGCCGAGGAGAAGATGATGGCCGGAACGCGAAGAGGACGAATCGGATGGACCTGGCTCGGCATGCTGCTTCTGCTGCTGGCGGCCTGCACTCCCGGCCGCGGCTCAGCACCCACCCCCGCCGGGGATCGGGCCGCGGCCCTCTACGCGGACACCATTCCGCCGCTGGAGGCCGTCTCCTTGGCCCCCGGGGAGAAGCTGCGGGTGGTGGCCACCACCACCATCCTGGCCGACGTGGTGGCCCAGGTGGGCGGCGACAACATCCAGCTCACCGGCCTGCTGCCCCCGGAGACGGATCCCCACAGCTACCAGCCCACGCCCCAGGATCTGCGGGCCCTGGCCCAGGCCCAGGTGATCTTCATCAACGGACTGGGCCTGGAGGATTTCCTGGCCGAGACCCTGGCCAATGCCGGCAACGACGCGCCCATCGTGCCCGTCTCCGCTGGCGTGGAGGTGATCGAGCTGAGCCAGCCCGAAGAGAATGAGGGGGACACTGAGCGAGGCCGGGTGGATCCCCACGTCTGGTTCAGCGTGCCCAACGTCCTGATCTGGACTCAGAACATCCAGGCCGCCCTGAGCCAACTGGATCCGGAGCGAGCCGCCGTCTACCAGGCCGCCGGGGAAGCCTATCGGGCCCGCCTCCAGGATCTGGACGGCTGGATCCGAGAGCAGGTGGCCGCTGTTTCGCCGGAGAGGCGCAAGCTGGTGACGGATCACCTGGCCTTCGGCTACTTCGCTCAGGAGTACGGTTTCCAGCAGATCGGCGCCCTGGTGCCCTCCTTCAGCACCTCGGCCCGGCCCTCGGCCCAGCAGCTGGCCAAGCTCCAGGAGCAGATCCGCCGGGAAGGGGTCCAGGCCATCTTCGTGGGCATGTCCGTGAACCCGGACCTGGCCGAGCAGGTGGCCCGGGACCTGGGCATCCAGGTGGTGCGCCTCTACATCGGCGCCCTCAGCGGACCCGATGGCCCGGCCCCCACCTACGAGGATTTCATGCGCTATGACGTCACCGCCATCGTCACGGCCCTACGCTGAGGAGCGAGTCCCATGCCCATTTTCCACGCCCATGCCCCTCATCGGACCGGCGTCCCCGCCCTGGAGTTGGAGCGCGTCACCGTCCATTACCGCAGCGACGTCCCCGCGCTGGAGGATGTGAGCCTGCGGGTGGAACGAGGGGAGCTGGTGGCCATCGTTGGACCCAACGGCGCTGGCAAGAGCACCCTCTTCAAGGTAATCGTGGGCGCGGTGAAGCCCACCCGAGGCGCGGTGCGCATCTACGGCAGCCAGCCCGGCGGCCACATCTGCATCAGCTACGTGCCCCAGCGCAGCCAGATCGACCGGCGCTTCCCGGTGACCGTGGCGGACGTGGTGATGATGGGGCGGGTGGGCAAGATCGGCCTCTTCCGCTGGCCCAGCCGCCAGGACTGGGAGTTGGTCCACCGGGCCCTGGCCCAGGTGGGCATGGAGACCTTCGCGGATCGTCCCATCGGCGAGCTCTCCGGCGGGCAGCAGCAGCGGGTCTTCCTGGCCCGGGCCCTGGCCCAGGAGGCGGAGCTCATCCTGCTGGACGAGCCTCTCACCGGCCTGGACATGCCCAGCCAGCGAGCCATCATGACGATCCTGGCCCGGCTGCGGGAACAGGGGATCACCATCCTGGTGGCCACCCACGACCTGAACCTGGCCGCGGATCACTTCCCTCGCATGGTCCTGTTGAACCGCCGCCTCATCGCCGACGGCTCCCCAGAGGAGGTTCTGACCCCGGAGCACCTGGCCCAGGCCTACGGCGGTCACCTGCACGTGCTGCCCACAGAGAGCGGCGCCCTCATTTTGGCCGACACCTGCTGCAGCCACGGCGAGCCTCCGCCTCTTCCCCTGGGCCGGGACGGAGGCGCCGGGGCCGACGCTTCCAGGAGGGAGGAACGATGACGCTTTGGCACTGGCTGGCGGATCCCCTGGCTTACCCCTTCATGGGCCGGGCGCTTCTGGCCTCGGTGATGGTGGGGGTGGTCTGCTCCGTCCTGGGGACGTACATCGTGCTCCAGGGCATGGCCTTCTTCGGTGACGCCCTGGCCCACGCCATCTTGCCCGGCGTGGTGGTGGCCTTCCTGTTGGGGTGGCCTCTGGAGGTGGGGGCGCTCGTCTTCGGGGTGCTGACGGCCATCGGCATCGGCCTGCTCAGCGAACGGGAGGAGATCAAGGAGGACACGGCCATCGGCATCGTCTTCGCCGGGAGCTTCGCCCTGGGCGTGGCCCTGCTGAGCACGGTGCGCAGCTACGCCACGGACCTGACCCACATTCTCTTTGGGGATGTGTTGGGGGTCTCCAACGGGGATCTGGCCCTCGTTTTCGGTCTGGGCCTGCTGGTTTTGGTCACGGTCTTCGCCTTCTACAAGGAGTTTCTGGTCCTCACCTTCGACCCTATGCTGGCCATGGTGTTGCGGCTGCCGGCCCGTTTCCTGCGTTACCTCCTCCTGGTCCTCCTGGCGGTGACCATCGTGGTCTCGCTGCAGACGGTGGGTGTGGCCCTGATGCTGGCCATGCTCATCACCCCGGCCACTGCGGCCTTCCTCCTCACCCGGCGCCTGCCAGTGATGATGGGCATGGCGGCCCTCATCGGCGCCTTCTCCAACGTGACTGGCCTCTACCTGAGCTACTACGTCAACGTGGCCTCGGGGCCGGCCATGGTCCTGGTGGCCACGGCCATCTTCCTGCTGGTCTACTTCCTGGGGCCGGATCGAGGTCTGGTCTGGCAGTGGCGGCGTCACCGGGGCCGTCAGCGGGTGGTGGCCCCGAGGTGATGGCAGGTCCAGGGCTTTCGGAGCTCGCCGATCCCATCCTCAGGCCACCGGCCTGCTGCCCGTTGCTTTCCATCCCTGGTCTCCAGTCTCCAGTTTCCAGTCTCCAATCTCCCTGCTTCCTCACGGCCGATAGACCTGGATCCGCCGCTCGGGAACCCGCTGCATGAGCCGCTCCATGGATCCCTGGATCTGCCCCAGGATCTCGGCCAGGTCCAAGGTGAGGAGCTGCCGGTCCCGCATGAGGATGCGGCCGTCCACGATGACGGTCTGCACGTCGCTGGCCCGGGTGCTGTAGACCAGGTTGGCGGGGATGCTGTGCACCGGCTGCTGGTGGGGCCCGCTCAGGTCCACCAGGATCAGGTCGGCCAGGTAGCCGGGGGCCAGGTGGCCCAGGTCGTCGGGCCGGCCGAAGACCCGGGCGCTTTCCCGGGTGGCGATCCAGAGGGCTTCGTGGACAGGCATGGCCTGAGGGCGCCCTGTCTCGTGCTTCTGGAGCAGGGCCATGAGCCGCATGCTCTCCCAGATGTCCAGGGTGTTGTTGCTGGCTGCCCCGTCCGTGGCCAGGCCGAAGGGGATCCCCGCGGCCCGCATCTCCTGGAGGGGCGGGAGCCCCATTCCCAGTTTCATGTACGTCTTGGGCGCGTGGGCCACGCCCACGGGATTCCCGGCCAGGATGGGGATGTCCTGGGGAAGGATGCCGCAGAGATGGGCCAGGATAGTGGGGACCTCCAGGACGCCGGTGCGCTCCAGGACCTGGATGGGGGTCAGTCCGCGCCGGGCCAGGCTGGACTCGGTCTGCTCCCGGGTCTCCGCGGCGTGGATGTGGACGCCCACGCCCAGGCGTTTGGCCCACTCCACCGTGGCTCGCAGGAAGTCATCGTCGCAGGTGTAGGGGGCGTGGGGCGCCATCCAGGTGGTGATGCGGCCGTCCGCCTGGCCCTGCCACTGCTCCACGAAGCGGGCGGCGCGTTTCAGCCCCTCCTCCCCCTGGCTGCCGAAGACGGCCCAGCCCAGACCGGCCCGGCTCCCCGCCTCCTGGACGGCCCGAGCCGCCTGGTCCATGAAGAAGTAGTGGTCCGCCACGCTGGTGACCCCGGCCTGGATCATCTCCGCCAGGCCCAGGAGCATGCCCCAGTAGACGTCCTCTTCCTCCAGGTTGCTCTCCAGGGGCCAGATGTAGTCGTTGAACCAGGCGTGGGCGTCCACGTCCTCCGCAGCCCCGCGGAAGAGGACCATAGGCACGTGGGCGTGGGTGTTGATGAGGCCGGGCATGGCCACCTGGCCTCGAGCATCCAAGACCCGCGCGCTGGGGCCGGGATCCAGCTGGCCTGTGGGCGCAATGGCCTGGATGCGGTTGCCCTCCACGAGGATGTCCTGGGCTGGCAGCACCCGGGCCTCCGACTCGTCCACCTGGAGCACCTGGCAGTTGCGGATCAGCAGCTTGGGCATAGCAGACTCCTTTGCAGATGGCGGGGAAAAGGGCGAAAATAGGGGGAAGGGGCGTTGGATCAGCCTTCCAGGCAAGTATCCATCAAAGCCAGCAGCAGTGCAACCTTTTCAACCCTTCCACCCTGGAGCAAACCATGACACCCATTCCCGTCATCCTGGACGTAGACACCGGCTACGACGACGCGGTGGCCATCCTCATGGCTGCCGGGCATCCGTCCCTGGAGCTGCTGGGCGTGACCACCGTGGCCGGCAACGCGCCGGTGGAGATCACCACGGCCAACACCCTGGGCGTGCTGGACGCGGCCGGCTACCGCCACGTGCCTGTGGTGGCCGGCGCCCATCGCCCCCTCCTCCGTCCCCTGGGCCCCGCCTCGGACGCTCAGCAGAAACGCTTCGCCTTCGCCGCCACCCGGGAAGCCACCCCTGGCTACGCGGCGGACTGGTTGGTGGAGACCCTCCTGGCTGCACCGGAGCCTGTCACTCTGGTGCCCCTGGCCCCGCTGACCAACATCGCCCTGGCTCTGCACAAGGAGCCCCGCATCCTGGAGCGTGTGAAGGAGGTGGTGCTCATGGGGGGCGCCGTCCACGGCGGCAACACCAGCCCCGTCGCGGAGTTCAACATCTGGATCGATCCCGAAGCGGCCCGGCTGGTCTGGCAGGCCGGCTGGCCCATCACCATGGTGGGGCTGGACGTGACCCGCCAGGCCCTCATCCCGCCCGAGGACGTGGCCCGGGTCAAGGCTTTGGCCACACCCCGGGCCCAGGTGGTGGGCGAACTGCTGGACTTCTGCGTGCAGCGGGAGGTGGAGGGCTGGGGGCAGCCTGGCGTGCAGATCTACGACGCCTGCGCGGTGGCCGCGGTAGTGGAGCCAGGCATGCTCACCACCCAGCACTGCTTCGTGGACGTGGAGACCCAGGGCCAGCTGACCGCGGGCATGACCGTCTGCGACCTGGCCGGCCGCACGGGCCAGCCCGCCAACTGCCATGTGGGGCTGGGCATCGACTACCCCGCCTTCTTCCAGGTGATGTTGGAGGCCCTGGGGGAGTAGCGGGGCGGAAACCTGCACGCGAAAAAACCGGGGACAGAGCCATCGCCCTGTCCCCGGCTCGGGGTTTCAGCTATCGGTTGCCCTGCTAGGGCCGGGGCGGAGCGCTCGGAGCGCCCGGGCCGCCCGGCACACCTGGACCGCCCGGCCCTGGGCCGAACCCGCCGGGACCTGGGCGGTGTCCAGGCCCGCCCAGGGGTCCACAGCCCCTTCCCGGACCGCCCCGATGGCCTCTGGGGCTCCGGTGGCCCCGGAAGCCCTTGCGGAAGGCGTCCAGGGGCGCGTTCTCCATGCGCTCCAGGATGGCGTCCGCCTGCTCCTGGGTGAGCTTGCCCTCCTCCACGGCCTGGTCCAGCCGCTCCCGGACCATCTCCAGGACCCGCTCCCGCAGCTGAGCCTGGAGCTCCTCCCACTCCAGCCCCTGAGCCTCGGCCAGCTCCTGGGGGGTCTGTCCGGCCTTCAGCGCCTCCTTCAGGGCGTCCACGTCCATGTCCAGGGCCTCAGCCAGGGCCTCCAGCTTCTTCTCCATGGGAAATCCAGGCTTGCCTGGGCGCCGTCGGAAGCCGGGCCCACCCGGGCCTGGCTGCATCCAGGGCTGCACATGGGGGCCTGGCGCGTCCGGATCCCCTCCTGGGCCTTGGGCGAAAGCGGCCCCTCCGAAGAGCATCAGGCCCAG
>CAYQEB010000026.1:0-1785 GCA_964416395.1 uncultured Caldilineaceae bacterium | reverse complement strand
GGTGCAATCTGCTTCGGTGCAACTTAGGTGAAAAACTGCTCGCTCGCTGGGCCCCGTTTGAGACCACGCCGGCGACCGGTTCCCTTCCCCGGGGCTGTCAAGGAGCCAGCAGCCGACTCCAGCGGCTCGGCTGGCATTGTCGCGAGCAAGTGTGAAAAAGTGATGGAGAGAATTGGGAAATTTTGTAAAAAATGCGTGAAATGGCGGATGTCGCCGGGTAGATCTCGACTGAGCAGAAACGGCGGCCGGGTTGGAAACGGCGGGAACGAGAGAAGAAAAAGGACCTGGATTGGCAGTCCAGGTCCCGGGATCAGGGGGTATGGATTTGGGTGTTGCACACAACCAGCCGACCGGGAGGATCGCATCGGCCAGTCGTTGGGTCTGGCCCTGTGCGCAACCGAATGACCGTCCAGGCGCATCATCCCGTCCGCTTGGCCAGAGCCGCAAATGTTAGCCGGCTGGGACCAATATGCCACATTCTCGCTTGGACGGAAATAGGCGGATGGTCATCGGGGTTTCCCTGGTGGCGGGGAATGCCTATGCGCGGCCTGGGGCTCGCGCGGCGCTACTCCCCGAAGAACGCACTCTCTGGGTGGAAGTCCAGCCAGGCCCAGTCGAAGGCGGAGACGTAGGGGACCAGGAGCAGGCTCTCCCCCTTCAGCAGGCCCTCCACGGCCTGGCCCCGGTCGATGTTCCAACGGGTGCCCGTCTCCTGATCCACCAGGAATTCCCCCGCCGGATCCAGGGCCAGGGTCAGGATCTGCTCCCCGGCCTGACGCAGGTAGACATGCACGTTGCGGCTCTCCCCATCCGCGTAGACGGCCACGGGGAAGGGCCCCACCGCGTCGTTGATCACCCCGGCCTGGGCCGCCGCGGTGAAGGGGTAGGCCTTGCTGCTTTCGCCGATGGCCACGCCGATGACCCAGCCATCCCGAGGGCGCTCCTGGCGAAAGAAGCGGCCGCCCTCGTCCGCGATGAGGGCCAGGGTGTCCGGGTGCTCCCCTTTCCACGTGGCCCAGGGGACGATGGCCGCGGGGATGAGCCCCAGGCTGGTTCCCTTCAGCGGGCCGGAGATGGCCTGCCCCCAGACCTGACTCCAGACGCTGCCCGTCTCGTGATCCCACCAGGTCATGGCCTGCATGAAGAGGCCCCCTTGGTTTCCGAAGACGAAGGTTCTGCCATCCACTCGCCGGTCATGGACCATGCCGGTGTAGCAGATGGGTCACCAGGAGACCAGGATGGGCACGCCGCCCAGGGTGTCGTTCACCATCTCCCGGCTGTTCAGGGGGCCGACGGCGTAGGCCTTGGATTCCCCGTTGATGGTCACCCCGATGACCAGCTCGTCCGGGGCGTAGGGGGCTGCCGCCGCGGAGGCGAAGCGGGGCTCGTAGATGGGCCGGATGCTGTCCCGGGGCAGGAGTTGGCGCCAGCGGTACTCCGTCTCCTCCAGGGTGTGCTGGGGCTGGGGCACCCCCGCGTCGATGGCCACCGGGGTCAGCGGAGGAGGCGTGGCTGTGGCCGGGGCTGGGGATGGCTCCCGGGCCTGGGAGCCGCAGGCCGCCAGGATCAGCGCGGCCAGGGCCAGGATGGGCAGGGCGAGCAGCCGTTTCAGGACGGCGCCTCCCTGGGAGATGTTCGAAGCAGGCATGGAAATCCTCCCGTGGAACGCAGCAGGCCTCACAGCGGCCTGGCTCCGGTGTGGAGCGCTCTTCCCCGGTCACAGCCGGGGGCGATGGCTCCAGTAAACCCTGGAACGGCGCCGGGATCGGTAAGCCAGCTATCATC
>CAYQEB010000025.1:8570-47961 GCA_964416395.1 uncultured Caldilineaceae bacterium | reverse complement strand
ACGCCGCTGGTCGCCAGGAGAAACGTGGTCACCGTGGCCAGCAGGATGGACAGGGCGCGAATCCTGCTATTGGCATGTTCTTGCCTCATTGTTACATCCTCCACTTCTGCTTCATTGATTCGGATTCGTTGATTCGGATCGCTGAATAGAATCGCTGTCGATCGGGGTTCTTTGGGCGGAGGCCGGTGAAAGATCCACAGCCGCTAGGTAGCCACCGAACAGCCGTGTCCGGGCGGTCGCCGCCTTCCTTCTTCGTTCCTCGGCCGCCCGTTTGAGAGAACACAGGGGGAATTTTGCCCAATTCAGGCCACCAATCACCGCCGCCCTCTGGCGTGCGGTCCTGGCCCCGGCGGCACGGCCTGGCGTCCCACGCCTGGACCGAGCCGGTTTTGACGGAACCGGGGCCGCCCACTACAATCCCCTGCATGGACAGCCCAACCACCCCTTCACCCGCAGCCCAGCCCCTTCCCGTCGCCGGGAACCCCATCGGGCCCCGGACATGGCTCCGGATGGTCCATGCCTGGCTGCCGGAGCTCCTGGTCCTGGCCCTGGCCGGGCTGACCCGCTTCTGGCGACTTGGGCTCCACAGCTTCTGGTTCGACGAGGCGGTCTCCCTGGGCTGGGCGGCCAAGGACCCGGCCACCATCTGGCGCAGCACCTTCCCCTTGGTGGAGGACAAGCATCCGCCCGCCTACTACCTGGCCCTCCACTTCTGGCAACAGCTCCTGGAGCCGATCGGGCTGGACCGGAACGATGCCGCCCTGCGTAGCCTGGGGGCCATCCTGGGGGTGTTGACGGTCCTGGGCCTGCTCCTCCTGGCCCGGCGGCTGAGCGGGCGCCCCACAAGCCTGCTGGCCGGGAGTCTGGCCGCCCTCAGCCCGGCCCTGGTCTGGTACAGCCAGGAGCTGCGCATGTTCCAGCCAGCCACCCTGGGCCTGGTCTGGGCCGCCTACTTCCTGGCCACCGCCCCTGGACGCGAACGGGCCAGCCGCCGCTGGCTGGACTGGCTGGCCCTGGTCCTGGCTTTCGAGTACGCCCTCTACAGCTATCTGTTCAGCGCCTTGGCCCTGCCGGCCGCCGGGTTGGCTCTGCTGGCCCTGGTTCGCCGTCCGAGGAAAGGGCAGGGGCCCGGTTTCGATTGGCCCCGCCTGGGGGAAGGGGTGCTGGCTCTGGCCATCACCGGGGGGCTCTTTCTGCCCCTGGCCCTGAACGCCTGGGCGGTCAACGGCCGGGAAAGCACGCCGGGCCGGGCCTTCGCCGCTTTCCTCTCCACCCTGTGGCGCCAGCTGGACATCTTCACCCTCTGGCGGGTGACGTGGCCCCGCCCCTGGGAGGCCCTGGCCCTGGCCCTCTTCGCCGGGCTGCTCCTGGCCGGGCTGCTCCTGCGCCTGGGCTCGAATCCCCGGAACGATTCGCCGGATCGGCTGTTCCTCCTGCTCTGGATCGGCCTGCCCCTGCTCCTGGGCGGCGGCCTCCAGGCCACCAACCAGGCGGTCTTCCGGGAGGACCGCTACTTCCTCTTCCTGGCCCCCTTCGCGCTCTGGGCTGTGGCTCGGGGCGGGGTGGCCCTCTCCCAGCGCTGGCCGGCCCTGGGCTGGACGGGCAGCATCGGGGCCCTGCTCCTGCTGCTCCTGGCCCTGCCCCAGGTGTGGAGCCCGGCCCTCTACCGGGAAAATTGGCGGGCCGCGGCGGACTACATCGCGGACTACCAGGATCGAAGCCCCGGCCTGCCTAGCGGCGTGGTGGCCCATGTGAACTACACGGACCAGGCCCTGCGGTGGTACCTGGAGCAGCGCTATCCCCCGGAGGAGCTGCCGATCTTCGGTCTCTTCGGCCAACCCTTGACGCCGGACCAGATGGAGGAGGTCATCGGGCCGCCCCTGGAGGGAATGGAGACCTTCCTGGGCGCGCACACCCTCTGGCTCACCCAGAGCCACCTGGCCGGCCTGGACGACCAGGGCCTGGTGGAGCGTTGGCTGGACGAGCACTACCCCCGGATCACCGAGCAGTTCCCCGCCGGCATCAAGCTCACGGGCTATGCTCTGCGCACCCGCTACGACGCCCTGCCCGCCCTGGGGCCCGAGGCCACCTTCCCAGAGCAGGAGCTGGCCCCGGGCCTAGTCCTGGCCGCCTGCGAGGTGATGACGCCCCGGGTCCGAGCCCAGGACGAGACCATGCACCCGCCCAGCGGATGGGTCCACCTGCGCCTCTGGCTCACGGCCCGGGCGCGCCTGGACGCGAACTACCCGGTGGTCGCCGAGGTCCTGGGGCCGGAAGGGGTCTGGGGTCGCTCCCTGGAGCGGGAGAAGGACACCTTGCACCGCTTCCCCCCCAGCCAGTGGCCGGTGGGTCCGGTGATCCGGGCGGAGCTGGACGTGAACATGAATCCGGTGACGCCGCCGGGGACGTATTCTGTTGTGGTGCGGGTGGACGAGGAGGGACGAGACGGGGTCACCTGCGGGCAGGTGCAGGTGGAGTGAGCGTCTGCGAGAGGCGAAAGGCAGGGGTTGAAAGAGCAGGGGTGAGGGGGCAGGGTTGAGGGGGCAGGGAAACCGGGTGAACAGCCAGGGAAGAGGGGGCGATCAGCCCTGGACGTTCACGCCCCAGGTGTAGACCAGCTCGCCCCCCAGGTAGCCCGAGGCCACCACCAGGAGAACCCCTACCAGGAGCTGCAGGGTGAGCAGCCACTTGCGGCCGGGCTGGTCCAGGAAGTCCACGGTAGGCCCTTGCTCCTCCGGGGTGGAACGCCCAAGTCGGCGCTTGCGTCCCCGGCCCGAGCGGTGCAGCCAGCGCCGGTAGAGGAGATCCCCGTAGACGATCAACAGGAGCAGGCCGGTGGTGATGTGCAGGTTTAGCATCCCTCGGTAGGGGGCGTCCGGGGGCAGGCCGCCCTGGGCCAGGATGCCACTGATGATGGCCACAGGCAGGCTCAGCCAGCCGGGGAAGAGGGTCCACCAGGTGAGGGTCTTCAGCTCTGCCAGGGGCCGCCAGTGGAGGTAGAGGAGGGCGCTGGCGCTGGCGAAGATGAGCAGGGCAATGGGGAAATGGACCGTAGCCGGATGGAGCAGGACAGGCATGGCGTCAGGATCCTGGGTGTGGGATGGAAAAAGAGTGAAACAAAAAGAGTGAAACAACAGGAAAAACGGGACACTTTCCGGCGTTCTTCTTCGGCGCCAACCCGGGGCCAACCCAGGTTCGGCGCCAACTCGGGACGAGTATACCACATCACGAAAACGGCGGACCAACCTGTGGTAAAATGGGGAACCCCCACGGGGATGCCTGTGGCTTCTCCTGGAAAAGTGACGCATTTCCCCCATCGGGTGGGCCGGGCGGGCGTGACGCCGGACAATTCAGCCCCGGACAGGAGCCCAGACGGTCCACAAATCCGCTGAGGATCCCCTGGGAAGCCTGGAGAAAGAGGGGCGTCCGTTTCTGTGCCGTGTAATACTGTGCGTGTAATACTTCGATAAGAACTGGTTAATTTCACGTTCACATTCTTCGTCTATCCTGGAGCAGAACAGGAACTTCTAGTACAAAAACCTCCAACCCCCTGGTGCATGCGCCCAGAGCAGGGCGCAACGAGTAGACGGTCACAGAGGAGCACGCCATGAAACGCAACAAATACGAACTTCCCGCTTCCGAGATCACCCCGGAGCATGTCTATCTCTCCCGCCGCAAGTTCATGGTGGGGATCGGATCCGCTGCGGCCCTGGGCGCGCTGGCCCTGAGCGCCTGCGGAGCGCCGCCCGCCGCCCGGGAGCAGGAGGAGGGCCAGGCCGCATCCTCGGAGGACGCCATGCCGGCCCAGGCCAGCGCGGAGACGGACGAGCTGGGCGATCCCCTGAACAAGTACGAGGAGATCACCAACTACAACAACTACTTCGAGTTCACCACGGACAAGCGCAAGGTGGCCCGCATGGCCAAGGACTTCCCCACGGAGCCCTGGACCGTCACCGTGGGCGGCCTGGTGAACAACCCCCGCACCTTCGACGTGGACGACCTGCGCCGCCTCTTCGGCGAGGAAGAGCGCATCTACCGTCTGCGCTGCGTGGAGGCCTGGTCCATGGTCATCCCCTGGCTGGGCTTCCCCTTGCACAAGCTCCTGGCCGAGGTGGATCCCCAGTCCAAGGCCAAGTACGTGCGCTTCGAGGCGATCTACGCCCCGGACAAGATGCCCGGCCAGAAGGGCGGCTGGTACAAGTGGCCCTACGTGGAAGGGCTGCGCCTGGACGAAGCCATGAACGATCTGGCGATCCTGGCCACCGGCCTCTACGGCAAACCCCTGCCCCCCCAGAGCGGCGGCCCCTTGCGCCTGGTGGTGCCCTGGAAGTACGGCTTCAAGAGCATCAAGGCCATCGTGAAGATCGACCTGGTGGAGGAGCAGCCCACCTCCCTGTGGATGGCCGCCGCGCCCAACGAGTACGGCTTCTACGCCAACGTGAACCCGGACGTGGACCATCCCCGCTGGTCCCAGGCCACGGAACGACGCATCGGCGAGTTCGGCCGACGCAAGACCCTGCCCTTCAACGGCTACGCGGAGCAGGTGGCTCATCTCTACGAAGGCATGGACCTGAGCAAGTTCTTCTAGAGGACGGGAGTTAGGAGTTGGGAGTTGGGGGTTGGCGGCGGACGAAAGCCCGCAGCGCTCAGACAGGAGCCCCCTGGCCGTCGCTTCGGAGAAACTCCTGGAACACCCACCTGAAATACATGCCACGTGTCTCACGTTGTACGCCTTGCTGTGTTTTTTCGTCTCAGTTCACACCCATTCGAGCCAATCACCATGACCTTCCTCAAGCTCCTGCTCACGCCCAAGTGGTTGAAACGCATCACCCACGTGGTGGCGCTGTTTCCCCTGGCCCTGCTGCTCCTGGACATCTACCGGGGCAACCTCACGGTGAACCCCATCCAGGACATCACCTTCCGCACCGGGCGACCGGCCCTGGCCCTGCTCATCTTCTCCCTGGCCTGCACCCCCGCCAGCACGCTGTTCGGCTTTCGCCAGGCCCTGGCCATCCGCAAGCTCCTGGGGCTCTACGCCTTTCTCTACGTGAGCCTGCATCTGCTGGTCTTCGTGGGGCTGGACTACGGCTTTGACCCCCAGCTCCTGCGGGAGGCCATCTTCGAGAAACGCTACGCCCTGGTGGGCTTCACGGCCTTCCTCATCCTGGTTCCCCTGGCCATCACCTCCACCCGGGGCTGGATGAAGCGCCTGGGCAAGCGCTGGAAGACCCTGCACCGCGGGGCCTACCTGGCCGCAGTCCTGGCTGTGCTCCACTTCCTGTGGCTGGTGAAGGCGGACATCCGTCGTCCCCTGGCCTGGGGCATCTTCCTGACCCTGCTCTTCATCGCACGCCATCCCTGGGTCCGGGCCCGGGCCAGCCGACTGCGGCAGCGCCTCCTGGGACGCAAGGCCGCTTCGGCTCCCAGGAGCAGCATGGCCCGCCACCGAGCCAAGATCCAGCCTCGTCCCCGTTCCCAGGAGAGGCGACAGGAGGGGCCGGATGTGCCCGTGCCCTCCACCCTCCGCTGAGCTGCGAAGCTTGCAGAGAGCGGTCCCAGCGGTCAGGCCTTCGGGCCTGGCCGCCTTTGTTTGGATTTTCGCCTCTCGTCAAAAGCCAGACGCGCCTGGTATAATGGAAACGCCCACGCCTGGGCCTTGCACGCCCCAACCTTTCCAGGTGAAGCTCTGTGGAGAACAGCGAACCCACCCCCGCGGATCCCATCATCGCTGCCGCCCAGATCCTCTGTCGGGCTTCCCGGGTGGTCAGCCTGACAGGCGCGGGCGTCAGCGCGGAGTCGGGGGTGCCCACCTTCCGGGACGCCCAGACCGGCCTCTGGGCCCAGTTCGATCCCGAGGAGCTGGCCTCCCCAGCCGGCTTCCAGCGCAACCCTGGCCTGGTTTGGCGCTGGTACATGAGCCGCCTGGCCCTGGTGGAACAGGCAGAGCCCAACCCGGGCCACCGGGCCCTGGCCCAGCTGGAGGAGCTCCTTCCCCACTTTGTCCTCATCACCCAGAACGTGGACGACCTGCACGAACGGGCCGGCAGCCAGCGGGTGATCCACCTGCACGGCCGCATCACCCGCTTCCGGTGCAGCCAGTGCGGCGCCCCCTATCAACTCCGCCCCCGGGACCGAGAAGCGGAGATGCCCCCGGTCTGCCGCCTCTGCAACGGCTGGATCCGGCCGGACGTGGTCTGGTTCGGGGAGCCCTTGCCCCAGGAGGCCCTGATCCGGGCCTGGGACGAGGCCAGCCAGTGCCACGCCATGCTGGTGGTGGGGACCAGCGGCGTGGTCTACCCTGCGGCCCAGTTGCCCCAGGTGGCCCGGGAGCATGGGGCCGCGGTCATCGACGTGAACCCAGAGAAGGGCCCCATGGCATCCCTGGCGGATATCTTCCTCCAGGGGCCCAGTGGCGTCGTTCTGCCCCAACTTGTGAAACAGATCCCTGCCTGCCAGGAAGAGCACCATCGAGGAGAGAACCATGAAATTTGAGAACCCCTTCAAACGAGTGGAACGGCTGAGACGGGTCACGAATGTGCCCAAAACGGACCAGGGAGAGCGGGTGCCCCCGGGCCAGTTCCTGACCGAGCGCTTCCCGGTCCTGCACTACGGCCCTGTCCCCCGCTACCCGGACCTGACCCAGTGGGATCTGCGGGTCTTCGGCCTGGTGGCGGAGGAGAAACGCTTCTCCTGGCAGGATCTCATGGCCATGCCCCCCACCACCCTCACCGTGGACATCCACTGCGTGACCCGGTGGAGCAAGCTGGACACCACCTGGACCGGCATCCCCTGGCGGGAGTTCATCCGCCATTTCCAGATCCAGCCGGAGGCCACCCACGTCCTGGTCCACGCGGAGAACGGCTACACCACCAACCTCGCCCTGGATGTGCTGGACGACCAGGAGACCATGCTGGCCTACCTCTACGAGGGCGAGCCCCTCTCTCCGGAGCACGGCTACCCCATGCGCCTGCTGGCGCCCAAGAAATATTTCTGGAAGAGCGCCAAGTGGATCCGGGGCTTCGAGTTCATGGCCGGCGATCGGCCCGGTTTCTGGGAGCAGTACGGCTACCACATGGAAGGGGATCCCTGGAAAGAAGAGCGCTTCGGGGCCTAGCCTGACCAAACCAGCCGGTTTGACGCGCCGCGTTGCGTGTGCTATCATGCCCGGGAAGCGCCCGGTCACATCCCCTGGCCTGGGAGCGTCCTCGTCGGTTTGACCCACGGGAGTTGCCCATGCCCCTCATCAAACGCTACCCGAACCGCAAGCTCTACGACACCGAGGCCAAGCGCTACGTCACCCTGGAACAGATCGCCCAGATGATCCGGGAGGGCAAGGACGTCCAGGTGGTGGACTACGAGACCGGAGAGGACCTGACCAGCCTGACCCTGAGCCAGATCATCCTGGAGCAGGAGAAGAAGCGCTCGGGCTTCCTGCCCCGCTCCCTGCTCACCAGCCTGATCCGGGCCGGCGGCGGCACCCTGGAGCACCTGATCCGCTCCCTGCAGAGCAGCGTGCCCCTGGCCAAACCCTCCCTCCTGGAGGAGCGCCTGGCCGACCTGGTGGCCACCGGGCTCCTCACCGCGGAGCAGGCCGCCGCGGTCCTGAAGGCCCTGGAGCCCACCGACTTCATCGACGAGAACCTGGCCCAGGTCCTCCATCGCCTGAACATCCCCACCAGCCAGGACATCCACTCCCTGCAGCAGCAGGTGGCGGAGCTCAGCGCCAAGCTGGCCGCCCTCCTGGAGCAGGAGCCAGGCAACGGCCAGGCGCAGGAGGCCCAGGCCTCGGCCGTCCAGCCGGAGAAGCCGAAGAAGAGGGCCAGCGGGCGCCCCGAAACGGAACGCCCCAAGGCTCAACGAAGGGCCAGGCGAGCCAAGAGCCAGGCCAAGAGCCAGAAGTAGCCCGGCGCCCGCCCATCCCAACCACCCACAGCCCAGTCACCCAACCGCCCTCCCATGGTCCACAGTCGCATCCATCGCCTCTCGCAGAACGGAACCCCTCGCCGCAGCAAGACCGCCCTGGTCCTGGCGGGCGGGGGCATCACCGGCGCGGTCTACGAAGTGGGCGCCCTGCGGGCCATCGACGACATGCTGCCCGACCGCACGGTCAACGACTTCGACATCTACGTGGGGACCAGCGCCGGGGCCATGGTGGCCGCCATGCTGGCCAACGGCCTCTCCCCCCGAGAGATGATGCAGACCATCGACGACACCCACCCGGAGATCCGGGCCATCGAGGCCGGGGACATCTTCCAGAGCAACATTCGGGAGATGAGCCGCCGCCTGACCCGCCTGCCCGTGGCCCTCTGGCGCATGGGCCAACGGGTGCTCCAGGACTTCCAGGACATGACCCTGACGGACATCCTCTGGGAGCTGGCCGACGCCCTGCCCACGGGGATCTTCAGCGGCAACGCCCTGGAGCAGTACGTCCGGGAGGTGCTCTCCCTGCCCGGCTGCGTCAACCGCTTCGACCACCTGGAGAAGACCCTCTACGTGGTGGCCACGGATCTGGACAGCGGCGAGCGGGCCGTCTTCGGCAAGGGGGGCAAGGGCATCGT
This sequence comes from uncultured Caldilineaceae bacterium, assembly GCA_964416395.1. Classification (GTDB taxonomy): domain Bacteria; phylum Chloroflexota; class Anaerolineae; order Caldilineales; family Caldilineaceae; genus S144-5. The sequence goes on along the minus strand of CAYQEB010000025.1, from coordinate 39,403 downwards.
GCCCATCAGCAAGGCGGTGGCGGCCAGCAGCGCGGTGCCCCTCCTCTACAAGCCGGTGGAGATCTTCGGCCGCCACTACATCGACGGCGGCATCCGGGGCCACGCCAGCCTGGACCTGGCCATCGAGGCCGGGGCCAATCTGGTCCTCTGCATCAACCCCCTCACCCCCCTGAACGTCCGGGAGCTGAACGCGGGGGAGCGGCACATCAGCGACGAGGGGGTCCAGGCCATCCTCAACCAGGTGGTGCGCATCCTCCTCCACGGCGCGCTCCGCTACCACATCAAGAACCTGCGGGCCAAGTACCCGGACGTGGACATCATCCTCATCGAACCCCGCGCCGACGACGAGAGAATGTTCTACTACAACCTGATGCACTACCGCAACCGGCTCCTGGTGGCCAACCACGGATTCGAGTCGGTGACCATGGGCGTCTCGGAGAACTTCGACTACTTCCAGACGGTCCTGGCCCGGCACGGCATCCGGCTCACCCAGCGCCTGGTCCGGGAAGAGCTGGAGGAGATCCGCCGCCAGAGCTACGACCCGGCGGTGTTGCGGACCATCCTGGAACGGGGCGCCTCCGCCCGCTCCCAGGCCCGCCGCAACGGCCTGGACAGCCTGTTGACTCGGCTGGAAGAGAGCCTGGCCCGGCTGGAACAGGCGATCAACAGCTCCAACAGCACCCCGGCGCCCAGGATCTAGAGGCCCTCCGCCCCCCTTCTGCTCCATGCCCGCCCCATCTCGCCGCCCATCCCCGGCCCAGCGCAACGCCCTGACCGTCCTGGCCCTCCTCCTGGGCTTCCTGGCCCTGATCCTCGCCACCGCCCGCACCCAGCCCGACACCTTCTACCGACGCCGCTTCCACCGCCCCGCGGAGACCCTGCTCCCGGACGCAGCCCAGGGCCCGCGCCGGCCTCTCCAGCGCATCCCCCAGCCGCCGGACCAACCCCAGGAGACGCCGCCCCCCTACAGCCTGACCTGGCGGGTGGGGGTGGGCATCCCCCAGGGCAATCCCCTCTACTTCCGCTGGCCCCTCCCGCGTCCGGGCTGGCGCCTGAACTGGCGGGTGGGCCTGCGTCTGCTGGACGAGAGCGGACGGCCCTATTTCCGCATGGATCCCCCCGGCAGCCAGGAGCTGGGCATGGTCTTCGCGCCCATGGTGCGCATCCAGGACGGCCGGCTGGTGCCCGACGCCCCTTCCCTGAAGGTGCTGGCCCGGCGCAACCCAGGGCGCCTCTGGTTCATCGGCAACGAGCCGGACGTGGTCTGGCAGGACAACGTCCTCCCCCAGGTCTACGCTCGCCTCTATCGCCAGGCGTACAGGGCCATCAAGGCCGGAGACCCCACGGCCCAGGTGGCCATCGGCGGCATCAGCCAGGTGACGCCTCTGCGCCTGGCCTACCTGGAGCGAATCTGGGAGAGCTATCGGGAGCAGTTCGGGGAGGAGATGCCGGTGGACGTCTGGAACATGCACGCCTTCGTCCTGCAGGAGCGGAGGGACGACTGGGGGGTGGGGATTCCCCCCGGCTTCCCCGAGGTGTCGGAAGGGGTGGGCTGGGGGGTCCAGGAGCACGACAGCCTGGCCCTGGTGGAGAACCAGGTGCGGCTCATGCGGACGTGGATGGCCCGTCACGGCCAGCGGGAGAAGCCCCTGGTGATCAGCGAGTATGGCATCCTCATGCCGCCGGAGTACGGCTTCCCCCCTGGCCGGGTGATCCGCTTTCTGGTGGGCTCCTTCGATCTCTTCCGCCAGCTCCAGGACCCGGAGCGGGGCTATCCGCCAGACGACAACCGGCTGGTCCAGCGCTGGGTCTGGTTCAGCAGTCGCTACGATCTCTACCCCGCGGGGGATCTCTTCGACGAGAAGGGGGAGCCCACGCCCATCATGCGCTCCCTGAGCGGCTATTTGGGGTATTATGGGGAGTAGGGAGTTGGAAGTTGGAAGTTGGAAGTCGGAAGTCGGGAGGGGTGGGTTGGGGTTGGGGCTGCTCACGCACCAGGGTGCCCGTCTTCCGGAGCCACCCCCACCATAGCTGCGATCTCGTCCACGATCTGGTAGGTGGCCTGGGGATGGCCCAGGGCCCGGGCCCGGCGCGACATGGCCGTCAGACGTCCCTGGTCAGGCCCCAGCCAGCGGGCCACGATCCGGGCGATCTCCCCCGGATCTTCGCTGTAGTCCCCCACGCCATGCTCCACCACGAAGGGCACGTTCCCCTCCTCCTGGCCGGGGATGTAGCCGCTGAGCAGGATGGGCAGGCCGCAGATCAGCGCCTCCGCGATGGTGCCCGGCCCGGCTTTGGTGATGATGCAGTCGCTGGCCCCCATCCAGTCCGGCATGTCTGTGACGAAGCCCAGCACCCGCACGGGAACGGGCCAGGAACGCCGGGATAGGCGCTCCTGCAGCCGCTGGTTCCGGCCGCAGATGACCACCAGCTCCCCAGGGATCGCCTGGCGGGCCAGTTCCCGGGCCACCCGCCGGGCAATGGCCTCCACCGGCCCCATGCCCTCCCCGCCGCTCATGAGCAACACCACCCGCCGCCCAGGGTCCAGGCCCAGCTCCCGGCGCAGCTCGGCCTTGGGTCGCCGCTGCCGGGCAAAGGCCGGGCGCACCGGCAGGCCCGTCAGCCGCAGCTGGGACGGCTCCAGGCCGGCCCGCCGGGCCCGATCCCACGCCTCCTGGCTGGCCACGAAGCAGCGGTCCACGCCGGGATGGAACCAGTTCAGGTTGGCCGTGGTCAGGTCCGTGACCACGGTGACGAAGGGGAGGGACCAGCCCATGTGCTCCAGCACCGTCAGGGGCACATGCTGCATCACCGGGTGCACCGAGACGACCAGGTCCGGGGTGTAGTGGAGGAAGGCCTGCCGGATGGTGCGCTCCGCCCAACGGGTGACGGTGCTGAAGAGCAGGTCCGAGGCGGTCTCCTTCTCGCTCATGCGCCAGGCCCACTTCCAGAGCCGAGGGGTGTGGTCCGTCACGAAGCGGTAGCTCTTGGGGAGCTGGTTCAGGGGCCAGGGGGTGTAGTGCATCCAGAGGTCGATGATGTCCACCTGGATCCGGCCTGGGTAGCGCTCCTGGAAGACCGCCTGGAGCGCCTGGGCGCTGGCCCGGTGGCCGCCGCCGGTGTCGCTCATCAGGATCAGGATGCGCTTCGGCCCGGAGGACGCCCGGTTTCGGGGGTGCGGGGATCGGGTTCTGCGTTTCACGCTAGGCCCCTCAATAGGCGCCGTTGCCCATCAGCACCTTGGGCACCGTGCGCAAAAGGATGCTCAGGTCCATGGAAAAGGACCAGTTCTCCGCGTAGTAGATGTCCAGTAGGACCATCTCGTCGAAGGTGAGGTCGCTGCGGCCGCTCACCTGCCAGAGACCGGTCAAGCCGGGGCTCACCGAGAGGCGCTTGCGGTGCCACTCCTCGTACTGGGCCACCTCTTCCGGCAGATTGGGCCGAGGCCCCACCATGCTCATGTCCCCTCGCAGCACGTTGTAGAGCTGGGGCAGCTCGTCCAGGCTGAAACGGCGCAGGAAGCGCCCCACCCGGGTGCGCCGGGGATCCTCCCGCATCTTGAAGAGGGGGCCGGTGGATTCGTTCAAGGGGACCAGTTCCTGACGCCGCTCCTCCGCGTCCATGACCATGGAGCGGAACTTGTAGACGGTGAAGGGCTTGCCGTTGCGCCCGATCCGGGTCTGGGCGTAGATGACCGGGCCAGGGGAGTCCAGGCGGATGGCCAGGGCGATGAGCCCGCCTACGGGCAGGGCGATCAAAGAGAGGAGGCCGGCCACCACCACGTCGAAGAACCGTTTCAGGAAGAGGTTCCAGCCAGCGATGGAGATCTCCCGGGTGCTGATCAGAGGGATGCCGTTCAGCTCCTCCACCTCCATCTGGTTCTTGGTGAGCTGGAAGAGGTCCGGCACCACCTGGGCCTTGACGTTGGCCTGTTGGCACTCGTTGATCAGCCGGGCCACGGTGCGGTGACTCTGCCAGGGCAGGCAGATGATCACCCGGTCCACCGCCTGGCTGCGCAGGACATGAGGGAAGTTGTCCACCGGCCCCAGGGCCTTGAAGCGGCCGATGTCCGTGGAGCCCTTGACCGGGTTGTCGTCCAGGAAGCCGATGAGCCGATAGCCCAGCCGGGGCTGGGCCACGATGTTGCGCATGACCATCCGCCCCACGTCCCCCGCGCCCACCAGGATGATCCGCTCCACCCCGATGCCGAAATGCTGGAGATAGCCCCGGGCCAGGTGGATGAGCAGGCGGCTCAGCCCCAGGAGCATGGTGATGAGGATGGCGGTGTAGAGGAAGATCAGGCGGCTGTAGAGGAGGGGACGAAAGATCAGGCTGAGGAGGATCAGGGCCACGATGCCGATGGTGGTGGCGCTGGCAATGGCGTAGAGCTCCTCCAGCCAGGCCCGGCCGTTGCGGTGACGGTAGACGCCGGAGAAATGGAAGGAGACGAAGAGGACCAGGACCAGGGCCACCGCGAAGGGAAGGTAGGTGCGGAAATCCGTCTGGTAGACGGGATCCACGGCCCGGAACCACTGCAGCCGGTAGCGGATCCAGTAGGCCAGGGCGAAGGCCACCAGGATCAGGAGGGCGTCGCTGGCCATGAGCAGATGGCGCCACCAGGTGGACGGAACCCGCAGCACCAGTTCCACGAACCAGTTGCGCCGTTCCCCCCGGGCCACTTTGCTCTCAAGCGGGTTGGCTGTCGCCATGGTCTTTCCACTCATGTCTCTATCCGCCATCCCAGGCCATCGGCTCACCCAGCCGCCATGCGGTAGACCGCCAGGGTCTCCTGGGCGGTGCGCTCCCAGGAGAACCGCTGGGCCTGGGCCAGCCCCCGACGCCGCAGATCCGCCTGCAGGGCCGGTTGACGGATGACCTGCTCCAGGGCCCGGGTCAGCTCCTGGGTGCTCTCCGCAGGGAAGGTGAAGGCCGCGTCCCCCACCACCTCCAGCAGGCAAGGCGTGCGGCTGCAGATCACCGGCGTGCCACAGGCCATGGCCTCCAACACCGGCAGGCCGAAGCCCTCGAACAGGCTGGGGTAGACGAACACCGTCGCCGCCCGATACCAGTCCGGCAGCTCCGCCCGAGGCAGGAAGCCGGGAAAGTGCACCCACCGCTCCAGCCCCAGCTCCTGGACCCGCCGGAAGATGGCCTGGTAGAACCAGCCCTTCCCCCCAGCGATGACCAGTGGCACGTCCAGGTCGCTGGGCTGGGTCTGCTGTCGCCAGGCTGCGTAGGCGTCCACCAACCGCACCAGGTTCTTGCGCGGCTCCAAGGTGCCCAAGTAGAAGAAAAAGCGCTCCGGCAGACCCTTGGCCCGCCGGAATTCCTCCACCCGAGCGGACTGGGTTGGACGGAAACGGGGTTCCACCCCATTATACACGATTTCGATTTTCTCCGCTTCTGTGGCGAAGAAGTGCATCAGGTCGTCCGCGGTCTGGGTGCTCACTGCGATGACCCGCCGGGCCTTGGCCACGCTGGCCGGGCACATGCGGGAAAGGTAGAGCCGCCTGGCCAGGGGGAACTTCTCCGGCATGCGCAGGAAGCTCAGGTCGTGGACCGTGACCACCCCAGGGATCCGGGCGGCCAGGGGCAGCACGTTGACCAAACCATGGACCACGTCCACGCCCAGCCGGGCCAGGCGTCTGGGCAGGATCCCCTGCTCCCACAGGATGCGCCCGGCCGGATGCTGGGCCAGTCGATTCACCCGCTCCAGCGCCACCCCCGGGGCCTGGAAGGCCGGATCGGCCACGAAAGCCGCCACCCGGGCCGACGAGGGCTCTTCCCGGCCCAGCCGCCCCAGGGCCCGGAGCAGGTTCTGGCTGTAGTTGCTCACCCCGGCTCCCCGGTAGCTCTCCGAGGTGCTCAGCAGCAGGGCGTCCACAGCCACCTGCAGGACGCCCTGGGTCTGCTCCTGGACTGGGGTTTGGTTGACAATCTGGGCCATGGCGCCATCCTCGCGACGGTCGGGCCATCTGTCTCCACACCGTCTTCACACGGTCTCCACACCGTCTTCACTCATCCTGCACAGGTCAGCCGCCGGTAGACGGCCACCGTCTCCTGGGCGATGCGGGCCATGGTGAAACGGGCCAGAACCCGGGCCCGCCCGGCCTGCCCCAGCTGTCGACGTCGCTCCGGCGCACCGGCCAGCTCCCGGAGCCTCGCGACCAGGGCCTCCACGTCCCCTTCCGGAAAGAGCAGCCCCCCCGCCTCGGCCCCCTGGCCGATGACGTTGGGGATCTCCCCGCTGTCGCTGCCCAGGACAGGCACGCCGCAGGCCATGGCCTCCACCAGAACCCGACCGAACTGCTCTTTCCAGTTGCGCTGGGTGCGGCTGGGCAGCACCAGCAGGTCCAGGGAGCGGTAGAAGTCGGGCATGGCGTGGCTGGGCAGTCGCCCCCGGAAGTGCACGCGATCCTGGATGCCCAGCTCCTGGGTCAGCCGGGTCAGCCGGGCCTCCTCCGGCCCGCTCCCCACCAGGGTCAGCTGCCAGGGCTGGGGCAGGCGGGCGCAGGCCCGCAGGAGCAGATCCACCCCCTTTTCCCGGACGAGCCCCCCGGCATAGCCGATGCGGAAAAGCCCAGGGGCGGGCGGACCAGCCGGGGCCGGGGCAAAGAGGCGCGGATCCACCCCGAACTGGGGAATGACCGTCACCTGGCCCCGATAGCCCTTGCGGCGCAGCACCTGGGCCGCCTCCTGGTTGCCGGCCAGGGCCGCGGGGCAACGGCGGTAGTTGGCCAGCTCCATCCAGCGAAAGGGGGGCGGGTAACGCCGATGCAGGTTCTGCCAGGTGAAGAAGATAGGCACGGCGCCCACCCTCTCTCCGGCCCGGATCCCCTGCCAGGTGGCCAAATTGTAGGGCTCCTCGTCCATGTGGAGCAGGTCCGGCTGCAGGGCCTGGAGCTCCTGGGCCAGGGTGGGGTAGTGGTGAAGGTGGTAGCTGCTGTCCCAGCGGATGGGCAGGACCCGCAGCCGGTACCCCTGGGTGTGGCGCTGCTCCACGGCCAGTCGTCCCCGTCGATCCTGCCAGCTGGCCGGGACGAAGACGGTCAGATCCACCCCCAGCCGGGCGATCTCCTCCGCCTTGCGCTGGTACGCGCCCACCAACATTGCCTTGCTCACCAGGGCCACACGCATGGATCGCTTCGTCCACTCCAGGGAAAACGCACGTCGCCACCGCCCTGTCCGTCCCGTTTCCAGGCGGGTGGATCACCGAAAAAACCAAGTCATTATAGCCCTCAGCTCGAGCATTCTCAAAAATTTTGGCGTCCACCTCGGTGGACAATTTCCTTTGGCTCTGCTATACTGAGGCCACCCTTCGGATCGTCGGTCGTCTCCGGCAAATCAATCTGTTTCTCGGCGAATCCGGGCCTGGACCCACCCTCCATGCCCGACTCGTTGCCCCGGAAGACGGCGCCGGGTATCCTCACCCGGTGAAAAGCGCCACGGTCCTGTCGCCTCGTGTTTTCCTTGTTCGGAGCATCCCGTCGCAGACCGCCATGGCCCCATCCTTCGCGTTCCGCGGCCAGGATCCACCGAACGCCAGCACCCACAGGACATGGCTGTATGAGCACACCCCACATACCCACACGATGGAGAGAGTATCACCTGCCCAAGACCGTGGAAGAGGCCCTGGCCCTCCTGAGTCGGTACAACGGCCAGGCCAAGATCATCGCCGGGGGCACGGACCTGATCCTGGACCTGGAGTCCGGCCAGGAGGAGCCGCCGGAAGCCCTGGTGGACGTGACCGCCATCCAGGGGCTGAACCGGATCCGCCAGGAGTCCGGCCCGGACGGGGATTGGATCGTCATCGGCGCCAGCGTCACCCACTACCAGATCGAGCAGCACCCCCTGCTCCAGGAAGTGGCCACCTGCTTGACCGAGAGCTGCCGGGTGGTGGGCGGCCCTCAGGTGCGCAACGTGGCCACCATCGGCGGCAACGTGGCCCACGCCCTCCCCGCCGCGGATGGCACCATCGGCCTCCTGGCTCTGGACGCCCAGGTCCAGGTCTGCACCTGGGCGGATGGTCAGGTGGACTGTGCCTGGCAGCCCCTCCTCTCCGTCTTTGCCGGGCCGGGCCGCAACACCCTCCAGCCCAACCAGATGCTGGGCGCTTTCCGCTTCCGCCCCACCGGCCCCGGGGAAGGCAGCGCCTTCGACCGCATCATGCGGCCCCAGGGCGTGGCCCTGCCCATCCTGGGGGTGGCGGCCCGGGTGCGCCTGGCAGACGACAGGGAGAGGCTGGCCCAGGTCACCCTGGCCATCGGGCCGGCCGGCCCTGTGCCCTTCCGGGCCCTGGAGGCAGAGCAGGCGCTCACCGCTGCGCCTCGCTTCGATGAGGCGGCCCTGGAGACAGCCATCCAGGCGGCCCGGGCCCAGGCCAGGCTGCGCACCAGCAAGCACCGGGCCACCAAGGAGTACCGGCACGAGATGATCGGGGTGCTCCTGCGTCGAGTGCTGCCCAAAGCCGTGGAGCGAGCCCAAAGCTCGAGCAAGGCGTCTTTCGATCACTGAGAGGCATGAAGCACCGAGAGGCACGAAGGGATAAAGAAAATGGCTCAACTGAAACTCACTGTCAACGGCGTGGAGCACACCCTGGACGTCCTTCCGGACCGCTTCCTGGCCGAGGTGCTGCGCTACGACCTGGGCCTGACCGGCACCAAGATCGGCTGTGAAGAGGCGGAGTGTGGCGCCTGCACGGTCATCGTCAACGGCCAGCCCGTGGTCTCCTGCGTCTACCCCGCCTTCAAAGCCCAGGGCGCGGAGGTCCTGACCATCGAGGGGCTGGCCCAGGAGGACGAGCTCCACCCCCTTCAGGAGGCCTTCGTGGTCCACGGGGCCACCCAGTGCGGCTTCTGCACCCCAGGCTTCATCATGCAGGCCAAGACCCTCCTGGACGAGAATCCGAACCCCAGCGAGGAGGAGATCAAGCACTGCTTGAAGGACACCTACTGCCGCTGCACAGGCTACAAATCCATCATCAGCGCGGTGCAGGCCGCGGGCGAGAAGATGCGCACAGGCCACCTGCCCCCGCCAGAGCTGCCGGAGGTGATCACCCCGCTGGAGGCCATCGGCAAGCCCCTGGAGCGGCCGGACGCGGTGGCCAAGGTGACGGGCCAGGCCCTCTACGCGGACGACTACCTCTTCCACGGCATGCTCCACGGCGCCACCCTGCGCAGCGAGCATCCCCACGCCCGCATCCTGGAGATCGACGCCAGCGAGGCGGAGGCCATGCCCGGCGTCCACGCGGTGCTCACCCACCAGGATGTGCCCGGGGATCCCCGGCATGGCCTGGTGGAGAACGACTGGCCCGTCTTCGCCGGCGGCCAGCACCCGGCCCGCTACGTGGGGGATCCCATCGCCCTGGTGGTGGCGGAGAGCCGGGAGCTGGCCCAGGAGGCCCTGAAGCGGATCCGGGTGCGCTACGAGCCCCTGCCCGCAGTGACGGATCCCCGGGAAGCCCTGAAGCCGGACGCGCCGGTGCTCCACCCGGATCGGCCCACAGGCAACCTGCTCAAGCACATCAAGGTGCGCCGGGGCGACGTCTCCCAGGGCTTCGCGGAGGCGGACGTGATCGTGGAGCGCACCTTCCGCACCCCCATGACCGAGCACGCCTTCCTGGAGCCGGAGTGCTCCATCGCGGTGCCGGCCGGCTACGACCCGGATCACCCCAAGCTGACCATCTACGTGGGCAGCCAGATCCCCTACAGCGACCGGCGTCAGGTGGCCAAGAGCCTGGGCCTGAAGGACGAGGAGGTCCGGGTCAAGGGGACGGTCATGGGGGGCGGATTCGGGGGCAAGGAGGACATCGCAGCCCAGATCCACGCGGGGCTGGCCGCCCAGGTGACCGGCCGCCCGGTGAAGATCCTCTACAGCCGGGCGGAGAGCCTGCGCTTCCACCCCAAGCGCCACGCCACCATCATCCGGGTCAAGATGGGGGCCAAGAAGGACGGCTCCCTCACCGGGGTGGAGGCGGAGCTCTACGGGGACAGCGGGGCCTACGCCAGCCTGGGCGAAAAGGTCATGACCCGGGCCACCACCCACGCCACCGGCCCCTACGTCATGCCCCACGCCAAGATCGACTGCTACGCCATGTACACCAACAACGCCCCCTGCGGCGCCTTCCGGGGCTTCGGCGTGACCCAATCCGCCTTCGCGGTGGAGAGCACGGTGGACATGCTGGCCGAGAAGCTGGGCATGGATCCGGTGGCCTTCCGGCGCAAGAACGCCATGCGGGTGGGCGCCGTCACCGCCACCGGCCAGGTCCTGCGAGAGAGCGTGGGCCTGCTGGACTGTCTGGACAAGGTGGAGGAGCGGATTCGAAACTGGCGAGCCGAGAACGGTGAGCAGGGCTCCTCGGCCCAGGATCCGTTTTCGCCGGTGCAGATCGGCTCCAAGGTCTACGCCTGGGGCATCGCGGCCGGGTACAAGAACACAGGCCTGGGCGGCGGCGCGCCGGACAAGGCCACCGCAGAGGTGGAGGTCTTCCCGGACGGCACCGCGGAGATCCGCACCAGCAGCGCGGAGATGGGCCAGAACCTGGTGGGCGTCCTGGCGGCCTGCACCGCGGAGGAGCTGGGCCTGCCCTTCCACAAGGTGCGGGTCCTGGTCATGGACACGGACCGCACGCCGGACGGGGGGCCCACCACGGCCAGCCGCCAGACCTACGTGAGCGGCAACGCGGCTCGCCTGGCCGCCCGCACCATGCGCCAGCGCCTCCAGGACGTCCTGGCCGAGAAGTTCGACGTCCACCCCGAGGTCATCACCTTCCACGAAGGGCTGGCCTACGTGGACGAAGCCCGGCTGCACCAGGTGAAGGGAAGCAACGGCCATTCCGGGGAGGGGCGCAACGGGAGCAATGGCAGCAACGGCGCCCGCACCGGGGCCACCCGGGCCATCCCCTTCGGGGAGGCGGTCCAGGCCCTGCTCCAGGAAGGGCGAGAACCCAAGCTCCAGTACGAGTACTGGGCCCCCAAGACCCAGCCCCTGGGGACGGGCGGGGACATGCACTTCGCCTTCTCCTACGCGGTGCACGCCGCGCTGGTCAGCGTGGACACAGAGACGGGGGAGGTCCGGGTGGAGAAGGTGATCACCGCCCACGACGTGGGCCGGGCCATCAACCCCCTGAGCCTGGCCGGCCAGCTGGACGGCGGCGTGGTCATGGGGCTGGGCAACGCCCTGACCGAGCACTACATCGTGGAGGAGGGCGTGCCCTGGACCGAGCGCCTGGGCCAGTACAAGATGCCGGGCATCAAGCTGATGCCGGAGATGGAGCACTTCATCGTGGAGCACCAGACCACGGACGGGCCCTACGGGGCCAAGGGCGTGGGCGAGATCAGCTCCATCCCCATCAGCCCAGCCATCACCAACGCCATCTACAACGCGGTGGGGGTGCGCATCCGAGCCTTGCCGGTGGACCAGGACGCGCTGCTTCTGGCCATGAAACGGGGCGAGAAGGAGATCGACCGCCGCTGGGGGGATCCGCCGCCCAGCTAGCCCACTCCGCCAGGGCGGCCTCGACCGTCGCCCCCAGAATCCGCACGCGAAAGAGCCTCGGCCATTCAGGGCCGAGGCTCTCGCTTGGATCTGGCAAGTCCGGGGGAATTCCTGCCGCCTGGGTCAGCTGGTCTGCTGCTGCCCGCCTCCTGTGGAGATGCCCAGCAGGCGATAGAGCAGGCAGAAACCCGTGGCGGCGGTGATAACGGCGATGGCGCCCACCACGTAGGCCACCCAGTTCCAGGGCGAGCTCAGGTAGGCGTAACCGACGTAAAGCAGAATAACTCCGACGATAAGACGAATGATGCGGTCGACCTTGCTCTCATTGGGCGTAAACATGCGCTTCCCTCCTGTGACTTGCTACTCCTTTCGGCACACCGCAACTCAACTTCAAATCTTCCTACTTTTAGATGCACAATTCAGTGAGATGGGTTACAGATTTGACCAGAAAACTATCAACCCCAACGCAGAAACCTGTCAGGAAGCCGCTTCGTCCTGGGCGGCCGCCAGCTCCCTGGCCTGCTGGATCCAGGACTCGGGCTCGATCTTCTGCCAGCTCTTGGGCTGAATGATCTCCCGGATCTGCTCCGGGGAAAGCGCGGCCAGCTGCTGGAAGGTGTAGACGCCGGCCTCGTAGAGCCGCCGCTTGTAGACCGGCCCAATGCCGTTGATCCTTTCCAGGGGGTCCCGCCGGGCAGGTGCAGCCTGGGAGACAGTCTCGGTTGGCGCTTCTGGGACTGGTGCTTCCGGAACCGGCGCTTCTGAGGTTGATGCTTCCTCTGGGGCCTCCGCCGCCTGAGCTTCCACCATCTGGGCTTCCGCCACCCCCTCCTCCACCTCGGCCGCTGCGCCTTCCTTCATTTCTGCGGCCGTTTCCTCCCTGGCTATTTCCTCCTTGGCTATTTCCTCCCTGGCCGCTTCCTCTTCGACTGCCCCTGCAGCTTCGGAAACCTGTTCCGGAACCTGAGTCTCGACCGGGCCCAGCTGCTCGGGATGCTCTTCCTGGACCAGGCCTTCCGCCGGGGCTGGGGCGGGCTGTTCCTCGGCTGCAGCCTCGACGGCCTCCTGCGCCTTGGGCTGGACGGTGGTCAGCTCGCTCAGGGGGGCGGGCGTCTCCTGGGGCCGGGGCGGAACCGATGCCTTGGGGACAGGAGGCTGGAACCGCTTGCCCCGCAGGAAATAGTAGAGCACGACAAGAAGCAGGATGACCAGGACGGCCAGGGTGCCGATAACTTTCATGGGGTTTCCTCCCTTGGAGTTGGTTTCATCGGGATGCTCGTTCATGGCGCCTCTCGCTATCGCGCATCTTCCCGAGATAGGGCGCTGACCAGTCTGCTGGCATGGATCGGCCCCGCCCATGGACGGCAGATGGGCCACGGCTGGCCAGGCGCTACAACAGGCCAGCCCGCCACAAAAGTTGGTGTGGATCCGCGGGCGGGGGAACCGTCCAGGACGGCCTTCCGCGCCAGCAGCGGGGGATAGGACCGGGCAACGTAAGCTTGCGATCCCTATCATACCGGAAAAGCGGCTTTTCGTACAGTTTTTATTGGATGCCCTGGCAGGAAAAGTTGCAGGGGGCCGGTCTCCGGAGCGTCAGGCCGGGCGGCAGAGGTCGTCCACCTCCTGGGCCGCCTGGGCCTCTGAGGGTTGGTTGAGGACGGCCACCAGCTCCACGCCCAAGAGGAAGATGCTGCTGGAGATGTAGGCCCAGAAGAGTAAGGCTACCACCGCGGTGAGCGGACCGTAGACCAGGTTGAAGCGGGCGTATCGGGTCAGGTAGATGGTGAAGAGCTGCTGGGCCACCTTCCAGACGACGCCCACTGGCACAGCCGCCGCGATGGCGGCCCGCCAGAGGACCTTGCAGCTGGGCAGGAACTTGTAGACGATGAGGAAGGCCAGGATGGCGATGAGCAGGGAGAGGAAGTGGACCGACAGGCTCACCAGATCCAGGGAGGGCAGGGGCTCCTGGATCAGCGGGGCCAGCCGCTGGAGCAGGCCGGTGGTGGCGGAGAGGCCAGCGGCCAGGATGAAGAGCAAGGCCACCACCAGGACCAGGCTCATGGCCACCAGGATGCGCGTATAGCCGGAATGGACCTGGAAGATGCGATCCACCGCGGTGATCATCACCTTGAACATGGCGCTGGCCGACCAGAAGAGGCTCAGAGCGCCGATGAGGCTGGCCACCTGCCACTGTTCCCGCAGATCCTCCACGGTCTGGTAGACCAGCTCCCAGGTGCCGGGCAGGACCTGGCGCAGGGTCAGGGCCAGGGTCTCCTCCAGGGCCTGGTCCGCGAGGAGACGGCCCCCCAGGGCAGAGAGGAGCAACAGCAGGGGAAACAGGGAGAAGAAGATGTGGTAGGCCAGGGCCGCGGCGAAGGTGGCGCCGCCATGGCGCTGGTACTGGCGCCAGGCCTGCCACAGATGACCGGGCCAGCCTCGCCACCGCCTGTTGATCCGCTGCAGACGTCGTCGGCCGCGCTGCTCCAGGGTGCGCAGCCTAGAGGTGTGGCTACCCGGCGGGCTCACAGGCGAGTTGGTCATGGTGGCCCATGGATGAAAGGGATGGACGGGGAAACGTCTGGTGTTCCGTGCAGCGGATGGGAGACACTGGGTAGTATACTGCGCCGATTCCAGGGAAGGCAAACCGATCTCTCCGCTTCTTCCGGTTGGGCGCCCAGTTGGGTTCCGATCTTCCAGTCCGTTCCAGTTTTTTTCTCCTTGACAGCCTCTGCCCAGCATGATATGATTGACACGTGTAAGCTATCACGTGTCAAATGACACGTGTCAGCCATCCAAGGCGACCCACTCCCCCTCTCGTTCGCCCTGACCCAGCCCGAGCAGACCATCATGAAACGCCCCACCCAGGCGGACGTGGCTCGCGCCGCCGGCGTCTCCCGAGCCACCGTCTCCTACGTGCTCAACCGTCAAACCAAAGGCCGCGTGCCCATCTCCAGCGAGACCCGGGAGCGCGTGCTGGCTGCGGCCGCCGCCCTGGGCTACGAACCGGACGCCCGAGCCCAGTCTCTCCGCTCCGGCGCCACCCGGACCATCGGCCTTCTGGTCCCGGATCTACAGAACCCCCACTTCTGGCAGATCGTGGACAGCGCTACCCAGGCCGCCCGGGCCGCCGGCTACGATCTCCTCCTCTCCAGCGGGGATCTGGACCGCACCCAGGAGGAAGCCAGCCTGAAGAGCCTCCTCCGCCGCCGGGTGGATGGCCTCATCCTCAGCGTCACCTTCACCCGCCTGGCCCAGGAGATGCTGAGCCAGATGGCCGGCCGCCGCCTGCCCATTGTGATGATCGGCGGGGGCCAGTTCGATTTCGACTACATCGGCTCGGACTACCGGAAGAGCACCCGGGAGGTGGTGTCCCATCTCCAGGAGCTGGGACACCGGCGCATGGCCTTCATCCACGGCGTGGCCAGCCCCGGCCGGGGCCAGGACCGGCTCCAGAGCTACCAGGAGAGCCTCCAGGACGCCGGCCTGCCCTTCGATGAAAGCCTGGTGGCCCACTGCGGCCCCACCATCCAGGATGGGTGCCAGGCCGGTGGTCAGCTCATGGATCGGCCAGATCGCCCCACGGCCATCATCGTCATCAACGACCTGCTGGCCATGGGGGTCCTGCGGGCCGCCGCGGACCGGGGGCTGCGGGTGCCCAAGGATCTCTCCGTGGTGGGCTACGACGATATCCCCATGGCCGACTACCTGACGCCCCGGCTGACCAGCGTCCACATGGACGCGGAGAGCATCGGTCAGGGGGCCGTGGAGCTCCTCCTGCAGCGGCTGCGCTCCCCAGAACAGCCCCGACAGGCCATTCGCATCCCCACCCGGCTGGTGGTGCGGGAGTCCACCGGCCCAGCGCCAGGGCTATCCCAGGGATAGGGAAGGCTCCGTCCTGGCGCTTTTGCCCCCACTTCTCCGTTCCGCAGCTTTTCTGTCCGCTCGTTATCCCCTTTCCTGTGCTTCAAGCCGCAGCCTGGCATTTTTTATCACCCTGCCAGTCGGGACTGTTCCGACTTTCACGCCAACATTTTCCATTCCCACAGGAGGAGATCCATGAAACCGAGATGGTTCATTGCATTGTTGGTCATCCTGATGGCCCTCAGCGCCTGCGCTGCGCCAGCACCCCCCGCCGCGCAGGCGCCAGCCGCACCCCAGGAGGAGGCCATGCCGGCCCAGGAGGCCAAGCCCGAAGAGGCCATGGAGCCGGTGGTGCTGGAGTTCTACCACTGGTTCGGCGCGGACCTGGGCGAGACCACCATCAAGGAGATCAACGACCGCTTCAACCAGGAGCACCCCAACGTGACCGTGGAGTTCGAGACCGCGGACACCGGCACCTACGAGCAGGTGATCAACACCCGACTGGCCGCGGACGACGCCCCGGACGTCTTCGGCGTCTTCCCCGGCACCAAGTTCCATCCCAAGGCCGAGGCCGGCTTCCTCATGGACCTGTCGGACCAGCCCTGGGTGGACGATCTGCTGGACGGGGCCAAAGTGGTGGCCCTCTACCAGGGCAAAGTGATGACCATGCCCATCGACCAGAACGTCATCGGCGTCATCTACAACAAGCAGATCTTCGCCGACCTGGGCCTGGCGGTCCCCACCACCTGGGACGAGTTCCTCCAGGTGAGCGAGGCCATCAAGGAGGCGGGCGTCACTCCCCTGGCCCTGGGCCTGAAGAGCGCCTGGGTCACCCAGCTTATCCCCTACGCCATGGCCCCCTCAGCCATCTACCGGGACATGCCCGACTTCGACGCCAAGATGTACGCGGGCGAGGCCAGCTTCGTGGACTCCCCCTGGGCCCAGATGATGGCCGACTACCTGGACCTGCGGGATCGGGGCTACTTCAACGACTCCCCCTTGGGCACGGACTACAACCTGAGCACCGACCTGATGGCCAGCGGCGACGCGGCCATGCTGGTCCAGGGCAACTGGGCCCTGGCCTCCCTGCGAGACAAGGCCCCGGACCTGGAGTGGGGCATGTTCCCCCTGCCCTACGTCCAGCCGGGCCAGGACATCTGGGTCTCGGCGGCGGTGGGCGGCACCATCACCATCTCCGCCGCCACTGAGCACCCGGAGGAAGCCAAGGCCTACCTGGCCTTCTGGGCTCGCCCGGACATCATGGAGCTCTACCTGACCCAGAAGCGGGCCTTCCCGGCCTTCAAGAACCTGAGCCCCGAGCTGGATCCGGCGGCGGCAGAGATGCTGCCCCCCCTGGAGGTGGGCTCCTACCCCTTCCTGGACCAGAACTGGCCCCCGGGCGTCCAGGGCGTGATGCTGGAGGGCATCCAGTCCGTCTTCGCTGGGGAGATCAGCGTGGAGGAGATGCTCCAGGAGATGGACGCGGCCTGGGCCGAGAACAGCGAGTGACGCCTACGTCGGCTTCACCTTCCCAGGGGTTTCGAGCTCCTGGGAAGGTGGCCGCCACCAGAGGAGCCCTGTCGGTCGAATCCCCGAATCCGACAGCCCCTCGACAGACCCCCGACCGACCCTAGGAGAGCGGACTGTGGGATTCCGGAACTCTGCCTGGAACCGCAACGCCCGGCTGCGGACGTTGATCACCGACGCCCTCTTCCTGCTGCCGGCCTGCGCGGTCTTTGCCATCTTCTTCGCCTACCCGGTGATCAGCAGCTTCTACTTCAGCCTGACCAAGTGGGACGGCATCAACCCGGAACTGAAGTTCATCGGCCTGGCCAACTTCCAGAAACTGGTGGGGGACCGACACTTCTGGACGGCCCTGCGCAACACCTTCCGCTACGCCATCCTGGTGACGGTGATCCAGAACACCCTGGGGCTGATCCTGGCCCTGGCCGTAACCAGCAAGGTCTATCGGGGCTTCCGAGTGCTCTTCCTGGCGCCTCCCTTGCTGAGCAGCATCGCCATCGGCGCCATCTGGAGCTACATGTACGCGCCCAACGGCGCGGTGAACAGCCTCCTGGCCCTGGCTGGGCTGGGAGAGTGGGCTCAGGACTGGCTGGGAAACCCCCGGCTGGCCCTCTACAGCCTCATCGTGGCCAACATCTGGAAGTGGACGGGCATGGCCATGATCATCTACCTGGCCGGCATCCAGGCCATCCCCAGGACCATCCACGAGGCGGCCAGCATCGACGGTGTGGACGTCTGGCAGCGTTTCCGGCACATCACCTTCCCCCTCATCGCGCCGGCCTTCACCATCAACGTGATCCTCTCCATGATCGGCTCCTTGAAGGTCTTCGACATCATCTACATCATGACCCAAGGCGGGCCCGGTCGGGCCACCGAGTCCATCACCACCTACATCTTCAGCCGGGCCTTCGAGGCCAACAAGTTCGGCTACGGCACGGCCATCGCCGTGGTGATGTTCGCCATCATCCTGGCCCTCTCCCTGGTCCAGCTCCATTTCCTGACCCAGCGGGAGGTGCGGGCATGACGGTCAAGGCCCAGATGGTGGCCGCTCGCCTGGCCTCCGCCCTGGTGGTGGCCCTGTGGGCCCTCTTCGTGATCATCCCCCTGGCCATCATGGTCATGGCGGCCATCAAGTCCCCCGCGGAGATGGCCATCAACCCCTTCAGCTGGCCCCAGGAGTTCCAGTGGCAGACCTTCCGCAAGGCCTGGGAGGAGGCGGTCCTGGCCCGGGGCATCCGCAACAGTCTGATCCTGACCTCCGTCTCCCTGCTCCTTCTGGTCCTGTTCGGCGCCTCCGCGGCCTATCCCATCGCCCGCCGCACCCGCTGGTCCCCGGTCTTCTACTTCTTCCTGGCCGGGATCATGGTCCCCTTCCAGCTGGCCATGCTGCCCCTCTACCGCCTGATGAAGCTCTTCCGTCTCATCAACACCTACCAGGGGGTCATCTTCATCTACGTGGCCGTCTCCCTGCCCATGGTGATCTTCCTCTACAGCGGTTTCATCAAGGGCATCAACAGCGAGCTGGAGGATGCGGCCCAGGTAGACGGCG
Source organism: uncultured Caldilineaceae bacterium (assembly GCA_964416395.1). GTDB lineage: Bacteria > Chloroflexota > Anaerolineae > Caldilineales > Caldilineaceae > S144-5. Next base: position 20,973 of record CAYQEB010000025.1, on the reverse strand, counting down.
CCGGCCCCTTCCGCATGTTCTGGACCATCATCTTCCCACTGCTGAAGCCCGTCACCTCCACCATCATCATCATGAACATCATGTCCCTGTGGAACGATTTCTTCATCGCTCTGCTCTTCCTGCCCAAGAAGGAGATGCGCACCCTCCAGCTCTCCATCTTCAGCTTCAAGGGGCAGTACAACAGCAAACTGAACCTGATCATGGCCGCGGTCATCCTCTCCATCCTGCCCATGGTCATGGTCTTCCTGCTCTTGCAGAAACAGTTCGTGCAGGGCATCGCCGGCGGCGCCGTGAAAGGATAGCCATGAATTCCAAGGAACGGGTCATCGCCACCCTGAAACGAGAACCGACGGACCGCACGCCCGTGGACTGCTGGCTCTACCATCGCTACTTCCTGGACAAACTGGAGGCGGTCTACGGTCCCCGGGAGCAGTTCATGGACGAGTTCGGCATCGACCTCTTCACAGGCTTCATGGCCTTCCCCAGTCAGCGCCTGGGCGGCGTCCGCATCGACGTGCCCGACCTGGCCGACCTGGATCTGGGCGATCCCCGGGACCCCAGCTGGCTCCGCTACCACCGCTGGGCCCCGGACTTCGCCGGGGTGAGCATCCTGGAGGCGGTGGAGCAGCAGGGAGACCGCCGAGCCATCGTGGCCCATCTCTGGGGCATCGTGGAAGGGACCAGCATGCTCATCGGCATCGAGAACTGCTGGCTGAACCTGGGCCAGAGCCCCCAGGCCATGGTCAGCTGGTTCGACCGCTACGCGGACTGGCTCTGCAGCCTGGTGGACGTCATCGCGGAGACCGGGGTGGACATCATCACCCTCTCTGACGACTGGGGCAGCAACGGCACCATGCTCTTCTCCCCCCGCATGTGGCGGCGCATGATCGCCCCCTACGCCGGCCGGGTGGTCCGCCATGCCCGCTCCCGGGGCCTCTTCGTGAACCTGCACAGCGATGGCTACATCATGCAGATCGTGGACGATCTCATCGAAATTGGCTACAATAGCATGCACCCGGTCCAGGAGAGCGCCGGCATGGACCCGGCCACGGTCAAGGAGCGTTTCGGGGAGCGCATAGTCATCTACGGCTCCCTGGACGTGATCGACGGCATCCTGGCCTACGACGGCGACGAGCTGGAGCAGTACATCGTGGACCGTTTCCGCATCTACGCGCCCGGGGGCGGCTTCATCTTCAACTCCGCCCACTTCGTCCAGCCGGACATCCCCCCAGAACGGCTGCTCCGGGCCTACACCGTGGTCCATCGGGAAGCTCGCCGGAACCGGAGCGCGTAGGGCCCAACGCTCCTCCGTCCACGCTCCCCCCGTCCGACGTCCAGCCACGCCACCCAGCTACAGCCCACCTTGCCACCGGAGCCCGCCATGCCCCTTCTCTTCGACATGCCCCTGGAGCAGCTTCACACCTACCAGGGGACCAACCCTCGCCCCCCGGACTTCGACGCCTTCTGGGCCGCCGCCCTGGACGAGCTGGAGAGCCTGGATCCCCGGGTGGAGCTGCGCCCAGCGGACTTCCAGACCCCCTTCGCGGACTGTTTCCACCTCACCTTCACCGGGGTGGGAGGCGCCCGGATCCACGCCAAGCTCCTCCACCCGAGCCAGGCCCCGGAGCCCCATCCGGCCCTGCTCCTCTTCCACGGCTACTCCGGCAGCTCCGGGGATTGGTCGGCCAAGCTGGGCTACGTGGCCCAGGGCTTCACCGTGGCCGCGCTGGACTGCCGGGGACAGGGCGGCCTCTCCCAGGACGTGACCCAAGTCCAGGGCTGGACCTTGCGGGGGCAGATCGTTCGGGGGGTGGAGGACGCGCCGGAGAAGCTCTACTACCGCCAGGTCTTCCTGGACACGGTCCAGCTGGCCCGCATCGTCATGGCCATGCCCCAGGTGGATCCGGAGCGGGTGGGCGCCACCGGGGCCAGCCAGGGCGGTGGGCTCACCCTGGCCTGCGCCGCACTGGAGCCCCGCATCCGCCGGGCCGCGCCGGTCTACCCTTTCCTCACCGACTACCGCCGGGTCTGGGACATCGACATGATCCGAGGAGCCTACAACGAGCTCCAGGAGTGGTTCCGCACCCGGGATCCCCGGCACGAACGGGAGGAGGAATTCTTCACCAAGCTGGGCTACATCGACGTCCAGCACCTGGCCCCCCGCATCCAGGCGGAGGTCTTCATGGGCGTGGGGCTCATGGACACCACCTGCCCGCCCTCCACCCAGTTCGCCGCCTTCAACAAGATCCGCGCCCCCAAATCCCTGGCCCTCTACCCCGACTTCGGACACGAGAACCTGCCGGGCCATGCCGACGCCGTCTTCCACTTCATGAGCCAGCTCTGACCCGGCAGAGGACCCCTCCATGACCAAACGCATCTCTGTGAGCCGAGACCCCTTCCTGGCCGCCAACCGGGGCCGCCCCTGGCGGGAGCGGGGCCTCTGGCCCTGCCACTGGATCGCCTGCCCCCGCGCCGGGGATCCCCCCTTCGTCACCGCCTACCGCCTGCCCTTCCACCTGGAACAGGCCGCCACCATCCCCGTCCACGTCACCGCGGACGAACGCTACGAGCTCTTCCTGGATGGGAAGCGGGTGGGCCGGGGCAGCGAGCGGGGGGACCCCAACCACTGGTTCTACGAGTCCTACGCCCTGGAGCTGCCCCCTGGTGAACACATGCTGGTGGCCCGGGTCTGGTCCCTGGGCCCCCTGCGCCCCGTCGCGCAGATGAGCGTGCGCCCTGGCTTCCTCCTCTGCGCGGAGGGGCCCTGGCATCCGCTCCTGAGCACCGGCGTGGCTCCCTGGGAGGCCAAGCGCCTGGACGGGTACGGCTTCATCCCCTTCCCCCTGACCCACTGGCGGGGCGCGCGGATCCGGGTGGACGGGCGGCGCTTTCCCTGGGGCTTCCAGCGGGGTGAAGGAGCAGGATGGCGGCCGGCCACCCCCACGGAACCAGGCGCAGGCCGGGTGGTGAGCTGGTCCTGGCACGGGATCCACCGGCTGTGCCCAGCCACCCTGCCCCCCATGCTGACGGAGGAGCGACGGGTGGGCCAGGTGCGCCATGTGGCTCCCATCCCCAGCCTGACGCCAGAGGCCATCCCGGTGCAGCCGGCCCAGCACCGGCCCGAGGAAGCCCAGGCCTGGCAGGCCCTGCTGCGAGGAGAAGGCCCGGTCAGCGTGCCGGCCCACACCCGGCGGCGGGTCATCCTGGACATGGAGGAGTACTTCTGTCTCTACCCGACCCTGCTGGTCTCCGGCGGAGCGGGAAGCACCCTGCGCCTCCACGCCGCGGAGACCCTCTTCCAGACGCCGGAGCCGAAGGATAGCCACAAGGGCCACCGGGACCAGGTGGCGGACAAGTTCTTTGTGGGCGTAGGGGACACCTTCCACCCGGACGGCGGCTCTCAGCGCCGCTTCGAGAGCCTCTGGTGGCAGGCCGGCCGCTTCTGGGAGCTCCTGGTGGAGACCCAGGAGGAGCCCCTGGTCATCCACCGCCTGATCCTGGAGGAGACTCGCTACCCCCTGGCCATGGAAAGCGCCTTCACCGCGCCGGACCCGGAGCTTCAGGCCCTGCAGCCCCTCTTCCTGCGCAGCCTGCAGATGTGCAGCCACGAGACCTACTGCGACGCCCCCTACTACGAGGAGCTCATGTACGCGGGGGACACCCGGCTGGAAATGCTCTGCACCTACGTGGTCAGCCGGGACGACCGCCTGCCCCGCAAGGCCCTGGCCCTCTTCGACAGCTCGCGCCTGGCCTCCGGCCTGACCCAGGCCCGCTATCCCGCCTGGGAGACCCAGGTGATCCCCCCCTTCGCCCTCTGGTGGGTGGCCATGCTCCACGACTACGCCTACTGGCGGGACGATCCGGCCTATGTGCGCCGCCTGCTGCCGGGGATGCGGGCCACTCTGGAGGGGATCCTGGGCCTGGTGGACGGGGAGGGGCTGCTGCCGGCCCCCGAGGGCTGGAACTTCATGGACTGGGTGGAGAGCTGGGAGGACGGCATCCCCCCAGGCGGGGTGGAGGGCCGCAATGGGCTGATGAACTGGCAGCTGGTCCACGTGCTGGGCCTGGCCGGGGAGCTGGAGGAGCAGCTGGGGGAGCCGGAGCTGGCCCAGCGCTGGCGTCGCCGCTCCCAGGAGCTGGCCCGGGCCGCCCTGGCTCGCTTCTGGGACGATGACCGGGGCCTCCTGGCGGAGGACGAGGCCCGCCAGGTCTTCAGCGAGCACAGCCAGGCCCTGGCCCTTCTGGGCGGTCAACTTCCCCCGCCGATCCAGGAGCGGGTGGCCCAGGGGCTCCTGCAGGGGGAAGGGCTGCTGCGCCCCACCTACTACTTCACCCACTACCTCTTCGAAGCCTATCGGCTCCTGGGCTGGGGGGACGCCCTGCGGGATCGCTTGGGCGACTGGCGGGCCATGCTGGACCGGGGCCTGCGCACCACCATAGAGAAGCAGGAGCCCACCCGCTCCGACTGCCACGCCTGGGCCTCCCACCCCATCTTCCACTACTTCGCCACCATCCTGGGCATCCGTCCGGGGAGCCCGGGCTTCCGCACCGTGGAGATCCGCCCCCTGCTGGGATCCCTGGAGTGGGCCCACGGTCGCCTGGCCCACCCCCAGGGAGAGATCCAGGTGGCCTTCCAGGTCCGTGACGGCCGACTCCAGGGGGAGATCACCTTGCCCCCAGGAGTGACAGGCCGCTTGCACGTGGAAGGCCGGGCCTACCCTCTGGCTGGCCACGTGCGGCTGGAGGAGTTGACGGCTTAGATCCCAGGTGGTCCAGGGTCCTGGAGGAGGAACAGCCCCCGAGACGCCTGCGCGTCCCTGCCCATCTTCGACGAGCTCTTCCCCAAGGAGGCCCCATGCTCGCCCCCCAATCCAACCCCTTCCGCCAGGCCGTGGACCTCTCCGGCCTCTGGGAGTTTCGCCCGGATCCCCAGGACCAGGGCCAGGACGCAGGCTGGCGCCAGGGCTTCTCCGGCCGTCCCATCGGGGCGCCGGCCAGCTGGAACGACCAGATCCCGGAGCTGCGGGACTTCCTGGGCCCGGCCTGGTACAGCACCCGCTTCCACCGGCCCTGGGGATGGGAGGGGCGGCGGGTCGCTCTGCACTTCGCTTCGGTGAACTACCTGGCCCATGTCTGGCTCAACGGGGTGCACCTGGGCCACCACGAAGGGGGCCACCTGCCCTTCCAGTTCGACATCACGCCCCACCTGCAGGAGGACAACCTGTTGGTGGTGCGGGTGGATGGCCGCCTGGCCCGGGATCGGGTGCCCCCTGGCCAGGTGGAGGATCCCCTGGACAGCCACCAGATCGGCATCCTGCCCCCGGCCACCTTCGACTTCTTCCCCTTCTGCGGCATCCAGCGGCCGGTCCACCTGGTGGCCACAGCCCCTGTCAGCCTGGCAGACCTGACGGTGACCACCGGGATCCAGGGCCGCACCGGCCTGGTCCAGGTCCAGGCGGCCCTCCAGGGAGGCGCCGGGGGCCTGCGCTTCACCCTGGCAGGCCAGGGCGCCCGGTGGGTCACGGAGATCCCCTCGGGCGGCTCACCCCAGGGCGAGCTGGCGATCCCGGAAGCCCGGCTTTGGTCCCCGGAGACGCCCCACCTCTACGCGCTGACGGTGGAGCTGCTGGACGGCCGCCGGGTGGTGGACCGCTACCAGCTGCCCGTGGGCATCCGCACAGTGGCAGTGGAGGGGGACCGGCTGCTCCTGAACGGGGAGCCGGTGGTGCTGCGGGGCTTCGGCCGCCACGAGGACTTTCCCGTGGTGGGGCGGGGCTTCCTGCCTCCGGTGATGGTCAAGGACCAGGCCCTCCTGGCCTGGATCGGGGCCAACTCCTTCCGCACCAGCCACTACCCCTACGCGGAGGAAGAGCTCCATCTGGCCGACCGGCTGGGCTTCCTGGTCATCGACGAGACCCCGGCCGTGGGCCTCTTCTTCCAGGAGGAGGGGCTGGAGCGGCGCCTGGCCCTCTGCCGCCAGTTCACCCGGGAGCTCATCGCTCGGGACAAGAACCACCCCAGCGTCATCGCCTGGAGCCTGGCCAACGAGCCCCGCTCCCTGCGCCCGGCCGCGGTCCCTTTCTTCCGGGAGCTCTACCGGCTGGCCCGCTCCCTGGACCCCACCCGGCCGGTCACCATCGTCAGCGACCTGGCCACCCAGGAGGAATCCTTCGATTTCTTCGACCTGGTCTGCCTGAACCTCTATCGGGGCTGGTACCAGGAGTCGGGCCGGCTGGAGGAGGGGTTCGCGGCCTTCGCCAGCATCTTGGACGAGACCCACGCCCGCTTCGGCAAGCCCATCCTGGTCACGGAGTTCGGCGCGGACGCCATTCCCGGCCATCACGCCCTGCCGCCGGAGATGTTCAGCGAGGAGTACCAGGCCGCCCTCCTCCAGGGCTACGTCCAGGTGATGGAGGCCCGGCCCTTCGTGGCGGGGCAGCACGTCTGGAACCTGTGCGATTTCAAGACAGCCCAGGGGGTGAAACGGCCCATGGCCCTCAATTTCAAGGGGGTCTTCACCCGGGACCGGCGGCCCAAGTTGGCGGCTCATCGACTGCGGGCGTTGTGGAAAAAAGGAGAAAGAAGGAGGACGGGAGAGCAGGGATAGCGAGAGATTGGGCAACCGGTGGACTGATGGATTTTGGCGGATTGGGCCAGGGAAAACGACACTCCAGGGGGACGCAGGGCTTCCGTCAGGAGCGGAGGGCGGATCCCCTTGACGCCCACTGACGCCTGTTCCCTATCGCCGCACCCGGGGCGCCTCCAGGGAGCGAAGCGTGGGCGTCTCCCCCAGGAGATGGCCGTAGACCTGCTCGATCTGGCGACCGGCCTTCTCCCAGCTGAAGTGGGTCAAGGCCCGTTGCCGCAGCCGTTGACCCAGCCGCTGCCGCCAGGCCGCCTCGTCCCCCCCAGGGAAAAGGGCCCGCCCCAGCTGCCGGGCCAGGCCAGCCGCATCCCCGGGCGGGGCCAGCAGCCCATCCAACCCCAGGTACTCCCGGACCACCGGGGTGTCGAAGGCCACGGTGGGCAGCCCCACGGCCATGTAGTTGAGCACCTTGCCCGCTCCCTCGGTCCGGCTCAGCTTGGGAGCCACGGCCACATCCCCCAGCGCCAGGTAGCGGGGCGCCTCCTGGTAAGGGATCCGGCCGGTGAAGGTGATGAAGTCCTGGATGCCCAGCTCCCGGGCCTTCTCCTGGTAGATGAGCTCGTTGGGGAAGCCCATGAGCAGCAGGTGGAGGTCCTGGCGCTGGGCCAGGAGCAGGCGCAAGGCCTCCAGCAGGTGGCTGATCCCCTGGTGCTCGGCCAGCAGGCCCAGGTAGACCACCAGCCGCCGCCCTGGCGGGATGCCCAGCCGCCGACGCAGGGCCTCCAGCTCCTGGGCGGGGTAGCTGCCCCGGGGACGGAAGGTCTCCCCGTTCACGCAGTCCGGCAGGGTCTGGATGCGCTCCGGACGGCAGCCGAACTCCTCCACCAGGAGTCGCTCCGCGTGGGCCGAGCTGGTGAGGATGGCCGGCGCGGTGCGGTCCAGCCAGGTCTCCAGGCGGCGCAGAGGGCCGTAGAGAGGGCTGTTCCGCTCCAGGAAGTGGTGGTCGATCATCTCCTCCGTCAGGCTGCCTTGAAAGTCGAAGAGCACCGGCTTGCGGAAGAGGCGCCCCAGGACCAGGCCGATGAGCGCGCCCTCGTGCAGGTGGGTGTGGACGATGTCAAAGGGGCGGCGGGCCAGGAGGGAGAGGGTGCGCAGGCCCAGCAGGGCGTCGAAGGCGATCTTGTGGCGGCTGGAGCCCACCTCGTAGTGCTGCCGCCAGGGGATGGGCAGGGTGCGGCGAATGTCCAGGCCCGGGACGGGGTTGCCGTTGTGGTAGGTGGCGATGGTGACCTGGTGCCCCAGCTTCCCCAGGATCTGGGCCTCCTCCAGGATGCGCACGTGGCAGCCGTAGTCCGCGAAGAAGCTGGTGGGGGCGATCATGAGCACCCGATAGCGGCGCTCCGGCCCTTCCTCCCGCGGGGATCCCCTCTGCAACGAACTCTCCTGCGCCATGAGCTTTCACCTGTCCACCGTGACGGCCAGAAACAGCGCCTGCCAGAAAAATTGCAATACGCCTTCAATTCTAGCGCAGGGATCGCGGTTGTCCAAAAGGACTGTGGGCCCGGTTTTGGCTGCTCTCCGCCGCCTGGGCTAAAATAACCGGCATGATTCAGCTCGACCTCACCGCCCCGCCTCGTTCCTGGCAGCGCCGCCTGGTCCTGGGGCTCCAGGGGATGGCCCTGCTGCTCGCGGCCCTGCACCTCTTGGTGCGGAGCTTCCCCGCCACCCCCACGCCCATCCCCGGCCCCCAGGACCCGGAAAGCGCCTGGTGGGGCCTCTGGCCGGTGACCTACCCGCCCGCCTGGGCCGTGATCCTGGGCGGGCTGCTGGTCCTGGCTGGGGTGGCCTGGGGCTGGCGCTCCCTCCACGCCCCTGCCCCGACCAGGAGCCTGCCTCCGGCCGCTCTGCCCCTGGCCGCGGCCCTCCTCTTCCTGGCCTTCTTCCGCTTCCCTCTGGCCCACACCCGCTGGGGCGACGCCTACATCCTCTCCCAGGGCATCGCCTGGCCGGACCCGGCCCAGCGCCTGGTCTACTCCTGGCAGGCCCCCCTGGACGTCTTCCTCCACAGCCGGATCTGGCTCTGGCTGCACCAGCCCCTGGGCTGGGCCGACGCCATGCCCGCCTACCGCCTCCTCAGCCCCTTGGCCGGCGGCCTCTACCTCCTGGCCCTCCTGGCCCTGAGCCGGGACCAGGAGCTAGCTCCGGGCTGGCTCACCTTCGGCCTGCTGGCCAGCCTAGGCCTGGTGCAGCTCTTCTTCGGCTACGTGGAGAACTACAGCTTCGCCGCGGCCGGCATCCTCATCTACCTCTGGCTGGGCATCCGTGCGCTCCAGGGGCGGCGTCCCCTCTGGCTGGCCGCCCTGGCCCTGGCCATCGCCAACGGCCTGCACCCCAGCACGGTGATCCTGGCCCCCAGCCTGCTCTTCCTGGCCTGGCAGCGCCTGCGGGGAAATGGGGGCCGCCCGGCCTCGCTCCCGACCATCCTGGCCCAGGTGGGGCTGCCCATGCTCCTGGTGGCCGGGGGTGTGATCCTGCTCATGGAGACGGGTGGTCATGGGCTGGCGGCCTTGCTGACCAGCGACCGGCCCGGCGGCGGGGACGGCCGCTGGCTGGTGCCCCTCTTCCGCACCGGCACCCGCTGGGAGCACTACACCCTCTTCAGCTGGCCCCACCTGCGGGATTTCCTCAACGAGCAGCTGCTGGTGGCCCCTGGGGTGCTCCCGGCCCTGCTCCTGCTGGGCGGCGCCTGGCTGCGCTGGAAACCGCCCCAGAGGGAACTTCCTGGCTCCCGGACACGTCTCAACCACACAGCCGAGCCCATGCCGGCCATCCTGGGCTTCCTGGCCTGGGCGGCTGGGGCCCATCTGCTGCTGACCTGGCTCTGGAACCCGGACTACGGCGGCCAACGGGACTGGGACCTCTTCAGCCTGGCGGCCATCCCCACGGCCCTGCTCCTGGCCGTCCTGGCGCCCCGGCTGCTCACGGAGCGGCGCTTCCTCCTGGCGGGGATGGCGCCCCTGCTCCTGGTCCAGGCCCTGCACACCGCCGCCTGGATCTACCAGAACACCCTGCCCTGGCAGTGGCCCGGCTGAACTCGCCCAAGCACCCAATTTCGCCCCATGACCTACTATCAGCTGCAATCCCGTCGATCCGCTGCCCGCACCTCCCCGCTGGCCATGGCCCTGCGGGGCTTTCTGGTGGGCGTGCTCCTCTTCGTGATCATCCTGCTGCTGGCCCTGGGCGGCGGCCTGGTGGCCTACGCCAGCATGGTGGCGGATCTGCCTGCACCCGGGGAGCTGGCCCAGCGGGCCGGGGCCTTCCGCAGCACCCGTATCTATGACCGGAACGGCAACCTGCTCAACGAGACCTTCGACCCCAACGAGGGCCGCCGGGTCATCGTGCCCCTGGCCCGCATCTCCCCCTACCTGCAGCAGGCCACCATCGCCACCGAGGACGCCAACTTCTACCGCCACGGGGGCGTGGATCCTGTGGCCCTGGCCCGAGCCCTCTACTACGCGGTCCAGGAGCGGGAGATCGTCTCCGGCGGATCCACCATCCCCCAGCAACTGGTGAAGCTGGTCTTCCTCTCCCCGGAGCGCAGCGCCCGGCGCAAGGTCAAGGAGGCCATCCTGGCCGCGGAGATCAGCCGCCGCTACTCCAAGGAGCAGATCCTGGAGCTCTACCTGAACGAGGTCAACTACGGCAACCTGGCCTACGGCGCGGACGCGGCCGCGGAGACCTACTTCGGCAAGGAGGCGGACGAGCTGACCCTGGCCGAGGCCGCGCTCCTGGCCGGCCTGCCCCAGGCCCCGGCCTACTACGACCCCTACACCTACCCGGAGCGGGCCAAGGAGCGCCAGGGGGTGGTGCTGGGCCTCATGGTGAAGGCCGGTTTCATCACCCCGGAGGAGGCGGACGCAGCCTGGCTGGAGCCCCTCACCTACGCGCCTCTGCGCTTCGACATGAAGGCCCCCCACTTCACCCTGCTGGTGCGCCAACAACTGGAGGCCCTCCTGGGCCCCGAGGCCCTTTACAAAGTGGGGCTCCATGTGACCACCACCCTGGACTCCCGCCTCCAGGCGGAGGCCCAGCGCATCGTCCGGGAACAGGTCCAGCGCCTGGCCTCTCGCCACGTCTCCAATGGGGCTCTGGTGGCCCTGCGCCCCCAGACCGGGGAGGTCCTGGCCCTGGTGGGCAGCGCGGACTTCGACAACGTGGAGATCGACGGCCAGGTGAACATGGCCCTGGCCCCGCGCCAGCCAGGCAGCGCGCTCAAGCCCCTGGTCTACCTGACCACCTTCATGGACCCGGGCCGGCCGGTGGCGGAACGCTGGACCCCGGGCACCCTGGTGGCAGACATCCAGGAGCCCTTCCCGGACGGGAACAACCCGCCCTACGTGCCGGTCAACTACGACGGCAAGGAGCACGGGCTGGTGACCGTGCGCACGGCCCTGGCCAACAGCTTCAACATCCCTGCCGTCCGGGCCCTGCAGCGGGTGGGCATCCCCCCCTTCCTGGAGGTGGCCCGGCGTCTGGGCATCACCACCCTGACCCGGCCAGACTACGGCCTGAGCCTGAGCCTGGGCGGCGGGGAGGTCCCCCTCCTGGAGCTGACCGGAGCCTTTGGGGTGCTGGCCAACCAGGGCGTGCGCCAGCCGCCGGTGACCATCCGCAAGATCGTGGACAGCCAGGGCAACGTCATCTGCGAGATGGGCAGCGCTGTCCCCTGCCAGCCCGGGGAAGCCGGGGCCGGGGAACAGGTGATCAGCCCGGTGGACGCCTTCCTCATCACCGACATCCTGCGGGACAACCAGGCTCGCTCCCTGGTCTTCGGCCTGAACTCGCCCCTGAACCTGGGACGCCCGGCCGCGGTGAAGACAGGCACCACCAACGAGTTCCGGGACGCCCTGACCGTGGGCTACACCCCGCAGCTGGTCACTGGCGTCTGGGTGGGGAACGCGGACAACTCGCCCATGGACAACGTCTTCGGCTCCCAGGGCGCGGCCCCCATCTGGAACCGCTTCATGCAGGCCGCCCTGGCCGAGGAGCCGGTGGTGGACTTCACCCCGCCCCCTGGGGTGGAGCAGTTTGAAGTCTGCGCGGACACAGGCGCCCAGCCGTCCGAGGCCTGCCCGGAGCGGGTGAAGCAGTGGTTCGCCGTGGATCGCCCACCCCTGCCGCCGGAGCAGGATCTCTGGCGCCGGGTGCGCATCGACAAGGTGACCGGCAAGCTGGCCACCGAGTTCACCCCCGCCCAGCTGGTGGAGGAGAAGGTCTTCAAGGTCTACCCGCCGGAGTACCGGCAGTGGGCCGAAGAGAACGGCATCCCTCAACCCCCCACCGAACCCAGCGATCTCTTCACCTTCCAGCCCCAGGTGACCATCCGCCAGCCCGCGGAGGGGGCCCAGGTGACGGGCATCTTCACCGTGGTGGGGAGCGCCAACGTACCTGGGTTCGCCAGCTACGAACTCCAGTACGGGATCAGCCACAGCCCCGGAGCCTTCAGCCTGCCCTTTGTGGGGCCCGTGGCCACACCGGTGGAGGAGGGGGTCCTGGGCCAGTGGGACACCCGGGAGCTGCTCAACGGCCCCCACACTTTGCGCCTGCTGGTGCGGGATCGTTTCGGCAACGAGTACGAGAGCCGGGTGCGGGTCACCGTGCTGAACCCCACGCCCACGCCGGAGCCTACGCCCACCCACACTCCCACCTGGACCCCCACGCCCACCCCGACGGAGGCCATCTCGCCTCTGCCCACGCCCACTGGCGCCAGCCCGTAGGGGCAGCGCGCTTCGGGCAGCATGGCGCTCCCGAGGGGCC
>CAYQEB010000025.1:0-8470 GCA_964416395.1 uncultured Caldilineaceae bacterium | reverse complement strand
GGCGCCAGCCCGTAGGGGCAGCGCGCTTCGGGCAGCATGGCGCTCCCGAGGGGCCTAAACCAGAGGCCCCCAAACAGAACCCAAAATGGAAAAAGGTCACCCACTCGAGGGAACGGTGGGTGACCTCTTTTTCTTGGATGCAGTGCAGGGGACCAAGGTTACCCGGCACGCCTTCGGGTTACGGGTGGCTATTCGGGCCTGGAATCTTGCCTGTCAGGCTAGGGACGCGCCAGCGAAACCCCCATCACGAGCCCGAAGATAAAGGAAACCAGTATGAAGATGAGCGTCATTTGCGGATCCATTCTTCTCTCCTTTCCGCCAGTGATTCCCCCAAATCACACGAGCGTCACAGTGGACAGAATGCACCCCCATCGTGGGTGGGGCAAGGGATGGCCCTGCCCCACCGCCTTCTCCACGGGTCCGCGGCCTTGATCAGCCTGCCATGAGCGACATGCGGGCCAGGATCAGGAGCAGGAGAGCGATGGCGACGAAGATGGCGCAGAGAAGGATCCCCAGGGCGTAGTCCTCCTGATCTCGCCAGCTTTGACAGTGGCCGAGCCAGCGGGCCATCAGCATGCTGGTGGCGATGCCGAAAGCCACCATCAAGCTGATCATGGCCAGGCCGACAGCAAAAATGGACAACATGTTTCCCCCCTTTCTGGCTGCTGAGGAGGCAGCCAACTCACCACAAACAGACGCTCCGCCAGTGAGGCAAGAAAGGGTGCGGTTTTCGGGTGGGGACGATGTGGACGGCAAGGGACGGTCCGCGCCCTCTCTTGGAAGAAAGCGTTCGGGAGAGGAGGGCCCGGCGCAGGCTGGGCCTCAAGCCCTCCAGGGAACCGGGTTTCGGGCCGGAGGGTCAGCGATTCGCCGCGCAGAGGCTTGCTCCACGCGGGTCGGTAGGCCGCCTAAACTCCTGGGCTCATTCGGTTTCGGCCACCGAACGATGTCTGCGGTTTTTTCAACAACGTTGTTGGGGTGACGAAGCTGTCACGTTGCCGTATCAGGGGAAAGATTGCAACATCGGGGCCAAGCGGCCCACTCAGGGTGAGGGTGCAGAAAGGAGATGGCGCAGTAAGCGGCGAGGAAGGGTGTTCGACGATGGGGCCGGTAATGGGACCAGTGATGGGGATGTCTGCATCTCTTCAAGGCTCTCCGCTTCCACCCACCCCGACGTTGCTGCTCAGGCTAGACCAAATGAGTTCCTGGGACAGGCGAGGGACAACAGTAGGCAGTGGCATCTGACTCCTCCTGTGCAGGTATCCGTAGCGCAGAAGTGGCCGACTCGTACCGGAAGAATCTGAAAAAGGTGCTTGAAAAGTTGATCAAACTGGGGTAAAATAGAACACAACAGACACGTAACCCTCTATCTACCCAAAATTATCCACGAAATTATCTTTTGGCAGAATACCCTTTGGTAACAACCATATCAAAGTTTGCACACAAAGTCAACATTTTCCACAAAATTTTAAGGTTTAAAACCAACCCTTTCGTGTACTATTAAACGGAAAATCCAACTGATTTTCTGTGACTCTTCCCACTTGATCGAACAACCCCCTGCCCCGGACGGCTACGCGCGACCCAATGCCCTTTCTCCAATAACGCCCGCGTCGTGTGTATCTCTCACATCGATTCCCACACCGATTTCCACATTACATTCACATATTGATTTCCACCACATCGATCTCTGCATCGATCTCGGCGGCAATTTCCAGGTTTCCCACCCTCAAGGACTCCGATCGTGGACGATTGGCAGGACAATCCGCTTTTCCTGCAGGCCCAAAGCTTGGTGACCTCCTTGCTGGAGACGCAAACGGAGGGCAGCGATCAGGCCCGGCTCTGTCGACAACGTCAGGAGCACGGCCTGGCAGTGGCTCGCACCCTGGCCCAGTGGCAGGCGTCCCCGGAGCTGGTGGCGGCCGGGCTGCTGCACACCTTCCTCTGGAAGAAGCTGGCCACGCCCGAACAGATAGCCCAGCTCTGCGGATGGGATGTGGCTGCTCTTTGCCGAGACCACCAGCGCATCCTCCAGGAGGAACCCCTGAACCGCCGCCTTGGGACGCCCAATGTGCACCGGCGCATTCGATTCTACGTGGCCGCCTACCGGGACCCCCGCCTGGCCCTCCTGGGTGTAGCCGACATCTGGGATCACTTCCGCAGCGCCCGGGAAGGCGCTGGACCAGAGCGCCGAACCTTCGCCCAGGAAGCCCGGGAGTGCTATGTTCCCCTGCTGGAGATGTTGGGAATGCGGGCCCTCCAGGACGAGCTGGCCGACTGGGCTTTCGAGCAGGCGGAACGCAAGGCCTACCAGAAGCTGCAACGCCTGCTGGCCGCTGACCGTCCCCTGCACCAGCAGGCCTTTGAGCAGGTCCTGGCAGCCCTGCCCCCCGCCCTGCCAGAGGCGGAGCCGCCCATCTGGGAAAAGCACCGGCCGGCCCGGGTGTACGATGGCCGCTACTCGAAGCTTGCCCATCCGGAGGTCTTCCAGACGGTCTCCATCAAGCTGGTGGTGCCCGAGGAGAAGCGTTGCTACACGGCCCTCCAGGCCATCCACCGCATCTGGCGCCCCCTGGAAGGCCGGGTGGCGGACACGGTCAGCATCTGCAAGCTCAACGGCTACCGGGCCCTGGAGACCACGGTGGAGACCTTCGTGGAAAATGCCCGGCGGCTCCTGCTCCACTTCACCATCGTCACCCCGGAGATGGATGCGATCAACCAGCAGGGATTGGCGGCTGTGCTGGGCCGAGGCCCCTCCGCCCCGGAGCTGGCCAACGCCTGGTGGAACCGTCGGGAAGAGGCCAATCGACACATCCACTCCGCGGAGCCGGGCGCGCAGCCCGAAACCCTCTACGTTTTCAGCCCCCAGGGGGAGCTCTTCTCCCTTCCCCAGGGCTGCACCGTGGTGGATTACGCCTACCGGGTGCACAGCCACCTGGCCAACCAGTGCCGCACCTTCTGGCTCAACGGCGTCCCAGTGGAGCCAATGACCCGACTCCATCACCTGGATCTGGTCTGGGTGGAGCAGGATCCCCGGGCGCCAGGCCCCACCCAGGCCTGGCTCAACGCCGCCCGCACCAGCCGGGCCCGGCAGCTGGTTCGCCGTTTCCTGCGCCGCCAAGGCCACAGCTTCCAGACCGGCCGCCACATCCTGGAGCGGCGACGCCAGAAGATGGAGCAGCACTACGGCTTCCGCCTCCTGAACGAGGACGTGGAGCGCACTCTGCGGGAGGCCACCCGGAAATTGAAGCTGGGCCGGGTGGAGAGCCTTCTGGAGAAGATCGCGGACGGCCACCTCTCTGTGGACAAGCTCCTCCACCCCCTCTTCGCCCGGGAGATCGCCCGCCAGATCCTGCTGCCAGAGGAGCTGCGCCTGGGGGTGCACCAGGTGCAGCTGGCCCAGTGCTGCCGCCCTCGGCCTGGGGACGACATCCTGGGGCGAGTCCGTCGCCGAGGCGGCCGCGCAGTGGGGATCAGCGTGCATCGGGTCGACTGCAAGGACCACCTCAAAGCGAACCGGGTGGAGACCGTGCCCCTGGAGTGGCGCCTGATCCCCTTGCAGCGCAGCGTAGACCGGCTGGTCATGCAGGCCAGGGACAGCAGCGGCATCCTGGGCCAGGTGCTGGAGCACATCTACGCCCGCCAGCCAAAGATGACCCTCCACGAGGTGCGGGCGGTGGCCCGTCACGGCCGGGCGCGCCTGGAATTGACGGTGGAGGCGGAGGGCGAAAACCTGTTGGAGGATCTGGTGGCCGATCTGGAGGTGCTGCCTGGGCATCAGGTGGACGAGGTGCGGCGCATGGGCTTGCTGCCCTCGGAGGTGGAGGCCCTGGCCCTGCCCATCAACACCCCCACCAATCCCTACAACCGGCTGCCCGTGGAGGATCCGGACCTCTTCTACGGTCGGAAGGAGGAGCTGGGACGGATCCACCGCTGGCTTCTGGACAACCAGGGGATGATCTGCATCCGGGGCCAGCAGCGGGTGGGCAAGACCTCCCTGCTGCTCCAGGTGAAGCGCCAGTACAGCCAAACCGGCCTGGACGAGCACCTCTACCCCGTCTATCCAGGGCTCTACCTGCCCATCGTCGTGGACTTTCAGACCTTCGGGCACATGGAGAGCAACCAGCTCTTCTACGCCGTCGCCGAGGCCGTCTTCAACGAACTCCAGCATCGGGGGCGCATCGGCAGCGTAGGCGCTCCGCCCCGCACCCTCTTCCAGATCAGCCCAGCCCAGCAGCTGATCAGCTACCTGCGGGACATCCACGCCCAAGCGGGCTTGCGTCTCCTCCTGCTCCTGGACGAGTTCAGCACCACCATCGACGCCTACCACCAGCAGGTGCTGGACGGGCACTTCTTCTCCCAGTGGAAGGGGTTGGTCACCGCCACCCGGGATTTCGCCAGCTACGTCGCCGTGATCCAGGAGCAGACCTACAGCCAGCTCAGCCAGTCAGCCGCGGCCAGCGTCCCAGCGGAGCCGGCCTGGCAGGCGCTTCAGCTAGGCCCCAGCCTCGTCCTGTCGCCTCTCCATCAGCAGGACGCCCGGGATCTCATCCAGCGCCCGGTGCGCAACTACTTCGAGTACGCGCCCGAGGCCCTGGAGCGGGTCCTCCAGCTCACCGGAGGCAGTCCTTTCCTGATCCAGGGCTTCTGCTACAGCCTGGTGAACCACATGGCCCACACCCAGCGGCGACGGGTGGAGCTGGCGGACGTGAAGGAGGTGGAGAGGAGCTTCCTCCGGCCCGGGGAAAACCTCTGCACCCACCTGGTGGGGCGGGTGCATGGGCTTGCCATGCCCATCTGCACGGAGCTGGCCCGCCTCACCTACCCGGACGGGCGTCCGGTGGCCCAGGAGCGCCTCCTGGAGGCCCTGCCGGACATGGATCCAGA
Organism: uncultured Caldilineaceae bacterium; assembly: GCA_964416395.1. Classification (GTDB taxonomy): domain Bacteria; phylum Chloroflexota; class Anaerolineae; order Caldilineales; family Caldilineaceae; genus S144-5. The sequence continues at coordinate 3,586 of CAYQEB010000025.1, read as the reverse complement.
GCTGGTGATGCGCACCTTGCACGAAATGGCCGAAAAGCATATCCTGATCCCCAGCGAGGAAAAGCACTGGCGGTTTGCCAGCCTGCTGTTTGCCGGCTGGCTTGCCCGTATCCCCCATTGACCATCCCCCATTGAGCATCCCCTACCGACGAAGGGAGAAATTGGACCATGACCCTGCCAAGGAGCATACCGGAGCTGACAAACGCAACGGACTCGGGCCCAACCGACATCGCCGATCCAGCCGCACCCCCTGGCCAGGCTGATTCCACGGACACCGCGCGGGCCGAGTTCTTTCAACGCAAGTTCATCGTCCAGGAGGTAGTGAACGGAGTCTGTGGCCCCAGGCCCCTGGATTTCGCCCTGATCGGGGCCAAATATATGGGCAAGAGCAGGGTGCTCCGCCACCTGGCTTCCGCCAATGGGCCCATCGAGAAAAGAGAGGGCCCGCGCGGCAGGCGAAAGGTCATCCCTCTTTACTACGACTGCAAACAGCTGCAGGGCTGGTCGACAGAACAGGGGGCCAAGCCGAGGGAAGGAGCAGACGAGTCGAGGAAGGGCCTGTTCATGACAGAGCTGGTGGACTTCGTAATCCAGCAGCTGCAGACCCGAGAAAGCGAAAAAGAAGGCCGGGGCCTCCATGGGGCCCGGCCGGATTGGGAGGAGATCGACCAGGAAGAGCGCCCGGTGGCCAAACTGTGGAAAGTGGTGCGTCAACTGGGCCAGGAAGATGTGCGCTTGGCCCTCCTCCTGGACAACTTCGACACTGTCCTGAAACAGAAGGCGGTCACCATGGACGAGCTGAACGAGCTGCGTCCCCTGACCCGGGAGCTGGCTCTGGTGGTGAGCAGCGAGCAGCCCCTGCCCGACGTGAACTCCGAGCTCATGGCCTCGCCCCTCTTCAACGTGATGCACCAGATCTTCCTGGGGCTCATCGACAAGGAGACAGCCCTGCCCTGGCTGCGGAAGCTCGTGGAAAACCAGGTGCAGGGGCAGGCAGAGAAGCATGTCGAGGAGCTCTGGGAGTGGACCGGCGGCCATCCCTTCCTCCTGGCCCGGGTGGCGGACGTCCTCCAAGATGTCATGGCCCGTTGGTTCGGCGGCGTGTTCCCCTCGGATCTGATCCGGCTGCGCCTGGCGGAACACAGCCGCTTCGTCTTCAACACCCTGGCCAAAAAGATCCGCGAGGCAGCCCAGGACCAAACAACGCCAGTGCTCGCCCTCCAGGAAGTGGTCCGCCGCCTGGTGGACAGCGAGAAGGGCACCACCCGTTTCGAGCTGCCCCGCCACGGGCCGGCCCTGAATTGGCTTATCAACCAGGCCCTGGTAATCTACGATTCGGAAGGCTACCGGCTCTTCTCCCCCCTCTTCCGAGAGTATCTACGGACTCACTGGCCCTTTACCCAGGAAGAGGCCCAGGTCGCGCTGGAAGGCGAGGACATGGAACGCTTCCTGAACCGGCTGACCCCGAAGGAGGGAGCCCTGCTGCGCTACTTCATCGCCCATCCGGATGAGGTGATCCCCACGGAGCAGCTTCTAGCCGACATCTGGCGCCATCACGACGCCAGCTCCACGCGCCGGGTCCAGGAAGGGATCCGGCGGCTGCGCCTGCGGCTGAGCCAGGCCTCCCCACCCATCGGACGCATCGAAAACGAACGGGGACGGGGGTATCGCTTCGTCCCCGCCACCTGGAAAGGAAACGGCTATGCCCCTTGAAGACATCCCCCAAGTCGCCCTGGAGTCCACCGTCATCTCCCACGGCCTGCCCTACCCCCGCAACGTGGAGCTGGCCCTGGAGATGGAGGCCATCGTCCGGGAGCGCGGAGGCCAGCCCCGGACCGTGGGCGTCATCCAGGGTGAACTGGTGGCGGGCCTGAGCCGGGAGCAGATCGAACGCCTGGCCACGTCGCCCCACGTGCGCAAGGTCAGTCGTCGGGACCTGCCTGTGGTGGTGGCCCGCAGGCTGGATGGGGGCACTACCGTGGCGGCCACGATGTGGATCGCCCACCGTTTCGGCATCCAGGTCTTTGCCACCGGCGGCATCGGCGGGGTGCATCGAGGAGATGGAACCGACGTCAGCGCGGACCTGCAGGAGCTGGCCCAGACGCCGGTGGTGGTGGTCTGCGCGGGGGCCAAGGCCATCCTGGACCTGCCTGCCACCCTGGAGTATCTGGAGACCTTCGGGGTGACGGTGGTGAGCTACGGCGCCGACGAGTTCCCCGCCTTCTACAGCCGGAGCAGCGGCCTGCCCGCGGACGTGCGTTGCGACCGGCCAGAGGAGGTGGCGGCCATCTGGCAGGCCAAGCAGGAGCTGGGGCTCCCCGGCGGGCTGCTGGTGGCTGTGCCTGTGCCCGAGGAGGCGGAGATCCCCCGATCCCAGATGGAGCCGGTGATCCAGCAGGCGGTGGCCGAGGCGGAAGCCCAGGGGCTACGCTCCGCCCAGGTGACGCCCTTCCTCCTGGCCCGCATCGCCGAGCTGACCGGGGAGCGCAGCCTCCAGGCCAACCTGGCCCTGCTCAAGAACAACGCCAGGGTGGCCACCCAGATCGCCCAGGCCATCCACGAAGTGCGGACGCCCAGCCTCTAGCCCCGATTCCCAAAAACGTTCCCCAAAACAAAAACGCACCCCCTTGGGCGTCCCAGGGCGGTGCGTTTTTCTCGTCTGCTGTTTCTTTCGCGGGGTGCGTAGCCAGCTCAGCCGATCCCCACCAGGGCCTCGAACTCCCGCCGCTCCAGCACCTCCTTCTCCAGCAGGGTCTCGGCCACCAGGCGCAGCTTGTCCTGGTGGGTGCTCAGGATCTCCCGGGCTCGGCTGTAGGCGTTCTCCACGATGCGCCGCACCTCTCGATCCACGGCCCGGGCCACCTCTTCGCTGTAGTGGCGCCGCTCGCCCAGCTCCATCCCCAGGAAGGGATTGTGGCTGCCCTGGCTGAGCTGGATAGGCCCGACCACCTCGCTCATGCCGTAGCGGGTGACCATGGCCTTGGCCAGCTTCGTCACCCGCTCCAGGTCATTGGCCGCGCCGGTGGTGATCTCGTCGAAGGTGAGCTCCTCGGCCACCCGCCCCCCCAGGAGCCCGGCCAGTTGGTCCTCGAACTCGGCCCGGCTGTGCAGGGTGCGGTCCTCCTCGGGCAGGGGCATGACGTAGCCCAGGGCCTGGCCTCGGCTCACAAGGCTGATCTTGCCCACTGTGTCCGTGTAGCGGAGCATGGCCATGACCACCGCGTGGCCCGCCTCGTGGTAGGCCACCACCCGACGCTCCTCCGGGGTCAGGATGCGGCTCTTGCGGGCCGGGCCGGCCACCACCCGCTCGATGGATTCGATCAGCTCGTCCATGGTGATGGCCCGCTTGTTGCGTCGGGCCGCCAGGATGGCCGCCTCGTTGAGCAGGTTCTCCAGGTCCGCGCCCACGAAGCCGGGGGTCTGCCGGGCGATCACCCCCAGGTCCACGTCTGGGGCCAGGGGTTTGCCCCGGGCATGCACCTTCAGGATGGCTTCCCGCCCCCGGCGGTCTGGCTGATCCACCACCACCTTGCGGTCAAAGCGGCCGGGGCGCAGCAGGGCCGGGTCCAGGATGTCCGGCCGGTTG
>CAYQEB010000024.1:36643-48038 GCA_964416395.1 uncultured Caldilineaceae bacterium | reverse complement strand
GCGTTGTCCGCGTTCCCCACCCAGACCCCCACGATGCGCTGGGTGGAGTAGCCCAGGGTCCAGTTGTCCCGCCAGTCGGTGGTGGTGCCTGTCTTGGCCGCTGCGGGGAAGGGCAGGCGCAGCACCGAGCCTTCCCCGAAGGCGGGGATGCGGGCCTGGTTGTCGGAGAGGATGTCGGTGATCAGGTAGGCGGCCTGCGGCGAGATGACCTCCGGGCCCGGCTGGGGCGTGGGGCGGGGCGTCCCGGACGGGGAGAGGGCGGAGCAGGGCGGGATCGGGTCGCTTTTCCCCTGGCCCGCCTCTGGGCCTGCGGACAGCCCGGACTCGTCCACCTGGCAGATGGAGAGGATGGCCACCGGCTCCAGGCGGCGTCCCTGGCGAGGGAAGATGCCGTAGGCGCTGGTCAGCTCCAGCAGGCTGACCTCGCCGCCGCCCAGGGTGAGGGCCAGGCCGTACTCCCCGGTGAAGCTGCGGATGCCGGCCGCGGCCGCGATGCGCTTCAGGGTCTCCACGCCGATGCGCTGGAGCACCTTCACCGCGGGGATGTTGTAGCTGTTGGCCAGGGCCTCCCGCACGCTCACCGGGCCGTGGTAGCGCCGGTCGTAGTTCTCGGGCACGTAGGGCGCGCCGGCCTGGTCGTCTGGGCCTTGGCCGTCGCTCCCCTGGCTGGCGACGCCGCCGGGGAAGGTGGTGGGCAGGTCCGGGATGATGGAGGCGGGGGTGAGAGGCTCCAGGCCCAGGGGCTGGGTCCAGCGGGGGTCCATGGCCGCGGCGTAGGTGAAGGGCTTGATGGCGCTGCCGGGCTGGCGCAGGCTCAGGGCCGCGTTCACGTTGCCCTGGATGGACTCGTCGAAGTAGTCTGGGCTGCCCACCATGGCCAGGATCTCCCCGGTGCGACTGTCCAGGACCACCGCGGCCGCGTTGTCCACCCGCCGGTGGGGATCCACCTGGTCATCGCAGGCGGTGGGCAGCTGGCAGTTGAGCTGGGCCAGGCGATAGCGGACGATGCGCTCCGCCTCTTGCTGCAGATCCAGGTCCAGGCTGGTGGTCACCCGCAGGCCCCCCTGGCGCAGGCGATCCACGCCCAGCTCGGCCAGCAGCTGGTCCTGGACGAACATGACGAAGTGGGGGGCCTGGATCTGGAAGAGGTTGGAGCGGTAGCGCAGGGGCTCGGCCCGGATCTGGGCCGCCTCCTCCGGGGTGATGAAGCCGGCCTCCACCATGAGCCGAAGCACCACGCCCTGGCGGATCTTGGCGGCTTTCGGGTTCTCGAAGGGGTTGTAGCCGCTGGGGTACTGGACCAGGCCGGCCAGAAGGGCGCACTCGGCCCGGCTGAGCTGTGCCGCGGGCTTGGCGAAGAAGTTCTGGGCCGCGGCCTCCAGGCCGAAGGCGAAGTAGCCGTAGTAGGTCTGGTTCAGGTAGAGGCGCAGGAGCTCGTTCTTGGTGTAGCGGCGCTCCAGCTGCAGGGCCAGCCAGGCCTCCCGGATCTTGCGGCGCAGGCTGCGCTCGTAGCGCTCCTTGGGGTCCAGGAGCAGGTTGCGGGCTAGCTGTTGGGTCAAGGTGCTGCCGCCGCTGACCACCTGGCCGCCGGCCCGGTAGTTCTGCCAGAGGGCCCGGGCGATGGCGATAGGGTCCACGCCGGGGTGGAGGTAGAAGCGCTGGTCCTCGGTGGCCAGGGTGGCCTCCACGCAGGCGTCGGGGACGCCGGCCAGGCCGTAGCGGCTGTTGGGCTGGGGATCCGAGGCCAGGCTCAGCTGTTTGCCCATCTGGGGGTCCACCACCTCGTAGAGGAGGCGGCCGTGACGGTCCAGGATCTGGGTGGTGGGCCGGACCAGCCGCTCCTCCAGCCGATCCACTGGGGGCAGGTCCGCCAGAAAGGCCGCGTGGAACCAGGTCCCGCCCCCGATCAGCAGGGCCAGGAGCAGGAGAGGGATCCAGGTGATGGGTTTGCGGACGATCCGGCCGGGTGTGGGCAAGGGAAAAGGCGACATGGCGCTTCGAGGTCCTATGCGGGATGCATGCCGAAAGCGACAGGCGACACCGCGGAGACGCTTCCTAGGGCAAGATTGTTCCCCGACCTGGATTGTAGCATGGACGCGAGACGGGTCCCGGACCGTTCCAGGACGGCTCCTGGACGCGCAAACGGCCCGCCATTCCGGGAGGAGTGGGCGGACCGCTCAGAGGCCTCGGTACACATCTCGCCTATGCTTGATCCGGAGAAGCACCAACAGCTGCTGGGCATCATCCACCAGGTAGATGATGCGATACTCTCCAACCCGCAGGGAATAGGCATCCATCCCCCGCAACTTCTTGCTCCCCGGAGGACGGGGCGCCTCCGACAAGCTGTCGATGGCCCTGGCTAACCGCGCCTGGAGCGGGGGAGGGAGCCGCCTCAGCTCCTTCTCCGCCCGCCGGGTGATCTCAAGTCGGAACATTCAGCGTGGCCTTCACATCCTCCCAGGGGATGGTCTCCTCCTTCCCCTCCAGCAGGGCCAGCTTCGCTGCCAAGGCATCCACGCTGTCGGCCAGAGATTCCAACTGTTCGGTGATCCGGTTCCACGCCTCTGGATCCACCATGACGGCCACAGCTTTGCCGTGTTGGGTTAGCACCACAGGGCCTGCTGGCAGTTTCTTCAGCACCTCGCTCTGTCGCAGCCGTAGGGCGGAGATCGGGACGATTTCGGGGATGCGATCCATGAGCGCCTCCTCAAATACCAGGGTTGGTACAGGCCAGGAAAAGGGCCAACTTGGCCATATTTTGGCGTTTTAGCGACATTCTACAGCCAATTATAGCGTCGGAAACCGCACAGGTCAAGACCGCTGAGCTCCTCGCAGACGCGCAAACGGCCCGCCATCCCGGAAGGAGTGGGCGGACCGCTCATCAGATGACCCACCAGGGACTCGAACCCCGAACCCGCTGATTAAGAGTCAGCTGCTCTGCCAATTGAGCTAGTGGGCCTCTTCAACTGCCTCTACAGGATACCATCGAGAGCCGCTGGCTGTCAAATTTGGGCGACAATTCCCCCGGCCCAGCCCCCTGCAAGACCAGCCTGCCACCTGGCTCCGGGCAGGGCTGAGAGCGCCCTGCAAAACGAACAGGGTTGGGGCTTCCCATATCCTCCTATCCTGGATACAATGGAGGCGCACCCTGAGCTGCCGCGCTGCCCCCGGCGCGGATTCCCTGCCCTCCACACACCCACCGGAAAGGAACGCGCCGTGAACCCTTCTCTCCACCAACAACTGGACCGCTACGCCCATCTGCTCATCCACACGGGCGTCAACCTGCAGCCCGGACAGGCCCTGCGCATCCGGGGGGAACTGGTCCACCGGGAGTTCATCCACCGCCTGGCCGCCCAGGCCTACGACGCCGGCGCCCGGTTTGTGGACGTCCAGTGGCAGGACCCGGTTCTGGTCAAGGCCCGGGTGGAGCGCAGCCAGCCCGAGCACCTCTCCTTCATGCCGGACTACCTGGAGGCCTGGGGCAAGGAGGTGGTGGAGAACGACTGGGCGGTCATCACCATCACCGGCTCCGAGTTCCCGGACATCTTCGATCAGGTGGACCCCCAGCGCATGCGGGCGGTCTTCGCCGCCTACATGCAGAAGCTGGCCGCCTACCGTCAGGGGCTCATGGCCGGGAAAGCCGCCTGGAATGTCTGCGGCGCCGCCACCCCCGCCTGGGCCCAGAAGGTCTTCCCGCAACTGGGGCCAGAGGAGGCCCTGGAGCAGCTCTGGCAGGCCATCTTCCACGCCGTGCGCCTGGACCAGGACGACCCGGTCCAGGCCTGGGAGGAGCACGACCGCAAGCTGAAGCAGCTGGTCCGCTACCTGACGGAGAACCAGGTGCACAGCATCCACTTCCTGGACCCCACGCCCGGGCCCGACGGCAAACCCAGCACCGACCTCGTGGTGGGCCTCACCGACGAACCGGCCTGGGTGGGCGGCTCCACCCAGACCCAATCCGGCCGCCGCTTCTTCCCCAACATGCCCACGGAGGAGGTCTTCTCCACCCCTCACCGCCAGCGGGCCCAGGGCTGGACCCGCATCTCGCGCCCGGCCTTTCCTTTCCAGAGAGAGGTGCGGGACGCCTTCTTCCGCTTCCAGGATGGGGAGCTGGTGGAGTTCCGGAGCGAGGACGGGCAGGAGGTGCTGGAGCAGTTCTTCCAGATCCCCGGCACCCGCCATCTGGGGGAGGTGGCCCTGGTGGACAGCACGTCCCCCATCTTCCAGAGCCAACTGGTCTTCTACGACATCCTCTTCGACGAGAACGCCGCCTGCCACATCGCCTTTGGCCGAGGGTACCCCATGGGCATCCACAAGGGCCAGGAACGCACTCCCGAGGAGCTGGCGGCCATGGGGCTCAACGAATCCGACGCCCACCTGGACATGATGATCGGCACCACCACCATGAACATCACCGGTCTCTGCCCGGACGGGCGAGAGGCGCCCATCATGGAGCAGGGTGTCTTCGTGTCCGCCATCTTCCAGGGCCAGGAGGGGCCGGAATGACGCCGCTTGCTCCTGACCCCAGGGAACCCACCCAGGAGGAAAACCGGCCATGATCTCCGTCATCTCCCTGCTGGTGGTGTTGACCCTCTCCATTCTCATCACCCGGATCGCCACGGTGGCCCTGGTGCACACAGGCATGTCCCGGGAGGCGGCCCGGTTCCAGGCCCGCTCCGCCTTCACCGGCGTGGGCTTCACCACCTCCGAGGCGGAGCAGGTGGTGAACCACCCGGTGCGCCGCCGCATCATCCTCCTCCTCATGCTCCTGGGCAACGCGGGGATCGTCTCGGCCATCTCCTCCCTCATGCTCACCTTTGTCAACGTGAACACGGGCATGCCCCTCTGGGCCCGGATCGGCGTGCTCCTGACCGGCATCGCCGTCCTCTGGGCCCTGGCCACCAGCTCTGTGGTGGACCGCTGGCTCTCCCTCTGGATCAGCTGGGCCCTGGAGCGCTGGACGGACCTGGACGTGCGGGACTACGAGGCGCTGCTCCAGCTCCAGGGGGAGTACGAGATCGTGGAGATGCTGGTGGAGCCAGACGACTGGTGGGCCAACAAATCCCTGGCCGAGCTGCGGCTCCAGGACGAGGGGGTGCTGGTCCTGGGCATCCAGCGGGCGGACGGCCGCTACGTAGGCGCGCCCCGAGGGGACACGGTCATCGAGCCCGGGGATGAGCTCCTCCTCTACGGGCGCGAGACGGTGCTCCACGACCTGGACTGCCGCAAGAAAGGCCGGCCAGGCGACCGGGCCCACGCCCGCATGGTGGCGCTCCAGAAAGAGGTGATGCGCAAGGAGAGCCTGGGGGATCGCATCATCACGGAGCTGGAGAAGCTGGAGCGGGAGCTGGAGGAGCTGGAGCACGAGGTGGTGGAGATGGAGGAGGAGCCTGTGCCCGACAAGGTCCAGGACGGTGCAGGCGAGGGCTAGGGCGGGACAGGCGATGGGCGGCGAGGCCAAACACCGAGAGGCAGCGGTGGGCTTCGACGGCCAAGCGCCGCCCCATTTTCCTGTCCCGTTTTCGCGCTCCATTCTCGCGCTCCATTTTCCCGCAAATGTGATATACTGGTGTTGACGCACAACTGAATCCAGCTGGCGCATCAATGGCGATGCGTGAACGGTCATCAACAACCCCGCTCACTTGCACAGCGAGCACCGCGGCGTCCAGGGCAACAGCCCCCGGATCCACGGTCGCCCGGATGCGCTGCAAGCAGGCGGGGTTTTGCGTTCCGCCCTCCGGACGCCCCCGCTCCCCACGGACGGAGGGCGCGAGCGTCCCCACGGTTCACGGTCTACCATTCACGGAGGTGAGTCCATGCTGAAAGGCACTGTTGTCATCGAGACAGACCGCTGCAAGGGCTGCGAACTCTGCGTCCAGGTCTGCCCCCAGGAGGTGCTGCACCTGTCCTCGGAGTACAACGCCCGAGGCTACCACCCGGTGGTCCTGGACGAAAGCCGCAACCAGTGCACCGGCTGCGGCGTCTGCGCGGTGATCTGCCCGGATGTGGTCTTCACAGTCTATCGGGAGCCAGCGCCCCAGCGGGCTGTGGCGGCTTGAGCGCGCTGGGATTTGAGCGCCCTGAGCAAGGTGCATTGAGCGAGGCGCACTGAGAAAGGAGCGAACACATGGCAAAGGAGCTATGGAAAGGCAACGAAGCCATCGCGGAGGCAGCCCTGCGGGCCGGCGTCGAGGCTTTCTTCGGCTACCCCATCACCCCCCAGACAGAGCTGTTGGAGTACATGGCCCGCCGCATGCCCGAGTTGGGGCGGGTCTTCCTGCAGGCCGAGAGCGAGATCGGCGCCATCAACATGGTCTACGGCGCAGCCAGCGCCGGGGTGCGCACCATGACCTCCTCCTCGTCCCCTGGCATCAGCTTGATGCAGGAGGGGCTGAGCTACATCGCAGCCAGCCAGGTGCCTGTGGTCCTGGTGGACATCATGCGGGGCGGCCCAGGCCTGGGCAACATCCAGCCCAGCCAGGGGGACTACTTCCAGATGACCCGTTCCGCTGGCCACGGGGACTACCACCCCATCGTCCTGGCCCCCTCCACCCTCCAGGAGGCGGTGGACCTCATGTACATCGCCTTCGACCTGGCCTTCCACTACCGGCACATCGTGGTCCTGCTGGGGGATGGCAGCATCGGCCAGATGATGGAGCCGGTGAAAATGCCTCCCTTCAAGGAGTGGCCGGCGGAGCGACCGGACTGGGCCCTGAGCGGGGCCAAGGATCGCCCACCCCGGACCATCACCTCCATCTACCTGGGCGCGGAGAACCTGGAGCGGCTGAACCGACGCCTCCAGGCCAAGCTGGCCCGGATCCAAGCGGCGGAGCCCCGCCACGAGTGCTACCGCACCGAGGACGCGGAGCACCTGATCGTCGCCTTCGGCACAGTGGGGCGCATCGCTCGCTCCGCGGTGAACCAGGCCCGGGCCGCGGGGGTCAAGGTGGGCCTCTTCCGCCCCATCACCCTCTGGCCCTTCCCGGAGAAAGCCCTGGAGCAGCTCATCCCCCAGGTGAAGGGCGTCCTGGTGGCGGAGATGAACGCCGGTCAGATGCTGGAGGACGTGGAGCGCGTCCTGGCCCATCGGGCGCCCATCCACTTCCTGGGGCGGATGGGGGGCGTCATCCCCCTGCCGGACGAGATTCGGGAGGCCCTGGATCAGCTCCAGGAGAAGGCGACGCGCCAGAGCCCGGCAGCCCAGGCAGCGGTGATGGCCTAGCCTTCCCCTGGACGAAACGCGGCAGACGAGGCTTGGGTGCACACGAGATCTGGGTGCACACGAGATCTGGGTACACAAAAGGAGCAGAGCGCATGACTGTCACCACACCAATGACCCCCACCCAGGACGCTCCCGCCCTGGGCAATCTCAATCTAGTCTACCGACGTCCGGAATCCCTGCGAGACGTGCAGACCCACTACTGCCCTGGCTGCACCCACGGCATCATCCATCGCCTCATTGCGGAGGTGATCGACGAGCTGGGTGTGCGGGATCGGACCATCGGCGTGGCCCCGGTGGGCTGCGCGGTCTTCGCCTACGAGTACTTCAACCTGGATGGCTGCGAAGCGGCCCACGGACGAGCCCCGGCCATGGCCACCGGCCTGAAGCGGGTCCTGCCCGACCGGGTGATCTTCACCTACCAGGGGGACGGGGACCTGGCCTCCATCGGCGGCAACGAGATCCTGCACGCCGCGGCCCGAGGAGAGCTCATCACGGTGATCTTCGTGAACAACGCCATCTACGGCATGACCGGCGGCCAGATGGCCCCCACCACCCTCCTCGGCCAGGTGACCACCTCCTCTCCCTTCGGGCGCAACCCGGCCCAGCAGGGCCACCCTCTGCACATCACCGAGATGCTGGCCACCCTGCCCGGCGTGGCCTACGCGGCCCGACGCTCCATGCACTCGGTGGCGGAGATCCGCAGGACCAAGAAGGCCATCCATCGGGCCTTCCAGGCCCAGCTCCAGGGATTGGGCCTGGGGCTGGTGGAGGTCCTCAGCTCCTGCCCCACCAACTGGCGCCTCTCCCCCAGCCAGGCCCTGGAGTTCATCCGGGACGAGATGGCGCCGATCTACCCTCTGGGCGAGTTCAAGGTGGCGCCAGAGCTGAAGGGTGGCAAAGTCCACGCCGGGAACGGCCGCCAGGGCCGGCGCCGGGGCAACGGAAAGGAGTGAGCCATGGAAACCTCTATCATCATCGCTGGATTCGGCGGCCAGGGCGTGCTCTTCGCGGGGCAGCTCCTGGCCTACGCCGCCCTGGCCGCGGACAAACACGTCACCTGGATCCCCTCCTACGGGCCGGAGATGCGGGGCGGCACCGCCCACTGCACCGTGGTCATCGGGGACGAACCCATCGGCGCGCCCCTGGTCCGCAACCCGGATGTGGCCATCACCCTGAACCTCCCCTCCACGGACAAATACGAGCCCCTGGTCAAGCCGGGGGGCGTGCTGGTGGTGAACCGCTCCCTGGTCCCGCGACCCATCCAGCGCCTGGACATCACCGTGCTGGCCGCGCCAGCGGATGACATGGCCACGGAGCTGGGCAACCGCCGCCTGGCCAACGTGGTCCTGTTGGGCGCGCTGCTGGCCGTGCGTCCCATCCTGGAGCCGGCGGCCATCGAGCAGGCCCTGGCCGAACACCTGCCAGAGCGCCACGCCCATCTCCTGGAGCTGAACAAGCAGGCCCTGCAGGCGGGAATGGCCTTCGCTCGGGAGCAGCTGAGTGAGAAGGTGAGGGGGTGAAGGGGTGAGGGGGATTGGGGCGGGGCCCGGGACATGCGTCCGTCCCCCTGCTCCCGGCTCCCGTCACCCGTCTGCTATAATTGGGGCATGGCTCAACCGAACCGTTGCACCTTCACCGAGAGGACCCGACCATGCCCCAAACCCATCCCGCCAACCCTTTTCAGCCCTTCCTGGAACGCTTCGGCGTGGTCATCCTGGACGGCGCCCTGGCCACGGAGCTGGAACGCCGGGGCGCGGACCTGAACGACCCCCTCTGGTCGGCCAAGGTGCTCCTGGAAGCGCCGGAGATGATCCGGCAGCTCCACTATGACTACTTTCTGGCCGGCGCAGACGTGGCCATCACCGCCAGCTACCAGGCCAGCTTCCAGGGCTTCATGGCCCGGGGGCTGAGCCGGGACGAGGCCGCCGCTCTCATGCGCCTGAGCGTCCGGCTGGCCCAGGAGGCCCGGGACCAGTTCTGGGCGGACCCGGCCAACCGGGAAGGGCGGCTGCGTCCGCTGGTGGCCGCCTCTGTGGGCTGCTACGGCGCTTTCCTGGCCGACGGCTCCGAGTACCGGGGCGAGTACGGCCTGAGCAAGCAGGCGCTCCAGGAGTGGCACCGGCCCCGCATGGCCGAGCTGGTGGCCGCGGGGCCGGACCTGCTGGCCTGCGAGACCATCCCCTGCCAGCTGGAGGGAGAGGCCCTGGTGGAGCTCCTGGCCGAGTTCCCCGAGACGCCAGCCTGGCTCAGCTTCAGCTGCTGCGACGAGGCCCACGTCTGCCACGGCGAGCCCTTCCGGGCCTGTGTGGCCCTGGCCAACGCCTCCCCTCAGATCGTGGCCGTGGGGCTCAACTGCACGCCCCCGCCCTACGTGGAGCCCCTGCTCCGGGCCGCGGCCGGGGTCACGGATCGGCCCCTGCTGGCCTATCCCAACAGCGGCGAGCGCTGGGACGCGGTGAACCAGTGCTGGATCGAGGGCAGCGGGGCCACGGAGTTCGGCCCGCCCTCCCGCCGCTGGTACGCGGCCGGCGCTCGGATCATCGGCGGCTGCTGCCGCACCCGTCCCCAGGACATCCGAGACATGGCCCAGGCCCTGCGGGGGTTCGCCGCGCCTGCGCCCGCCAGCTGAGTCGCTGCACTTCTGTTGCACCTCTGTTGCACTTCCGTTGCACTTCGGACGCCCTCTTCGCCCCGGCCGGCGAGCCGGGCAGCGAGCCGGGCGGAAGTCCACACCAGGAGAGCGCCGCCATGCACATGATCCTCTTCGTGCTCAACGACCCGGACAAGCTGGACGAGCTCCTGGACGCCTGGCACCAGGCTGGCATCGAAGGAGCCACCATCCTGGAGAGCACAGGCATCTACCGCCGTCGGCCCCACCTGGTGGCCGCCCGCTACGCCTTCGGCTTCTCCTCCCTGGTGGAGAACCAGTCCAGGGGCCACTACACCCTCCTCACCATCGTGCCGGACGAGGCCATGATCCAGCGCTGCCTGGAGGCCACCGAGGCCATCGTGGGGGATCTGCAGCAGCCCAACACCGGCGTCCTGGCCGCCTGGCCCCTGAGCGTCACCAAAGGAGCCCGGAAGGAGTTCAGCGCCCCCAGGGAGGATCCGGTCGACGATCCCGCCCTGGATCCACCGGCCCAGGAGCCCGGGGCATGATCTGGGTCACCTTCCTGATCAGCGCCGGGCTGACCATCCTGGCCGCGGTCAAGCTGGCCGAGTACGGGGACGTCATCGCGGTGCGCACCGGGCTGGGCGGCATGTTCATCGGCACCCTGCTCCTGGCCGGGGCCACCTCCCTGCCCGAATTCCTCACCATGATCAACGCCATCGAACAGGCCGTGCCTTCCCTGGCCGCGGGGAACATCTTCGGCAGCTGCATGTTCAACATGTTCATGCTGGCCATCCTGGACCTGCTCCACCAGCGGCAGCGGATCCTGCGGGCGGTGGCTTTGCGCCACGCCATCAGCGCGGGGATCGCGGTGCTCATGGGCAGCCTGGCCCTCTTCTTCGTGCTGGCCAAGATCCCCCTACGCGCGGCCTGGATAGGCCTGGACAGCCTGGTGCTCATGCTGGTCTACGTGGGGGGCATGCGGCTGGTGAACCAGAGCAACCCGACGGCCACCCCGGAGGCCCTGCGCCCGGAAGAGGAAGCGGCCCTGCCCAGGCTGAGCCGCGCCCTCCTGGGCTTCGGCGGAGCCACGGCGGTGCTGGTCCTGGTGACGCCCTGGTTGGTGCAGAGCGCGGCGGCTGTCGCGGAGGCCACGGGGGTGAGCACCGGGTTCGTCGGCGCGGCCCTGGTGGCGGTGGTCACCTCCCTGCCGGAAGTGGCCACCACCATCTCTGCGGCCCGGATCGGGGCCTACGACCTGGCCATCGGCAACCTGTTCGGGAGCAACGCCTTCAACATCTTCGCCCTGGGGGCCACGGACCTTTTCTACACCTCTGGGCTCTTCCTCAGCGATGTGGATCCGGTGATGACCCTGGCCGCGGCCCTGGGCGTGGTGTTGACCGCCATGGCCCTGGTGGGGAATGTGGCCCGGCTGGAGCGCCGCCTGCTCTTCATGGAAGTGGACGCGCTGCTCATCGCCCTGACCTACGGCCTGGGCATGTGGCTGCTCTACAGCCGGGGCCTGGTGGTGACGGGCTGAGGAGAAAATGTTGAGGAGAAAA
>CAYQEB010000024.1:33651-36543 GCA_964416395.1 uncultured Caldilineaceae bacterium | reverse complement strand
TGAGGAGAAAATGTTGAGGAGAAAAAGAGGGGATGGCTAGGGCGCGACGGGGACGTAGCCGTTGGTGAAAAGCCAGAAGTTGTAGCCGAAGTAGATGGCCAGCAGGATCAGGCCCTTCCAGCGGTTCATCCGATGGGGCTTGGGCAGAGCCAGGGCCAGGGGCAGCACAGCCACCAGCAGCATGACGGGGAAGTCCACCCGGAGCATGTGGGTGGGAGCGGGCAGGGGACGAACCGTGGCAGTGATGCCGATGATGGCCAGCATGTTGAAGAGGTTGCTGCCCACCAGATTGCCCACCGCGATGTCCCCCTCCTTGCGCAGGATGGCCACCACAGAGGTGGCCAGCTCCGGCAGGCTGGTGCCCAGGGCCACCACCGAAAGGCCGATGATCAGCTCGCTGACGCCGAAGTAGCGGGCGATGAACTGGGCCGAGTCCACCAGCCAGTTGGCCCCGGTCACCAGCCCCACGATGCCCACCGCCACCAGCCCCAGGTTCCAGAAGGCGGGCTGGACCGCGGCCTGGCCGTCCAGGCTCTCCTCCACGTACTCCAACACCTCCGACTGCTCCTCCAGGGGAAGCTCCCGGCTCAAGGTGTAGCTGAAATAGGTGAAGCCCAGCAGGCCGGCCATGAGCATGAGCCCCTCGGCCCGGTTGATCTGCCCGTCCGCGGCGAAGTAGACGAAGATCACCGAGACCAGGAGCATGAGAGGGTACTCCCGCTTCATGAGCTGGCGCTCCAGCCGGACCGCCCGCAGCACGGCCACGATGCCCAGGATCAAGGCCAGGTTGGCGATGTTGCTGCCCACCACGTTGCCGATGGCCAGCTCTGCCGCCGTGCCTCCCTCCAGGTTGGCGATGAGGCTGACCAGGAGCTCCGGCAGGCTGGTGCCGAAGGCCACCACCGTCAGGCCGATGACCACCGGGGAGACGTTCAGGCGCAGGGCCAGGCGGCTGGCGCCCCGCACCAGGAACTCCGCGCCGCCGGTGAGCAGAGCGAAGCCCGCCACGAAGAGGATCAGGTTGAGGAGCAGTGGGCTCATGGAAAAGGTGTCCCTGGGGGTTCGGAATTGGCGTTGGGGTTGGAAGGGAATTGCTCAGCTCGTGGGCGACACGTCCCGCACGAAGCGGGCCTGCATGCTCCAGGGCCCGGTCCAGGTGATCTGGGCCTCCACCAGCCGACCCCGCAGGGGTTGGTCCGAGTCGATGAAGACCAGCTTGTTCTGCCGGGTGCGCCCTCGCCACTTCCCCTTGTGCCGATCCTCCACCAGGACCTCCACCGTCTCTCCCAGGAGCCGGGCGTTGATCTCCCGGCAGACCTGCTCCTGGAGGGCCTCCAAGGCCTTGTGGCGGCGCACCTTCTCCTCTTCGGGCACGTCGTCCAGCATGAAACGGGCGCTGGCTGTGCCTGGTCGGGGGCTGTAGCGGGCTAGATGGGCCTTGTCCAGCTTCAGGTCGGCCAGGAGCTGGTAGGTCTCCTGGAACTGTTCCCGGGTCTCGCCACAGAAGCCCACGATGATGTCCGTGTTGATGGCCACGCCGGGGATGGTCTCCCGGATGTGGGCCACCAGCTCCCGGTATTCCCGGTTGGTGTAGCCCCGCTTCATCCGGGCCAGCACTTCGTCGGAACCGGCCTGGACAGGCACTTCGATGTGCTCGCAGACCTTGGGCAGGTCCCGGACTGCCTCCAGGATGCGGTCGGTCATGTAGTTGGGGTGGCTGGTGAGGAAGCGGATGCGCCACAGGCCCTCGATCTGGTGGACAGCCCGCAGCAGCTCCGCCAGGTCCGGCACGTTGGCCCCGTCAGCCTTGTAGTCACCCTCGTAGGCCTGGACCGTGGCGCTGCCGCCCAGCTCTCCCCGCCAGTCGTAGCCGTAGCGGTCCACGATCTGGCCCAGGAGGGTCACCTCCCGCACGCCCTGGGCCACCAGCCCCCGGATCTCGGCCACGATCTCGTCCACCGGCCGGCTGCGCTCCACCCCCCGGCGGAAGGGGATGATGCAGAAGGTGCAGGCGTGGCTGCAGCCGTAGACGATGGGCACGTAGGCGGCCACCGGCGCGGGGCCGCTCAGGGCCAGGTGACGGATGGACTGGCCCGGTCCCTCCAGTTCGACGCCATCCTGGAGGCGGTAGCGACGCTGGAGCTGCTCCTGCTCCAGGCGGGAGGCCTCCGCGGCCATCTCGTCCTCCCGCAGATGGCCCACCAGGGGGCTGGCCTCGCTGGGAGGCATGAAGACGTCCACGAAAGGGAAGCGAGCCTGGAGCTTGGGGTTGGGCTTCACCCCCACCATGCAGCCCATGAGAGCCAGGGTGCGGCCGGGGCGGCGCTCCTTCCAGGGCTTTAGGCTGCCCAGCTTGCCCACCGCCTTGTTCTCCGCGCTCTGGCGCACCACGCAGGTGTTGAGCACCACCACCTGGGCCTGGTCCAGATCGTCCGTGGGCTCGTAGCCTAGCTTCTCCAGCTCCGCGGCCACGTGGTTGCTGTCGGCCACGTTCATCTGGCAGCCGATGGTCCAGATGTGGTACTTGGGGGCCGTTCCGGGGGTGGCAGGGGCCTGGGAGGCCGTTTCGGTGATGGCCGGGGCCCCTCGGGTTGGGGTTTGGCTTGGTCGCGTCATGGGTTCCTTTCCTGTTCTCCGGTGTAGGCCGGGCAGGGCGAAATGCACGGGGATCCGGGCCGGCAGGGGCGGGTGATCCACAAAGAGAAATTGTATCGGGGTGGGGCCTGAGTGTCAACAAAAGCAGGGCGGGGGAAAATGGGGTGATCGGGCATGCGGGGAAAAGATGTCCGGCCGGGAGACCGGACCTGCCGCCCGGCCTCACCGTGGGTGCGGTTTCGAACCGCACAGGGGGCATGGATCCCTCCAGCTACACGTGCGGTTGCAAACCGCACC
>CAYQEB010000024.1:27016-33551 GCA_964416395.1 uncultured Caldilineaceae bacterium | reverse complement strand
ATCGGGGCTCTCACCCGGTGTAGGCCACCGAGCCGTAGCCCACCACCTCCCAGATGGGACCGCCGGAGTCGCCGCTGTTGCGGTAGGCCAGGAGATGGGCTCGCCAGCCCAAGATCTCCGCCACGGTCATGGCCGTGAGGATGGCCGGGAGGCCGCAGGCCTCGCCGCCGCTGGCCTGAGAGAGATCCCCGGTGATCACCGCGTGGAGGAAGGAGCGATCCAGGCGCACGGCCTCGTCGTAGGTGTGATAGTGGCTCAGGTCCGAGCTGACCACCAGCAGGCTGCGGGGGTCCTCGGCCAGGATGCGGGCCAGATCCTCCCCCACCCGGGTGTAGTCCGCGGCGGAGTCGAAGAGCATGGGCACGATCTGGGCCTGGGGCAAGGTCACCTGCAGGAAGGGCAGCTCCACCTCCAGGCTGTGCTCCGGGAGGTGGGCTGAATCGGCCAGGTGATAGGGCCCGCCCAAAGCCAGCAGCTTCTCCACCCGGTCCTGGGCCACGGGCACTCGGCCCAGGGGGGTCTCGAAGGCCCGCGCGCTGGAGAGCCCCACCCCGTAGACCGGCACATAGTGGGCCGGCCCCATGAGGTAGACGGTGTAGACGCCCTGGGACAGGCCGCGCAGGGTGCGGAAGCTGTGGGCCGCCACCAGGCCGCTGTACTGGTAGCCGGCGTGGGGCGCGATGAGCCCCCGCACGTTGTCCAGGGCCGGGGATTGGGCCTTGTCCAGCAGCTCCAGCACCAGGGCTCGGAGCTCGTTGGCATCGGACGGGTAGAAGCTGCCGGCCACCGCAGGCAGCCGCACAGGGCTGGAGATTCGAGTTTTGGTGGCCACCATCGCGCCTCCTTGGGATTGGGGGATAGGCCAGGCTACTGCCAGACCCCAGGGATCTTCTCACCGCAGCTGTGACAGACGCCGGGCGTCTCCCACAGGGTTTCCACGTGATAGCCCGTCCGCCGGATGAGGCGGGCGCCGCAGGCGGGGCAGAGCGTGTCCGAGGTGCCCGCCAGCAAGGGGTGGCCCCAGATGTTGCCGGTGTAGACGTAGCGCAGGCCCGCCTCCTTGCCGATCCGCCAGGCCCGGAGCAGGGTCTCCGCGGGGGTGGGCGGCCGGTCCTTCATCTTGTAGTGAGGCATGAAAGCCGTCACGTGCCAGGGCAGGTCCGGGCTGACGCCAGCCAGGAACTGGGCCGCCTCCTGGATCTCCTGGTCGCTGTCGTTCAGGCCGGGGATGAGCAGGGTGGTCACCTCCACCCAGATGTCCGTCTCCTGGACCAGATGGCGGATGTTGCGCTTCACCACATCCAGGCGAGCGCCGGTGTAGCGCCGATAGGTCTCATCCCGGAAGGCCTTCAGATCCACGTTGATGGCGTCCAGGTAGGGCTGGATGGTGCGGAGGGCCTCCAGGGTTTCGAAGCCGCTGGAGACGAAGATGGTGCGGATCCCGGCTTCGTGGGCCAGTTTGGCCGTGTCGTAGGCGTACTCAAAGAAGACCGTGGGTTCGTTGTAGGTGAAGGCCACCAGAGGGATGCGCCGCAGCTTGCACTGCTCCACGATCTCCTGGGGCATAAGGTCCTGGCCGATGTAGTCCTTCTCCGGGTCAAAGTCCCGAAACTGGGAGATCTCCCAGTTCTGGCACCAGTAGCAGTAGAGGTTGCAGCCCACCGTGCCGATGGAGAAGACCTGGCTCCTGGGCAGGAAGTGGTTCAGGGGCTTCTTCTCCACCGGGTCCACGTTCACCGCGGCGGCCTTGCCGTAGACCACCAGGTAGAGGGCGCCGTCGTAGTTGCGGCGGACGCCGCACTTGCCCGCCTTCCCCGGCGCCACTGCGCACCAGTGTTCACAGGCTGTGCACTGGACGTACTGTTTCTTCAGAGGGCGAGCCAACATGGCTTCCTTCAACATGGCCACGCCTCCTGGGCACAGGCTGACACTCCCCACATTCCCCAAAAATTTCCCATGCCTTTTTCCTTAAGTTTAATATCTTTTCCCTGAAAAATCAAGCTAGTTCCCCGTCAAGGAACGCGTGCCGGCGTTCAACGAAGCCCAAGGGGCGGCTTCCCGGCGACCCCGCGCCTCCGGAAAGAGCCCGAGAGGCGCCGGTTTTTGGTGCAGCCTTCTCTAACCGAACGCTAACACAGAGGAAATGCAACGCAAATCCCAGGCAGACGTTCCGCAAATGTGGGCATGCTATGCTGCAGTTAGCGGATTTCACGGCAAACCGGTGCGCGGAATCCAATCCGGCAGGCATGGCGCAGGCCACTCCATGGACGACCTTGGGCCCCGTCCTCCGGTGCGGCTGACGGGGCCCATCTGCTACCCTACGGCCTGAACGCGAGACCATGCACGGAAAAAACTTCGGGGAATTTCGTGACGGGCAATTTCATGGCCAAGGGAGGCCATGGAAGGCACTCTGGATCGACGACACTGAACACCAAGGCTGGAAACCCGGCAACGCCGGGCCCAACTTTTGGACCAACTATGCTCGGAATCCACAAACCAACCCACAAAAGGAGGGAAAAATGCTTGTACTGTTAGCACGCAACTGGTGGACACTGCTCATTCGCGGCATCGCCGCCATCCTGTTCGGCATCCTGGCCTTGATCTGGCCGGGCCTGACCCTGGCGGTGCTGGTGATCTTCTTCGGCGCCTACGCCCTGGTGGACGGAGCCTTCAGCATCGTGGCCGCCTTCCGACGCCGCAAGAAGGACGAGGACTGGTGGCTGCTCCTGCTGGAGGGGCTGACCAGCCTTCTGTTCGGCATCCTGGCCCTGACCTGGCCCGAGATCACGGCCCTGGTGCTCCTCTACTTCATCGCGGCCTGGGCCTTGGTCACCGGCGCCTTCGAGGTGGCCGCGGCCATCACCTTGCGCAAGGAGCTGAAGGGAGAGTGGCTGCTCATCCTCAGCGGCCTGGCCTCCATGATCTTCGGCGCCCTGATGTTCGCCTTCCCCGGGGCCGGCGCAGTGGCCGTGGCCTGGATCATCGGCAGCTACGCCATCCTCTTCGGCGTCCTGATGGTGGCCCTCTCCCTGCGTCTGCGCAGGCTCAGCAAGAGTGTGGAACAGAGCCTGCAGGCCGGCGCTTCCGCCTAGGAGACGCCCCGCGGCCGGTTTGCCCTGAAGATCCACGTCCCTGGCGCCAGGCTCCCCGCTGGCGCCAGGTCGCGTCCGGCCTTCTCCCCCGAGCCCATCCCGCTTTCGCCTCCCACTTCCACCCCAAGGGGCTCATTCGTTGGCCTCGATGACCTCCCGGATCAGCGCCTCCTTGAAGTCCCAGAGCCGTTGGGTCAGGGAGACGTGGTAGACGTGGGGGTTGATGAGCCGGCGCACCCCAGGATCCAGGCGCTGGATGTCGGCCTGGCGCTGGGTGCGCATCTCCTCGATGCTGGGCAGCTCCGCCACCAGCTTGCCCTCCACCAGGAAGTCCTGGAGCAGGGGCTCCATGCCGCTGATCTCGTCCCGATGCAGGGTCCGGCGCTTGGTGTGGTCCGAGGGGTGGCGCAGGACGATGCGCTCCATCTGGGTGGGGTCCTCGTCCTCCAGGCTGAGGAGATCCGCGGTGGCGAACCCCCGCTGATCGTAGATCCGCCAGACCCGCTTGTGGCCCGGGTTGGGCGTCTTGCTGGGGGACTCGGAGATCTTGATGGCGGGCCGCCACTCGCCCCCATCCCGGATGGCCACCAGCTTGTAGACGCCTCCCAGGGCCGGCTCCCCCCAGGAGGTGATGAGCCGGGTCCCCACTCCGTAGACCAGTCGGCGGATGAGCTGGTCCGGATCCACGCCGTAGCGGGGCGCCTCCCGCTGGATCTGGGTGATGATCTGCCAGATGACCAGCTCGTCCAGCTCGTTGGAGAGGACGATGGAGACCTCCGAGAAACCGGCCTCGTCCAGCATCTTGGCCGCCTGGATGCTCAGGTAGGCCAGGTCGCCCGAGTCCAGGCGCACGCCCAGGGGCCGATGCCCTTTGCGCCGCAGCTCCTGGAAGACCTGGATGGCGTGAGGGATGCCGCTCTCCAGGGTGTCCACCGTGTCCACCAGCAGGATGCAGTCGTCCGGGTAGATCTCCGCGTAGGCCCGGAAGGCGTCCAGCTCGGTCATGCCCAGGGCCATGAAGGCCTGGACCATGCTGTGGGCGTGGGTGCCCTTGGGCGGGTAGCCCAGCACATGGGAGACCCCCACGTTGGAGGTGAAGTCCGCGCCGCCGATGAGGGCGGCCCGGGCCCCGGCGTTGGCCCCTTTCTCGTGGGCCCGGCGCAGGCCGAACTCCAGCAGGAGCCGCCGCTGGCCGCTCTCCCGGATGCGGGAGGCCTTGGTGGCGATGAGGATGGGGTAGTTCAGGTGGTTGAGCAGGGAGGTTTCCAGGATCTGGGCCATGATCAGCGGGCCCTGGATCACGGTCAAGGGCACGTTGGGGTGGACCACTCGACCCTCGGGGATGGCGCGCAGGGTGATGCCCTCGAAGGAGCCGTGGGCCCGCAGCCAGGCCAGGAAATCCTCCTGGAAGAGGGGGGCGCCGCTGCGGCTACGCTGGCTGCGCAGGTAGTCGATGTCCTCCTCCCGGAAGTGGGCCTCCTGCATCCAATCCAGGAGCCATTCCAGCCCGGCGTTCACGCAGTAGCCGGCCTGGTGCTGGCCGTAGTCCGGGTAGCGGCGGAAGAAGTGATCGAATTGAGCCTGCTTCTCGTGGAGGCCCATGCGGAAGTAGAGCTGGGCCATGGTGAGCTGGTACTCGTCTGTGAAGAGGATCCCCTCGGCAGTGTTCCGATCGCCTGTTTTCATCCTGCCCTCCTGTCTGCACTAGCGTTCCGCCCCGGCCACCCCGGGGCCACATTCTCCGAGTGCCCCCCCTCCCCCTGTCACCCGCTCAGATATTATCTGCCCAGACCCCAATTCTGACAAAACTCAAACACAAAAGCCGCCTGCCCATCTTGACAGCCATGACGCACCGTGTTATATTGGAACTGTAACGCAATGCGTCATACTATGTTTTCCTGGACAACAGGCCGAAACAACGCAGAAAAACCAATCCGATCGAAACCAGAGTGACGTTTCCGGTGCGGGCCAAGGATGCTTGGTGGCAGAGGGAACGAAAGGAGGCAGACCATGGAAGTGAAACTGAACATCCGCAACGTCGACCTGCGGGACGCGCAGGAGAAGGTGGAGGACAACGTGAAGCAGCTGCGGAACATGAGCCGCAAGGCCGTGCTGGCCTACGTGGGCGTGCTGGGCCTGGCCGTGGACGAGGCCAAGGCCGTCCTGGAGCGAGGCCAGAAGCTGGTGGAGCAGGCCGAGCGCCGGGGCGAGAAGCTGGAGCGCAAGCTGGAGAAGGAGGCGACCCGGGAGCTGAAGAGGAGCCGCCGGGAGCTGGAGAAGCGGGTCAAGAGGCTCCAGAAGCAGCTGCAGAAGCTGCAGAAGCAGGGCCGGAAGAGCGTCCGGGGCAAGGAGCGCAAGACCGAGAAGCTCCTGGAGCGGCAGGTGGAGGAGATCCTGGAGCGCATGGGCATCCCCAGCCGGGAGCGCATCGAGAAGCTGAACAAGGAGATCGACGCGCTGGCCCGGAAGATCGACCAGGCTCTGGCCGAGCGGCAGCCTCAGGTGGCGCTGCCCATCCCCGACTACGATGAGCTCTCCGTTCGGGAGATCCTCCAGGCCCTGGACAAGCTGACCCCGGAGCAGCTCCAGGCCATCAAGGAGTACGAGGCGGCCCACAAGGGCCGGGTCACCGTCCTGCGCGAGGTGGATCGCCGCCTCCAGGAGGCCCTGGCCGTGGCCTAAGCCCGGACAGACCAGCCCGTCCCCTGACGCCCTGATCGTGGAAACCGATCAGGGCGTTTTTTCTTGGCCGAAACCCCACTTCCTTCGGCAGAAACGTCCATTGCTCCCAGACGCCTTAATTCAGGCGCCTTAACGCGACTTGTAACGGATCCCGCTTATGCTGAAAGCAGTGCAGAGATTCTGCACTGGACCAACTCAGTTCCTGTGGAGGGAAAAATGGTGAAAGAATTCCGTGATTTCATCGTGCGGGGGAATGTCCTGGACCTGGCTGTGGCCGTGATCATCGGCGCCGCCTTCAACTCCGTGGTCAAATCCCTGGTCAACGACGTGATCATGCCCCCCATCGGCTGGCTCCTGGGCGGCGTGGACTTCTCCAACCTCTTCATCGACCTCTCGGGCAAGGGCTACGCCAGCCTGGTGGCCGCAGAAGAGGCCGGCGCCCCCATCATCAAGTACGGCCTGTTCGTCAACAACGTGATCAACTTCCTCATCATCGCCTTCGTCATCTTCATGATCATCAAACAGGTCAACCGCATGCAGAAACCCAAGGAAGAGGCGCCAGCCCCGCCCCCGGAGCCCACGGCGGAGGAGAAGCTCCTGGCCGAGATCCGGGACCTGCTCAAAGAGAAGTCCTAGCCTTCGTTTCCCCTCCCCCGCCAGGGGATCCCGACCTTCCGGGAGGCCGGCCGCTTCCCGGAAGGCGCCCTGCCCCTCCAGCTCGCCCTGTTTTGACACCTTGACAAGCGACAAGCCGACAAGCG
>CAYQEB010000024.1:24364-26916 GCA_964416395.1 uncultured Caldilineaceae bacterium | reverse complement strand
GACAAGCGACAAGCCGACAAGCGGCAGGCCCTCCATCTTGACAAAGCAGCGGAAGCTGAGTAAAGTATGCCTACAATCGAGCGACAACGACTGTGAACCGGAAGAGTAGCTGCCAAAGCGGGTTCCAGAGAGTCCCTAGCTGGTGGAAATGGGATAGCAGCGCAGGCAGTGAATGGGCCGGGGAGTCGGGCGCCGAACGCCGGGAACCCCCAGGTCAGTAGGTTGCTCCGGAGACGCCACCGTTACCTGGGCGCTGAGAATCGGAGGCGACTCCTGTTCTCGACGAGTGAGACTGGCTGTCGGTTGAACGACCCTTGTGTTTCACGCAGGGGTTTTTTCGTGCAAGGACCCCTTGCCACCGAGGCCGTCTAAGCGGGGTGGCACCGCGGGGCGCCGAACAACAGGCCCTCGTCCCCAGAGTCCGAGCCGACGCTCGGGCCTTGAGGACGAGGGCTTTTTTGGTGGCAAGTTCACGGTCAACCATGAGGCCGACAGGAATTCGAGAGGAACCCGAGAGGAGAGAGACATGGTGAGCTATCGACCGACCCTGGAGGAGGCGCAGGATCTGGCGAAGGAGGGGAACATCATCCCCGTCGTGCGGGAGCTGCCCGCGGACCTGGAGACGCCTGTCTCCGTCTACCTGAAGCTGCGCAACTCCGGCCCTTCCGGTCAGGAGAGCGGGGCCGCCCAGACCCGTCCCAGCTTTCTGCTGGAGTCGGTGGAAAAGGGGGAGCAGCTGGGGCGCTACAGCTTCCTGGGCGTGCATCCGCCCATGACCGTGGTGGCCACCGAGGACCAGGTGACCATCGGCGCGGCCGGGGGCGCGGTCCTGGAGAGCCGCCAGGGGGATCCGCTGGCCATCGTCAAGGAGCTTATGGCCAACCGCCAGCCGGTGACCCTGCCCGGCCTGCCTCGCTTCACCGGGGGCGCGGTGGGCTACTTCGGCTACGACCTGGTGCGTTTCATGGAGCGGCTGCCCAACACCGCCAGCCGGGACCTGGACGTGCCGGACATGGTCCTGCTCTTCGCGGACAACCTGGTGGTCTTCGATCACGTGCAGCACAAGCTCCTCATCATCGCCAACATGCGGGTGGAAGCGGACCTGCGGGCCGCCTACGCGGACGCGGTGGCCCGCATCGAGCAGATCGTGGCCGACCTGCGCAAGCCCCTGGCGCCCCCCCTCCCCCGGGAGTGCCGCAGCGGGGCGAAGTGGCGCAGCAACTTCACCCAGGCGGAGCACGAGGCCAACGTGCGCAAGGCCAAGGAGTACATCGCCGCGGGGGACATCTTCCAGGTGGTGCTGAGCCAGCGTCTGAGCCGGAGGACCGAGGCGGATCCTTTCACCATCTACCGGGCCCTGCGCATGCTCAACCCCTCCCCCTACATGTACTTCCTGGACTTCAGCGGGGTGGCCGGCATCGCCGGAGAGCCGGTGCGGCTCATCGGCTCCAGCCCCGAGATGCACGTGCGCCTGGAGGGGGGCCAGGCCTTCCTCCACCCCATCGCAGGGACCCGCTGGCGGGGCGCCACGGAGGAGGAGGACGAGGCCCTGGCCCAGGAGCTCCTCAACGATCCCAAGGAGCGGGCGGAGCACGTGATGCTGGTGGACCTGGGGCGGAACGACCTGGGCCGGGTCTGCGAGTACGGCACGGTGAGCGTCCCCACCATGATGGCGGTGGAGCGCTACAGCCACGTGATGCACATCGTCAGCGACGTGCGGGGGCAGATCAAGCCGGAGCATGACGCCTTCAGCCTGCTCCGGGCCACCTTTCCCGCGGGCACGGTGAGCGGCGCGCCCAAGGTCCGGGCCATGGAGATCATCGAGGAGCTGGAGGGCACCCGCCGGGGCCCCTACGCGGGCGCAGTGGGCTACATCGACTACGACGGGACCATGGACACCTGCATCACCATCCGCACCATCACCATGCAAGGGCAGACCTGCCACCTCCAGGCAGGCGGGGGCATCGTCGCCGACAGCGACCCCACCGCGGAGTACCACGAGTCCTTGAACAAGGCCAAAGCCCTGGCCGTGGCCGTGGAAGAGGCGGAGCGGGGGCTGTGAGGGTTGGTGGGCGAGGAGCGGAGATGAGAGAGCAGAGATTGGCAAACAGGAGAGAACCATTGGCAACAGATCTGACGGAGCTACGAGTGTTCCAGGAAGCAGAGAAATTGGCAGACAAGGTCTGGCAAACAGTTGAATCGTGGAATCGGTTTGAGAAGCGAACCGTGGGAGAACAGTTCATACGCGCGGCAGACTCGGTTGGCGCCAACATTGCCGAAGCCCAGGGCCGGTTTCACTTTGGAGAACGTATCCAGATCTTGTACTACGCTCGAGGGAGCCTGTTCGAAGTGCGATTTTGGTTACGACGGGCCTATCAGCGAGGCTTGGTCAATTTAGAAACTGGACAGGCCATCGCTGAGCATTTCGAAGCGTTGGCAAAAGGGATCAACAGCTATGTGCGATCGCTGAAAGAACAACGCACCGATGCCTCTCTTCGGGAGACAAGGGCAGAGTATGCTCCAAAAACCAAGACACTCTCCAATCTCTCGCT
>CAYQEB010000024.1:23118-24264 GCA_964416395.1 uncultured Caldilineaceae bacterium | reverse complement strand
AAAAAGACGAAGTCTTTTCACAGGAGGAAATCCAATGGCTGACCAACCTACCCGCAAACGCATCCTGACCGGGGACCGCCCCACGGGCAAGCTGCATCTGGGACACTACGTGGGCAGTCTGCGCCACCGCCTGGCCTTCCAGGACGAGTACGAGTGCTTCTTCCTCATCGCGGACCTGCACATGCTCACCACCAAGCCGTCCAAGGAGGACATTCTCCAGATCGCGGAGAACGCCCGGGCCATTGTCCTGGACCACCTGGCCATCGGCATCGACCCGGAGAAGGTGACCTTCTACCTGCAGTCCGCGGTGCACGAGGTGTACGAGCTCCAGCTCCTCATCAGCGGGCTGGTGACGGTGGAGCGGCTGCAGCAGCTGCCCACCATCAAGGACATGGCCCGGGCCGCGGGCATGGAACAGATCCCCTACAACCTGCTGGGCTACCCGGTCCTCCAGGCCGCGGACATCTTCACCCCGCGGGCCCACCTGGTGCCCGTCGGCCGGGACAACCTGAGCCACGTGGAGCTCTCCCGGCAGATCGCCCGCCGCTTCAACAACGCCTACGGCCAGGTCTTCCCCCTGCCCGAGGCCTACGTGGTGGGCGGCACCCTGGTGGGCACAGACGGCCAGGCCAAGATGAGCAAGAGCCTGGGCAACGCCATCTTCCTCAGCGACGACGCAGCCACCGTGCGCAAGAAGGTCATGGGCATGTACACGGACCCCAAGCGCATCCGGGCGGACATCCCAGGCACGGTGGAGGGGAACCCGGTCTTCATCTACCACGACATGTTCAATCCCAACAAGGAAGAAGTGGAGGATCTGAAGCGGCGCTACCGGGCCGGCAAGGTGGGGGATGTGGAGGTGAAGGAGAAGCTGGCCCGGGCCCTGAACGCCTTCCTGGAGCCCATCCGGGAGCGCCGGGCCTACTACGAGTCCCAGACCGGTTTCGTGGACGAGCTTCTCTACAAAGGCACCCTGCACACCCGAGAAGAGGCCCGAAAGACCCTGCTGGCCGCCAAGAAGGCCATGGGCCTCACCGGCGTCTGGAACCGCATCCGCCGCGCCGCGGAGCGCCGGGAGAAGAAGACGCGAGAGAAGCGGCCAGAGAGCGAGCAGGCGAAAGGCTGACAGGGAGGCCAGATGACAGG
>CAYQEB010000024.1:16968-23018 GCA_964416395.1 uncultured Caldilineaceae bacterium | reverse complement strand
TGACAGGGAGGCCAGATGACAGGAGCCAAGATGACAGGGCCGCAGCCCGCAGGACGAACCGTCCACCGCATCCTGCCCACCGTCCTGCGTCCCAACCCAATGGAGGATCCAAAATGATCGCCGTGATCGACAACTACGACAGTTTCACCTATAATCTCGTCCAATACCTGGGCGAGCTGGGCGCGGAGGTGCGGGTCTGGCGCAACGACCAGATCGACGTGGAGGAGCTGGCCGACCTGGCCCCCAGCCATGTCCTCATCAGCCCTGGCCCCGGCACCCCGGAAAAGGACAGCGGCATCAGCAACGACGTGATCCGCATCCTGGGCCAGACCACCCCCATCCTGGGCGTCTGCCTGGGTCAACAGTGCATCGGCCACGTCTTCGGCGGACGAGTGGGGCCAGCCCCCCGGCTCATGCACGGCAAGGTCAGCCCGGTGCACCACAAGGGCCAGGGCATCTTCAGGGGGATCCCCAGCCCCTTCAACGCCACCCGCTACCACAGCCTCATCGTGGAGGAGCCCCTGCCGCCAGAGCTGGAGGTGACCGCCTTCACCGCGGACGGGGAGATCATGGGCCTGCAGCACCGCACCCTGCCCATCTACGGCGTCCAGTTCCACCCAGAGAGCATCCTCACCGAGCACGGCAAGGAGCTCCTGGCCAATTTCCTGGCCGTGGGCCGCTGACCCTCACCGGCCACGGGCTTTGCTATCGACGCGACGGAATCGACACGACGGGAGGTGTTTTTATGCCAAACACAGCCATCCACCAGGCCCTGGAGACCCTCTTCGCCGGCCAGGACCTGACCAGCCAGCAGGCGGACGCGGCCATGAGCCAGATCATGGCTGGGGAGGCCACCCCGGCCCTGGTCGGCGCCTTCCTGGCCGCCCTGCGCATGAAGGGCGAGACGGTGGACGAGATCGCCGGCTGCGCCCAGGCCATGAAACGCAGCGCAGTCCAGGTGCGGGTCAACGGGGGTGACGGCCCCCTGGTGGACACCTGCGGCACCGGTGGGGACCGCACCGGCACCTTCAACATCAGCACCACCGTGGCCTTCGTGGTGGCCGGCCATGGGGTGAAGGTGGCCAAGCACGGCAACCGCTCCAACAGCAGCCGCTCCGGCAGCGCGGACGTGCTGGAGGCCCTGGGGGTCAACCTGCAACTGGGACCGGAGCAGGTGGCCGAATGCATCGAGGAGGTGGGCATCGGCTTCCTCTTCGCCCCCCTCTACCACCCGGCCATGCGCCACGCCATCGGCCCCCGGCGAGAGCTGGCCACCCGCACCATCTTCAACATCCTGGGCCCCCTGACCAACCCGGCCAACGCCACCCACCAGGTCATCGGCGTGCCGGACCCAGGGCTCACAGAGATGATGGCCCAGGTGCTGGGGCAGATGGGCAGCACCGCCGCCTACGTGGTCCACGGCCGCACGGACACAGAGCTGGGCATGGACGAGCTGAGCACCACCGGCCCCAACCGGGTCAGCCACCTGCACCAGGGCCAGGTCACCACCTTCCAGCTGGATCCGGAGGAGCTGGGCCTGCCTCGGGCCCGCCTGGCCGATCTCCGGGGCGGGGACGCGGCGGAGAACGCGGCCATCCTGCGGGGGATCCTCAGCGGGGAGATCCAGGGGGCCAAGCGGGATGCGGTGCTCCTCAACGCGGCCGCGGCCCTGAGCACCGAGTGCGGGGACTGGGAGGCCGGCCTGGCGGAAGCCCGGGAGAGCATCGACTCCGGAGCGGCCCTGGACGTGCTGGAGCGCTTCATCGCCAAGACCCGCAGCTTCGGGGAGGCGTGAGCCACATGCCCACCCGATCCAAGCGCCCTTCCCAGATGGAGCAGGCCCGACGCCGGGGCAAGCTGCTGGAGTACATCATGGCCTGGAAGCGCCAGGAGCTGCCCAAGCAGATGGCGGAGATGCCCCTGGACCAGGTGAAGGCCTTCGCCCAGGTGACGCCGGAGCCCCTGGACCTGGCCGCCGCCCTCACCGCCCAGCCCGGCGTCAGCCTCATCGCCGAGGTGAAGCGGGCCAGCCCCTCCAAGGGGCTCATCGCCCGGGACTGGGACCCGGAGCGCATCGCGGAGACCTACGCCCGCCACGGCGCGGCCGCCATCTCCTGCCTGACCGACGCCCGTTTCTTCCAGGGGAAGCTGGAGCACCTCACGGCCATCAAGGAGCGACTCCAGGCCATCAAGCGCCCCGTGCCCGTCCTGCGCAAGGACTTCCTCTTCCACGAGTACCAGATCTACGAGTCCCGCATGGCCGGCGCGGACGCGGTGCTGCTCATCGTGGCCGTCCTCAGCGACCGACAGCTGCGGGAGCTCCTGGGGCTGACCCGCCGACTGGGCATGCAGGCCCTGGTGGAGGTCCATGACCCCGAGGAGGTGAAGCGGGCTCTGGCCGTGGACGCCCGCATCATCGGCATCAACAACCGGGATCTGCGCACCTTCACCGTGGAGCTGGAGACCACCGCGCGGCTCCGGGCCCTCATTCCCCAGGACCGGGTGGTGGTGAGCGAGAGCGGCATCCGCACCCCGGAGGACGTGCATCGTGTGGCGGAGATGGGGGTGGACGCCATCCTGGTGGGGGAGACCTTCTGCAGGCTGCCCCAGAGCAAGCGGGGGGCCAAAGTGCAGGAGTTCGTCCAGGCAGGCCGGAGGAGACAGGGATGACCGGCACCGTCATCAACGTCATCGCCGTCCTCATCGGCGGATCCCTGGGCGCGCTGGCCGGCAACCGGCTCCCCCGGAAGGTGCAGGAGACGGTCATGGCCGGCCTGGGCCTGCTGACCGTGACCATCGGCATGAGCATGGCCCTGACCACGGCCAACATCCTCATCCCCATGTTCAGCATCCTGCTGGGCGGGGTGGCCGGGGAGCTCCTGCGCATCGAGGACGGGCTCAACGCCCTGGGCCGCATGGCCGAGGAGCGCTGGGGGGAGCGCCTGGGCCAGGGCAGGGTGGCCGGCTGGAACGTGACCCGGGCCTTCGTCACCACCAGCCTGCTCTTCTGCGTGGGCCCGCTGACCATCCTGGGCAGCATCCAGGATGGTCTCCTGGGCGACTACCAGCTCCTGGCCATCAAGAGCACCCTGGACGGCTTCGCGGCCATCCCCTTCGCCGCCACCTTGGGGCCGGGGGTCCTCCTCAGCGCGGTGACCG
Source organism: uncultured Caldilineaceae bacterium (assembly GCA_964416395.1). Taxonomy (GTDB): domain Bacteria; phylum Chloroflexota; class Anaerolineae; order Caldilineales; family Caldilineaceae; genus S144-5. The sequence continues at coordinate 19,859 of CAYQEB010000024.1, read as the reverse complement.
TGGGGGTGGTCCAGGGAGGGATCAGCGGGCTGGCCATGCTCCTGGGCAGCAGCCTGGGGGACGTGAGCCGGAACACCCCCTGGGTGGTGGAGCTCACCGCCACCGGGGGCATCCTCATCCTGGGCATCGGCCTGGGCCTGCTGGAGCTGAAGAAGATCCGGGTGGGCAATCTGCTCCCGGCCATCGCCATCGCCCCGTTGATCGTGCTGGCCCTCCAGGCCCTGGGCATCGCCTTTTGACCAGCCCCTGCGCCGCCCAGGCGCGCCGATCCACGAAAGGAAACGCAGCAACGTGACGCATCAAACACCCCAGCCCCTGAACACCATCCTCTTCGACCTGGACGGCACCCTGGTGCAGCACGGGCACGTGCTCCTGCCCGCCAAGCTGGCCGAGTGGGGCCACCCCCGGCCACTGGAGGAGGTGAACCGGGCCTTCCAGGAGCAGATCCAGTGGGTCTACCAGGCCAGCGCCCAGCTACGCCAGAGCGAAAAGCCGGACGAGGAGCGTTGGCTCCAGCTCTGGCGAGAGCTGCAAGGCCGGGCCCTGGCCCAGCTGGGCATCCAGGATCCGGAAGGTGAGCTCCAGCAGCGGATCTACCACTTCTTCGCCGCCAATCCGGTGCCACCCCTTTACCCGGACGCGGGCCCTGTGCTGCGCGCCCTCCGGGCCCAGGGGTGGCGGCTGGGCATCATCACCCAACGCAGTCGCCAGAGCGCGCTGCGCTTCCTGGCCCACCATGGCCTGAGCCAGGACTTCCATGTGGTGGTGGCCGGGGACGATGGCGTGGGCCGCAAACCCCGACCCGAGCCCTTCCACGCGGCCCTGGCCCAGCTGGACAGCCGCCCGGAAGCCGCGGCCTTCGTGGGGGATCGGGCGGACGACGACTGCGCGGGAGCCCAGGCCGCAGGGCTGGCGGCCGCCTTCCTCATCGACCGCTACGGGGTCCACAGCCCCAACGGCCAGGCCAGCCACCCCGGCCCCTTCGTTCGCCTCACCGACCTGAGGGAGCTCCTGGATCACCTGCCCGAGAGCCCCTACCATCGCCCGGAGGCCCAGCCATGAGCGGAGAGGGCCAGGCGGTGCGAGTGAAGATCTGTGGCATCACCAACCTGGAGGACGCCCAGGCGGCCGCCCGGGCCGGCGCGGACCTGCTGGGCTTCATCTTCTACCCGCCCTCCCCCCGCTACGTGACGCCGGCCCAGGCCCGGGAGATCGCGAGTGGACTTCGCGATAGCATCGTGGGCCCTCTCCCCCGGCTCGTGGGCGTCTTCGTGGACGAACCCCTGGAGAAAGTGACGGCCGTCCTCGAGGAAGCCACACTTGACTACGCGCAACTCCACGGGGGCGAGCCGCCGGTCCTGCTGGAGCGGCTGGCCGGGCGGGCCTTCAAGGCCCTGCGCCCTTCCAGCCGAGAGGAGGCCCTGGCCGACGCGGAGTGGTACGCGGAGCTGGGCCTGGCGGAGGGCCCCCAGCTCCTGTTGGACGCCTACGATCCCCAGGCCTACGGGGGAACCGGGCGCAAGGCGGACTGGGACGTGGCCCAGGAGCTGGCCCGGCGCTATCGCCTGCTCCTGGCCGGGGGGCTGACCCCGGCGAACGTGGCCCGGGCGGTGGCGACCGTGGCCCCCTGGGGCGTGGATGTGAGCAGCGGTGTGGAGCTGGCCCCTGGCCGCAAGGATCATGCTGCGGTGCGGGCCTTCGTGGCCCGGGCCAAGGGCCTCCCCGAACCGTAGAGAACCCGGCTGCCAACGGGCGGCAAACGGACTGCAGACCGGCAGAGATCCCCTCCGTGCCTTTCCCCCGCTATCCGCAGAGCACCCCACCATGGACGAATCCGCACGCATCCTGGCCGTGGATCTGGGCACATCCGGCCCCAAGGTGGCCCTGGCCGATGCCCGGGGCCGCATTCTGGACAGCGAGCTCCAGGAGACGGGGCTCATCCTCCTGCCCGATGGCGGCGCGGAGCAGGACCCGGCGGAGTGGTGGCAGGCCATCGTAGCGGCCACCCGCCGCCTCCTGGCCCGCCACCCCGAGGAGCGGAACCAGATCGCCGCAGTGGCCTGCACCAGCCAGTGGTCCGGCACCGTGGCCGTGGACCGAAGCGGGCGCCCGCTGATGAACGCCATCATCTGGATGGACGCCCGGGGCGCGCCCTACGTGCGGCGCATCACCGGCGGGCCCATCACCCTGGAGGGCTACGGGGTGGACAAGCTCTGGCACTGGATCCGACGCACCGGGGGCATCCCCACCCGCTCGGGCAAGGACTCCATCGCCCACATCCTCTACCTGAAGCACGCGCAGCCCCACATCTACCGGCAGGCCTACAAATTCCTGGAGCCCAAGGACTACCTGAACCTGCGCCTCACCGGCCGCTTCGCCGCCTCCTACGACTCCATCACCCTCCACTGGGTCACGGACAACCGGGACATCCACTGCATCGACTACGACCCGCTGCTCCTGCGCCTGGCCGGGATCGAGCGGGAGAAGCTGCCCGAGCTGAAGCCGGCGGTGGACATCCTGGGGACGGTGCAGCCGGCCGCGGCCCAGGAGCTGGGCATCCCCGCCACGGCCCAGGTGATCCTGGGCACGCCGGACCTCCACTCCGCGGCCATCGGCTCCGGCGCGGTGGCGGACTACCAGGCCCACCTCTACATCGGCACCTCCGCCTGGATCAGCTGCCACGTGCCCTTCAAGAAGACGGACCTCTTCCACAACATGGCCTCCCTGCCCTCGGCCCTGCCCGGCCGTTACTTCCTGGTCAACGAGCAGGAGACGGCCGGGGCCTGCCTGGCCTGGCTCCGGGACAACCTCTTCTTCCACCCGGACGGGCTGGGGCCCTCCACGCCCCCCGAGGACGTCTACCCCCGCTTCGACCGGCTGGCGGCCCAGGC
>CAYQEB010000024.1:12460-16868 GCA_964416395.1 uncultured Caldilineaceae bacterium | reverse complement strand
CCCGGCCCGGTCCTGGCGGGGATGGAGTGGGGGCTGCGGCGCCTGCCTCCTCTGCGCCGCCTCCTGGAGGGGGAGTACGAGAGGCTGCTGGACGAGCTGGAGCCCAGCCTCAAGCCCTACCGGGGGCGCTTCCCCAGCTTTCCGCGGCTGCCCGCGCGGGGCCGTCCCCGGGAGGAGATCCTGGAGGAGATGGCGGCCATGCAGGCCCTGGAGGAGGCCCGCTGGCGGCAGGGCTTCGCCTCGGGCGCGGTCTACCACGGGGGGCAGGAGCACATCGACTTCCTCAACCGGGTCTACGCCCTCCACTCCCAGGCCAACCCCCTCCACGCGGACCTCTGGCCCAGCATCGTGAAGTTCGAGGCGGAGATCGTGGCCATGACCGGCGAGATGCTGGGCGCGGCCGCGGTCCGGGAGCAGGGGAAGCCCGGGGAAGAGGTCTGCGGCGTGGTCACCTCCGGGGGCACGGAGAGCATCCTCCTGGCCATGAAGGCCTACCGGGACTGGGCCCGGGAGGAGCGGGGCATCACCCGGCCGGAGATGGTCCTGCCGGTGACGGCCCACGCGGCCTTCGACAAGGCCGCCCGCTACTTCGGCATCAAGCAGGTGCGCATCCCCGTGGACGGGGGCTTCGCCGGGGATGTGGAGGCGGCCCGCCGGGCCATCACCCGGAACACGGTAGTGCTGGTGGGCTCGGCCCCCTCCTTCCCCCACGGGGTGGTGGACCCCATCGCGTCGCTCTCGGAGCTGGCCCGGGAACGGGGCATCGGCTTCCACACCGACGCCTGCCTGGGCGGCTTCGTCCTGCCCTGGGCGGAGAAGCTGGGCCATCCGGCGCCGCCCTTCGATTTCCGCCTGCCTGGGGTCACCTCCATCTCTGCGGACACCCACAAGTACGGCTACGCGGCCAAGGGCACCTCGGTGATCCTCTACCGGCGGCCGGCCCTGCGCCGCTACCAGTACTACACCACCAGCGACTGGCCGGGTGGCCTCTACCTTTCCCCCACCTTCGCCGGCAGCCGACCCGGCGCCCTGAGCGCGGCCTGCTGGGCGGCCCTGGTCAGCATGGGCGAGGAGGGCTACCTGGAGGCCACCCGGCTGATCCTGGCCGCGACGGCCTTCATCCGAGCCGGGGTGGCGGCCATCCCCGGGCTGCGGCTGCTGGGGGAGTCCCTCTTCGTGGTGGCCTTCACCGGGGAGGGGCTGGACATCTACCGGGTGTTGGACGCCATGACCCAGCGGGGCTGGAGCCTGAACGGCCTGCACCGCCCGCCGGCCGTCCATCTGGCGGTGACCCTGCGCCACACAGCGCCCGGGGTGGCCCAGCGCTTCCTGGAGGACCTGCGGGAGTCGGTGGCGGAGGTCCGGGCCCAGCCCCGGGCCCAGGGGGGCATGGCGCCCATCTACGGCATGGCGGCCACCATGCCCTTGCGGGGCGTGGTGGACGAGCTCCTCAAGCGCTACCTGGATCGGCTCTACCGGGTCTGATCCCGGGGCTGGCCCGAAAGAACCCTGGGCCTATCCGCGAATATGCGCATTCTCCCCCTGGACGGCTGCGCACTTTCGCCGATATATTAGAAAATATTGGAGAAAGTATTAGAACCAGCGGGGTGATCTTTTGTCACAGAGGGGAGGGTAGAGTACAATCCCCTCGAGAAGTTGCTGACTTCGCACTCGCTCCCAGCCCGAATCCGTCACCACTCTGGGAAGAGAGGCCGGCGACGACGTCCTTTCCCCCATCGGTACCTTGCCATGCTCAACCTGCAGAACATCCTCATCAAGCACTTCATTGATGCCCTGGAGCAGGCGTTTCGCCAGACCTACGGCACCCGCGAAACCCTGCTCTCCGAGACCATCCGTTGGGTAGGGCAGTTGGCCCTGGAGAACCTCTCCAACTCGGACGCCCTCTACCACAACACAGAACACACCATCATGGTGACCCTGGTGGGCCAGGCCATCCTCAAGGGCAAGCATCTGCTGGAGGGGGGCGTGACCCCCCGCCACTGGCTCCACTTCACCATGGCCCTCCTCTGCCACGACATCGGTTTCGTCCGGGGCATCTGCCAGAACGACGACGGCACCCGGGTGGCCACCGGCATCGGGGACGAGACGGTGGAGATCCCCTACGGGGGCACGGACGCGGCCCTCACCCCCTACCACGTGGATCGAAGCAAGCTCTTCATCCGGGAACGCTTCCAGCGCCCCCTCTTCCTGGACATCGACACGAACATCATCGCCAACTACATCGAGATGACCCGCTTCCCCATCCCCGAGGACGAGTTCTACCAGCAGACCAACACCTACGCGGGGCTGGTCCGGGCCGCGGACTTCATCGGCCAGCTGGGGGATCCCGGCTACCTGCGCAAGATCCCGGCCCTCTTCTACGAGTTCGAGGAGACGGGGCTGAACAAACAGCTGGGCTACGAGAACCCAGAGCAGATGCGTCAGAACTACTCCCGCTTCTACTGGGACACGGTGAACCCCTACATCCAGGACGCCCTGCGCTTCCTGCGCCTGACCCAGGAGGGGAAGCAGTGGGTGGCCAACCTGCACGCCCACGTCTTCGACGTGGAGCACATGTCCGGGGGGAAGTGAGCCAACATCGCCATGGAGATCCTGGGAGGTCCTCTCTTCGCCGTGGCCGGGGCCGGTGAGTCCCACGGCCCAGCCATCACCACCATCGTCTTCGGGTGCCCGCCGGGCTTGCGCCTCTCCCGGGAGGCAGTGCAGCGCTACCTGGACCGGCGACGCCCTGGCAGCAGCAGGCACGGCACCCCTCGCCAGGAGGCGGACAAGGTGCTCTTCCTCTCCGGCCTCTACGCGGAGGGGGAGACGGAGCGCCTGCTGGCCGGGCCGGAGCTCCAGGTCCGCCTGGGGGAGCAGCGCTTCCAGACCGAGAGCTACCAGGAGGGCTTCACCACCGGCGAGCCCATCGCCGCGCTGGTCCTCTCCGCCTCCAAGCGCTCCCGCCACTACGAGCAGTTCGCCGGCCCCCAGGGCGAGGTGCGCCCCGGCCACACGGACCTGGTCAAGTTCCACAAATCCCAGGGCTTCGTGGACGTGCGGGGCGGCGGCCGTTCCAGCTACCGCTCCACCATCTCCGACGTCATCGGCGGCTCCATCGCCCGGCTCTTCCTCCAGGAACGGTTCGGCGCCGCCTTCCTCTCCTCCATCGTCCAGGTGGGCCCCCTGAAGACCTCCCGCAGCCTGGCCCAGCACTTCCAGGAGCTCTTCCAGCGCACCCAGGAGGTCCAGGTCTCTCCCCAGGAGATCCAGGCGGTGGAGGCGCGCCTGGAGGACGCCGAGATCCGCTCCCTGGACCCGGATTTCGCCCAGGAGGCGGCCCAGCTCATCAAGCGCACCCGCATCGAGGGGGACTCCCTGGGAGCCATGGTGGAGGTGGTGGCCGTCAACGTGCCGGCCCTGGTGGGGGATCCCCTCTACAACAGCCTGAAGCTGCGGCTCATGGGCGCGCTGGGCGGGCTCCACGCGGCCCAGTCCTGCGAGATGGGGGACGGGATCCAGGTGGTGGCCCGGCGGGGCAGCGAGAACAACGACCCCATCCGCCGCAGCGGCTACCAGAGCAACCGGCACGGCGGCCTCATCGGCGGCATCACCACAGGCATGCCCCTGGTCTTCCGGGTGGGCTTCAAGCCCACGTCCACCATCGCCAAACCCCAGCAGTCCGTGCGCAAGAACCTGGAGGAGATCGAGTTCCGGCTGCGCAAAGGACGCCACGACCCCTGCGTGGGCGTTCGGGCCGGCGTCACCCTGGAGAGCCGCATGGCCATCGAGGTGATGAACGCGGTGCTCATGCACCAGGCCACCCGAGTGGATCCCGACCACTTCCGCATCTTCGGCGGGTGATCCATGGCCCCGGCCGCCCAACACCTCCTCCTCATGAAGGGCCACCCGGCCACGGGCAAGAGCCGCCTGGCCCAGGCCCTGGCCCGCCGCCTCCGCTGGCCCCTGGTGGACAAGGACGACGCCAAGGATCACCTCTATCACCTGCCGGAAGGCAACCAGCTGGCCTACCAGATCGCCTGGCAGGTGACCGAGACCCAGCTGCGCCTGGGCCTCAGCGCCATCGTGGACACCCCCCTCTCCTACCCCCAGAGCTACGCCACCGGACAGGAACTGGCCCAGCGCTACCGGGCCCGGCTCCTGGTGGTGGAGACAGTGCTGGGGGAGGAGGAGTGGCGTCGCCGCCTGGAGCGCCGCACCGGATCCCCCCACCGCATCAGCTCCTGGGAGGAGATGCAGGCCCTGCTGGCTCGCTACGACGGCTGCTGGGCCTACCCCATCCAGCCGGCCCATCACCTGCGGGTGGAGACGGACCGGCCGGTGGGGGAGCTGGTGGCCCAGGTGCTCCAGGCCCTGGAAAGAGGCCCTGGGGAAAGAAGTGGATGAG
>CAYQEB010000024.1:5078-12360 GCA_964416395.1 uncultured Caldilineaceae bacterium | reverse complement strand
GTGGCCCAGGTGCTCCAGGCCCTGGAAAGAGGCCCTGGGGAAAGAAGTGGATGAGTGGATGAGCGGATGAGCGGACAAACGGATGTGTGGACAAGCGGACAAGCGGACGAGATGAGAGGACGAACGGATGGCGGGACGCGAGGATGAGATGATCGACCCCACCCAGAACATCACCATCACCGGCTTCATGGGCACGGGCAAAAGCACCGTGGCCGCGCTCCTGGCCCAGCGGCTGGGCCGCCCCCTGGTGGACATGGACCAGCAGCTGGTGGCCCATTTCGGCAAGTCCATCCCGGAGATCTTCGCCCAGGAGGGAGAGCCGGCCTTCCGCCAGGCCGAGGCCCAGCTCTGCCGCCAGCTGGCCCAGGAGCAGGGGCTGGTCATCGCCACCGGCGGCGGCGCCCTGGTGAACCCGGAGAACCGGCAGCTCCTGGCCCAGAGCGGCCCCATCGTCTGCCTCACCGCCAGCGTGGACGAGATCCTGGACCGGCTGGAGAGCGCTCGGGACCGGCCTCTCCTGCCCCAGGACCGGGAGGCCCGCCGTCAGCAGATCCAGGCCCTGCTAGAGTATCGCCGGGCGGCCTACGCCAGCATCCCCCTGCAGGTGGAGACCACCGGCCGCAGCCCGGAGGCCATTCTGGAGGCGGTGCTGGAGGCCCTGGCCGGCCACCAGGAAGCGCCGGGCATGAGCCGCATCACCGTGCCCACGCCCCAGGGCTCCTACCACATTTGCCTGGGGGAGGGACTGCTGGCCCAGGTGGGCAGGTTGCTGGTCAACCGGGGGATCCGACCGGGCAAAGCGGCCATCGTCACCAATCCGGACGTGGGCCCGCACCACGCAGAGCCGGTGGCCGCCAGCCTGGAGGCTGCGGGTTTCCAGCCGGTCCCCTGCACCGTGCCGGAAGGGGAGCAGCACAAGACTCTGGCCACGGTGGCCACCCTCTACGACCAGTTCCTGGCCGGGGGGCTGGACCGTCACAGCCCGGTGCTGGCCCTGGGCGGCGGCGTGGTGGGGGACATGGCCGGGTTCGCCGCGGCCACCTACCTGCGGGGCGTCCCCTTCGTGCCCATCCCCACCTCCCTCCTGGCCATGGTGGACGCCTCTGTCGGCGGAAAGACGGGCGTGGATCTGCCCCAGGGCAAGAACCTGGTGGGGGCCTTCAAGCAGCCCCGAGTGGTGATCATCGACCCGGCGGTGCTGAGCACCCTGCCCGGTGAGGAGTTCCGGGCCGGCCTGGCCGAGGTGGTGAAGCACGGCATCATCGGCGCGCCGGCCCTCTTCCAGCAGCTGGAGGGAGCCGGGCCGGCCAGCCTGGGGCAGCTGATCCAGGAGGCGGTGCAGGTGAAGGTGGACGTGGTGGCCCAGGACCCCTTCGAGCAGGGGCGGCGGGCGGTGCTCAACCTGGGACACACCTTCGGCCACGCCCTGGAGCTGGTGAGCCAGTTCCGGCTCCGCCACGGGGAGGCGGTGGCCGTGGGCCTGGTGGCCGCGGCGGAGATGGCCGCCATCCTGGGCCGCTGCGATCCGGCCCTGGTGTCCCGGATCCGGGCCCTGCTGGAGCGGCTGGGCCTGCCTGTGGCCCTTCCCGGCTACGACCTGGACGCGGTCCACCAGGCCATGGCCCACGACAAGAAGCGCAAGGGGCGAACCTTGCGCTTCGTCATCCCCCAGGCCCTGGGAGACGTGGTGGTCATTGACGATCCCGGGGAGGCGGTGGTGCAGGAGGCGCTGGGGAGGGTGATCGGATGATCGGGTGCGCGCCTTGCCCGGTCACCGCGCCCCCTGATCATCCCCTGGCCTTCTCACCCTGTCACTTTGCCGGCCCCAGGAGCAGATCCGGCCGGTCCGTGATGATGCCGTCCACCCCCATGTCGATGAGCTGCTGAACCTCGGCCAGGTCGTTCACCGTCCAGGGGATGACCAGCAGGCCGGCGTCGTGGGCCTCGGTCACCAGGCGAGGGGTGAGGGTGGTGTAGCGGGGCGACCAGATGGCGGCCCCTTTCTCCGCGTAGCTGGCCGGGTCCGCGGAGCGGCTGGTGAGGGCGGCCAGGCGCAGCTCCGGGGCGATCTTGCGCACGGCCCAGAGGGAGCGGTGGTCGAAACTCTGGACGATGACCCGGGCCGTTAGCCCCCGTTCCTGGACCAGGGCCACCAGGGCCTGCTCGAAGGGGCCCGGGTTCTCGCCGTCGAAGCCATCCCCGATGACGTCTGGCCGGTCCCGCTTGCGCTTGGTCTCCACGTTGAACTGGACCTTCCGGGCCTGCTCCTGCTGGGCCGGGCTCTTCTCTGGGCTGCTGGCGTAGGTCTCCACGAAGTCGAAGAGCTCCTCCAGGGTGATCAGGCGGTAGTTGTCCCCGGCCAGGGCGGTGGGGCCGTTCTCCTGCTCCGGGAACTTCTTGGGGTCCGGGTTGCGGTCGCAGCGGTACTTGCGCAGCTGCGCCACCGTCAGGTGACGGATCATGAGCTGCTCCGGGGGCGTCTTCCCGTCCGGATCCGGGGGCAGGGGCTCGCTGGCCTGGGGATCCAGGCGACATTTCTCCGGCACCACCCGGTCGTCGTGCCAGATGACCAGCTGGTCGTCCGCGGAGTAGTGGAGGTCCAGCTCCAGGGTGGTGACGCCCAGGTCCAGGGCCGTCTCGAAGGCGGGCAGGGTGTTCTCCGGCTTCAAGCCCCGAGCACCCCGATGCCCTTCCACGTCCAAGCCGGGCGGCAGGGTGAAGGCGGAGCCCTCCTGGGCGGGTGGCGCCGTGGTGGAGCCCTTTTCCCCGGCAGGGCTGGTGGATCCTCCGCAGGCGGCCAGCAGGGCCAGGAGCAGCAGCCCCCCGATCCCGGTCTGAAGACGACGGCGCCAGTTTCCCATGGACGATTCTCCTTGAGGGATGTGTGAAGTGGATGTGTGAAGTGACGGTTGACAACGAACGGCATTCAAGCCAGCTTTCGGACAGCATGCGGCCAGCGTGAGGAGGCAGAGATGGCCAAGATCGTCGTGCTCCACGGCCCCAACCTGAACCTGCTGGGCAGCCGGGAGCGGAGCATCTACGGGGACGTGACCCTGGAGAGCATCAACCAGCACCTGCAGGAGGCCGGAGCCCCGGACCACGAGGTGCGGGCCTACCAGAGCAACCACGAGGGCGCCCTCATCGACGCCATCCACCGGGCCCGGGGATGGGGGGACGGCATCCTCATCAACCCCGGGGCCTACACCCACACCTCCATCGCCATCCGGGACGCCATCGCCGGGGTGGGGCTGCCCACGGTGGAGGTGCATCTGAGCAACATCCACGCCCGGGAGCCCTTCCGGCACACCTCGGTGATCGCGCCGGTCTGCGTGGGGCAGATCAGCGGCTTCGGCTGGCGCAGCTACCTGCTCGGGCTCCAGGCCCTGCTGGATTGGCTGGCCAGCTAGCCAGGAGGGCCGCGTTCTGGCCACGCCGCATCATAATCATACACAATCATAATCATACACACCCGTATCATAAACGGGCGCGAGGAAAATGGAAAGAGGCCCAGGCCAGAGGATCCAGGCGAATGCCCAGCCGAGGAAGCTGGAACCGCCCTCACCGGAGCCGGGGCAGCACCTCCTGGCCCAGGAGACGGAGCCCCTGGGCGGTGGAGAGGCCGTGGGGCGTGCCGAACTCCACCCGGGAGACGCCGGCCGCAAACAGGGCCTGGGCCTGGTCGGCCACCTCCTGGGGTGTGCCGGCAAAGGCGAAGCGGGCCAGAAGCGGGTCGGAGATGAGGCCGGCCGCGGCGTCGAAGTCGTAGCGCCCGGCCGCCGCCTGGAGCCGGGCCAGCCGCTCCGGCTCCAGGGAGACCGTGGGGTCCAACTGGGCCACGATGGGCAGGTAGAGGGCCACCTCCCGCCGGGCCAGGGCCCGGGCCGCGGCGCCGTCCTCGTCCACCACCGTCACCGCGCCCAGGACCAGGCCGATCTCGTCCCCCCTGCGTCCGGCCTGGGCCGCGGCCCGGTCGATGATGCCCCGGAAGTGGGATACCACGTCCGGGTTGGCGCTGCCCCCCACCTTGACCTCCGCCACGTGCTGGATGCAGGCCCGGATGGTGCGCGGGCCCCAGCTGCCCAGCAGGAAGGGGATCTCCGAGCGCAGGATGGGCCAGCGCAGGGAGTCGCCCCCGGCCAGGGGAAAGAAGCGGCCGGCCAGGGGGTCCGGGGAGCGGCGCAGTAGATGACGCACGCAGGCCAGGGCCTCCCCCAGGGCGGTCACCGGGTGGGACGGCTCCAGGCCCAGGAAGTCCAGCCAGCTGCCCCGGGCCACGCCCAGGAAGGCCCGCCCCTGGGAGGCCTCGTCGATGAGGGCGATGTTCCCGGCCATGTTCACCGGGTGGCAGGTGAAGGGGTTCACCGCGGCCACGCCCACCCGCACCCGAGAGGTGGCCCGGGCCATCTCCAGCAGGGGCAGCCAGGCGGGCTGGTAGAGGAGGTCGTTGTAGACCGTCACTCCGTGGAAGCCGTAGGCCTCCACCTGGGCGGCCAGGGGCCCGTAGGCGGCCAGGGGCTTGTCGGTCTGGAAGGCGATGGAGATCGGGTGGGTCATGGGCGGTCCTGGGGTTCGCCGGGAATTTGCTGGCCTGTTGTGCGCCGTGCTGTTCGGATGTACAATAGCGGCACAGCACGGCACAGTAATGCGAAGAGGAGCTCGGCGCTGTAGACGGCGATTCGGCGCTGAGGAAAGGATGTCACATGGACGACCTGTTACGTCGGATTACGTTTGATCAAGATATTCTACGAGGCAAACCGGTGATCCGCGGAATGCGCATCTCGGTAGAGATGATCTTAGAGCTGCTGTCCAAAGGGGCCACCTGGGAGGAGATCCTGGAAGATTATCCTGAACTGGAGCCAGACGACATTCGCGCGGCGCTACTTTACGCGCACCATCTCGTCGCCGGCGAATCTGTCCTGGAGCGCCCCCTGGACTAGCCCTGGACTAGCCCATGAGGTTTCTTGTGGATGTGAACGCTAGCGGCTCCGTGGCCAGGTGATTGGCCGAGATGGGGCATGACGTGGCCCAAGTGCGGAACCGTGATCCCCGGATGTCGGACAGCGATGTGTTGGCTTGGGCCTGGAAGGAAGAGCGGGTCATCGTCACCACCGACCTGGACTTCGAGGAGATGATCTGGCGGGAAGGCCTACGACATCGGGGGGTGCTGCGCTTGGAAAACGTTCCTCGGGCCCAGCGCAAGAGACTCCTCCAGGACGCGCTGACGCGCTTCTCCGCCGACCTGGAAGCGGGCGCCATCGTGATTGCCCTCACCCGAAAGATCCGCGTACGCCGGTCCGGCGGTCCAGCTTTTCCCTCCTCAGCACCATGACCATGCCCACCCTTCCCGACGACCAGTTCCAGCTCCACGACCTGCGGGTCACGGTGGAGCGCATCGAAGGCCACTGCACCTGTGACATGCAGGTGGGGGACCATTTCTTCCTCCGGGGCGGCAAGCTCTCCCTGCCCCCAGGCCAGAGCTTCTGCCTCTACGCCCTCCAGGCGGCCATCCCCCTGCTGCCGGCCAAGCAGCGCCCCAGCCACCCCGCGGACTGGATGGAGACGGACAGCCGGGTCACCTGCCCGGACCCGGCCTGCCGCCTGATCATGCGCATCCAGCGGGTGGGCCTGCGCACCCTGCGCCACGACGACGTGAGCCCCATCCCCTGGGAGCCGTCGGACCAGGGGTGACCTCAGCCCAGCCGGGCCATCACCTCCCCCAACAGCCTCACCGCCTCCAGTGGATCCGGCCCCAGGGGCGGGCCAAAGCTCAGGTGGGTCGCGCCCCCGGCCACCAGCGGCGCCAGACGCTCCGCCACCTCCACAGGATCCCCCACCACGCCCACGCGCAACATGCGCTCATCCACCAGGGAGAGGGCCTTCTCCAGGTCCCGCTCGACCATCATGGCCCGCTCCACAGGACGGAAGTCCGCCCGTTCCAGGCCCAGCCGAGCCAGGATCAGAGGCCCCAGGGCGTGGCCGTAGTAGGCGATCTTCTCGGCCAGGGCCCGACGGGCCGCCTGCCGATCCCGGGCCAGGGAGACCCAGACGCAGGCCGCGAAGTCCAGGGCGCCCAGGGCCGGATCCCGGCGAGCCAGCCCTGGCTGGAGCAGCTCTTGGACCTGGAAGAAGTGCTCTGGCGGGAAGAGGAGGGGCAGGACCCCGTCGGCCAGCTCCCCGGCCAGGGCCAGCATCCGGGGCCCCATGGCCCCCAGGTAGATGGGCGTGACCCGGCTGGGCGTGAAGCGCAGGTAGGCCTCCCGGCTCCAGCGCAGGTGACGGCCGGCCAGCGCCACCCGCTCCCCTCGCAGCAGCCCCCGCACCGCCAGGATGGTCTCCCGCATCAGGCCCAGAGGCCGCTCCTGGACCAGGCCGATCCACTTGAGGAACTCCCCCGCGCCGGCAGCCAGGCCCAGGTTGAAGCGCTGACCGCTCAGCTCGTCCAGGGTGGCGGCCAGCATGGCCAGCTCCCCGGGGTGGATGGTGTAGGGGTTGAGGATGCCGCTGCCGATCTGGATGCGCCGGGTGGCCTGGGCCATGGCCGCCAGGATCACCGGGGCGCTGCGCAGGAAGAGGTCGTTGGAGACCCAGATCTGGTGGAAGCCGGCGGCCTCCGCGGCCTGGGCCAGGGCCACATACTCGGGCAGGGGCAGGTCGTTGTTCAGGCGCAGGCTGAAGCGCATCTCAGGGATCCCCGGCGCCCACCACCGCCTCGGCCTCCATCTCCACCAGGTGATCCGGGCTCACCAGCCGGGCCTCCACCAGGGTGTTCACCGGGCGGATGTGGCCGAAACGCTCCCCGTGGACCCGGGCCACCTGCTCCCAGTGGCGGATGTCGCTGACAAAGATGCGGACCCGCACCACGTCCTCCAGACGGCCGCCCAAGGCCTGGATGGCCGCCTGGATCTTGTCGATGATGAAGCGGGCCTGGGCGGCAGGATCGCCCCGCCCCACCACCTGGCCGTCCGGCCCGCTGGCCGTGGTCCCCGCCACCAGGATGCGATCCCCGATGCGCAGGGCCCGACTGTAGCCAGCCATCTCCTCCCAGGGGGTGCCGCTGCTGTAGATCTCTTTCGTCATGGCTGCTCCCTTGGCATGGTCAACAGGCTCGCTTGCGATGGAAACACCCTCGCAACAGTCGTCCCCCGCTCTCCACCCTCCAATCTCTAATCACCAATCTCCACTCCCCACACCTACTCCACCACGTACAGCTCCCGGAAGCCCTGGGTCAAGGGCTCGCCCCCCTCTGGACCGACCACCACCACATCCTCCACCCGGGCGCCCA
>CAYQEB010000024.1:0-4978 GCA_964416395.1 uncultured Caldilineaceae bacterium | reverse complement strand
AAGGGCTCGCCCCCCTCTGGACCGACCACCACCACATCCTCCACCCGGGCGCCCAGGCGGTGGGGGATGAAGATGCTGGGCTCCACGGTGAAGCACATGCCCTCCTCCAGGACCGTCTCGTCCCCGGCGGTGAGGAAGGGGGGCTCGTGGACGTCCATGCCGATGCCGTGGCCCAGGCGATGCCGGAAGGCCTCCCCGTATCCCCCCTCCTGGATGACCCGTCGGGCCGCGGCGTCGGCCTGCGCGCAGGTGTTCCCGGCCCGCAGAGCCCGGATGCCCGCGGTCTGGGCGGCCATCACCAGCCCGTAGCAGCGCCGGTACTCGGCGTCCGGCTCCCCGAAGAAGACGGAGCGGCCGTAGTCGTAGCAGTAGCCCTGGTAGGCCGCGCCGAAGTCAAAGGAGACAGAGACCGGCGGCTCCAGGGGGACCTGCAGCACCTCCTCCCGGTTGGTGAAGTCGAAGGGATAGTTGGGACCCATGTTGTAGAAGGCGGTGACGAAGGAGTGGGTGTACGCGCCGTGACGCTTGAGCTGGTAGTTCACCTCGGTGATGAGGTCCAGGCTGGTCATGCCGTGACGCAGGCGGGCCAGGGTGGCCTGGTAGGCCGCCTCGGTGATGGCCCCGGCCTGGCGCAGGACGGCGATCTCCTCCGGCGTCTTGATGCGGCGCAGGGGCATGATCAGGGGCGAGGCCAGCTGGAAACGGGCCCGGGGCAGGAGCCGCTGCAAGTGGATCAGGGTCTCGGCCCAGGCCCGATCCTCCAGGGCTACCTGGGCTCCCTCCTGGATCCCCAGACTGGTCAGGGTGTCCCGGGCCAGTTGAACCGGGTCCCCGGCATCGGGCAGGACGCGAACGCGAGCGCCGGGCAGGGGGCCCAGGTGGAACTCGGCCAGCATGCGGGGCAGGGTGAGGATGGGCGGGCCCTCCTGGGGGATCCAGGCGCCGGTGAGCCACTGCCCAGGGTAGAGGGTGTTGCCGAAGTTGGGCTCCTCCCGGGGGAGGCCGGTCAGGTAGTGGAGGCTGGCGGAGATGGGCAGGAAGAGGAGATCCACCCGCTGCTCTGCCATGCGGGCCTGGACGGCGTGCAGTCGTTCGGTGTAGTCGATCATGGGGATGGGGTGCTGGGTGGTTGGGTGGTTGGACACTGGATGGTTGGGAGGCTGGCGGCCGTCGTCACCCTGGCCCCGGGCCGCCTGAGTTCCCCAGGGCGTCACTTGCGCAGCCGAGGATCCAGGGCGTCCCGGATGCCGTCCCCCAGGAAATTGAAGGCGATGACCACGGTGAAGATGGCCAGGCCCGGGAAGGCGGCCATCCACCACTGGTCGAAGTAGGCGATGCCGTCGGCCACCATGCGCCCCCACTCCGGGGTGGAGGGCTCCGGTCCCAGGCCCAGGAAGCTGAGCCCGGCGAAGACCAGGATGGCGTTGCCCAGGTCGATGGTGGCCAGGACCACCGCCGGGGCCAGGCAGTTGGGCAGCACCGTGCGCCAGAGGATGCGGCCATCCGGCACGCCCAGGGCCCGGGCCGCCTCCACGAACTCCTGGGACTTGACCCCCAGGACCAGGGAGCGCACCACCCGGGCGTAGTTGGGCCACCAGACCACCACCATGGCCACGATGGCGTTGACCAGGCTGGGGCCCAGGGCGGCGGCCACGGCCATGGCCAGGATGATGGTGGGGAAGGCCAGGAAGACCTCCGTGGCCCGCATAGCCAGCTCATCGAACCAGCCGCCGACGAAGCCGGCCAGGGCCCCCACGGCTGTCCCGATGATCCCGGCCACGATGACCACCATGACCCCCGCGGGCAGGGAGAGCCGCCCGCCGTAGAGCACCCGGCTGAAGACATCCCGGCCCAGCTGATCCGTGCCGAACCAGTGTCGCTCCGACGGCCCCTGGAGCCGGTTGACGATGTCCTGCTCCAGGGGGGCGTAGGGCGCGATGAAGGGAGCCAGCAGGCTGATCAGGATCCAGGCCGTGAAGAGGATCACCCCCAGGGTGGCCAGGGGGTTCTGCTGCAGAAAGCGCCCCAGGATCGCCCAACGGCCAGGCTGGGGGCGCAGGATGGGTTCGGGGCCCTGGGGCAGGGCCAGGGAAGGGCTGCTCATGACAGGATGGTCCGCCAGTGCCAGCCGGCCGCAGCCGGTTCTGGGAATGGGTGCAGGCCCGGCTCAGGAAGCCCGCAGCCGGGGGTCCAGGACGAAGTAGAGCACGTCCACCACCAGGTTGGTGACGATGAAGATGAGGGCGATGACCATGCTCACCCCCATGATGGCCGGAAAGTCCAGGGAGGTGGAGGCCCGGTAGGCGTACTGGCCGATGCCCGGCCAGGCGAAGATGTTCTCGATGAGCACCGTGCCGGCCAGCAGGTTGCCGTAGGAGAAGCCGATGACCGTCACCACCGGGATCAGGGCGTTGCGCAGGGCGTGGCGGGTCAAGGTGGTGCGGGTGGGCAGCCCCTTGGCCCGGGCCGTGCGGATGTAGTCCTGGCTCAGCACCTCCAGCATGGCCGAGCGGGTGACCCGGGTGATGAGCCCGGTGGTGTAGGCCCCCAGGACCACCGCGGGCAGCAGCAGGTGGGCCAGGGCGTTGCGCAGGACGGCCCAATCCCGGGCCAGGAAGGCGTCCACGGTGAGGAGGCCAGTGACCGGGGGCGGGGGCTCCAGCCCCACGTCCAGGCGACCCGGGCCCACGGCCCAGCCCAGGCGGGCGTAGAAGAAGAAGAGGGCCAGCAGGGCCAGCCAGAAGACGGGCACGCTCACCCCGAAGAGGGAGAACACCCGCACCCCGTGATCCAGCCAGCTGTTCCGCCACAGGGCCGAGGCCAGCCCCAGGATCAGCCCCAGGGCCGCGCCGAAGACGATGGAGGCCGTGGCCAGCTCCATGGTGGCCGGCAGGAAGGCCCGCAGATCCTCCAGCACAGGCCGCCGGCTCTTGATGGAGCGGCCCAGGTCCCCCCGAAGCAGGTTGCTCAGGTAGATGAGGTACTGCTGGGGCAGGGGCTTGTCCAGCCCCCACTCGGCCCGGAAGGCGGCCACGATCGCCGGGTCCGACATGGCCTTCTGCCCCAGGTTGGCCGTCACCGGGTCCGCGGGGACCGTGTGGGAGATGACGAAGGCCATGAGGGTGATCCCGAAGAGCAGGGGGATGGTGAGGGCCAGACGGCGCAGGATGTAGCGGTAGACGGGCATGGGAGGGTTGGGCGGTTGGGCCAGCTTCCGGGAGGCTGGGAGCCCCCCGGAAGCCAGGCAGTGATTACTTGCTGAGCAGGGAGACGTCCACCCGCCACTGGGGATTGTAGACGAAGCCCTTCAGCTGGGCGTTGAGGCCGATCTGCAGGCCCGGCTGCACCAGGGGGGCGTAGGGGCCCTTCTCCATCAGGTAGTCCTGCATCTGCTGGAAGAGCTGGGCCCGGGTGGCGTCGTCCGTCTCCACCTTGAGCTTGTCCCGCAGGTCCAGGATCGCCGGGTCCGCGTTCTCGCTGGTCCAGTTCAGCCGCTTACCCACCACGCCGTCGGGCAGGAACTCCACGTAGTCCAGGGAGTCCCGGTAGTCGGGCAGCCAGAGCCAGAGGCCGAAGGGCTCCGTCCCCTGGCGGTAGGCCTCCAGGGCCACCTGGATCTCCCCGGGGGCCAGGGTGATGTTGAAGCCGGCCTCGTTCAGGTCCGCCTGGACCTTCTGGGCGAAGGTGCCGAAGTTGATGCCGGCGAAGGTGAAGTCCGGGTAGGCCAGCTCCGCCTCCAGGCCATCCCCGTAGCCGGCCTGGGCCAGGAGGGCCTTGGCCTTCTCCACGTCCCGGCTGGGGCCGGAGTTGGGCGGATAGGCCCCCAGGAAGCCCACAGGCAGCATGGAGGCGGGGGTCACGGACTGGCCGCCGGCCAGCAGGCGGATGCCCTCGTAGTCCAGGGCGTAGCGCACCGCGGCCATGACCGTGGGGTCGCTGAAGGGGCCGCCGATGGCCGGGTCCATGTTGCCCTTCAGGAAGACCAGGGTGTCGCTCAGGCCCTGGAAGACGTTCACGTTGGAGTTGCCCTCCAGGGAGGCCACCTGGTCCGCGTTCAGGTCCATGGCGATGTCGATGTCCCCGGCCTCCAGCTGGATCTTCTGGGTGGCGGCCTCGGGGATGTTGCGGAAGATGACCCGGTCTATGGCCGGCGGATCCCCGGGGTAGTTCTCGTTGCGCACCAGCACCGTCTCCACCCCGGGCTCCCAGCTCTCCAGGACGTAGGGGCCGCTGCCGGCGGAGTTCTGGTTCAGCCACTCCTCGGCCGCGTCGCTGGTGGCCGCGTCCGCGGCTGCGCTGCCGCCCTGGGCCTCCACCTGGGCCTGGTTCAGCACGCTGAAGGCGCCGAAGACCAGCTTGGCCAGGATGGCCGGGTCCGGCTGGGTCAGGGTCAGGACCACCGTGCCCTCATCCGGCGCCTCCACCGAGGCGATGGTCTCGGCCAGGAAGGAGGGGTTGCCGGTGATGTTCTTCAGCCGGTTGAAGGAGAAGACCACGTCGCTGGCCGTCACCGGATCGCCGTTGCTGAAGACCGCGTCCGGGTCCAGGGTGAAGGTGTAGACCGTGCCGTCGTCGGAGATCTCCCAGCTGGTGGCCAGGTCCGGGATAACCTTCTCCACCGAGTCGGGCGGGAAGGTGACCAGGGTCTGGTAGGTGGCCTTGTGGATGATGGAGGGCAGGGTCTCGAAGGAGCGGGCCGGGTCCAGGGAGGCGGTGTCCTCCGCGATGGCGATGACCAGGGTCTCCCCTTCCTGGGGCATGGCTTCAGCGGGTTCGGCTGCGGCCTGGCCCTCCTCGGCGGCCTGGGGGGCTTCCGGGGCGGGGGCGGAGGGAGCCGGTGGGGCGGCGCAGCCGGCCGCCACCAGGATGGCGCCCATCAACAGGGCGGCAAGCAGGAAACGAAGTTTGGGAGTCATGGGCATCTTCTCCTTGAAAGTATTGGATGCAAAAAGTATTGGATGCAAGAAAGTTTGGATGC
>CAYQEB010000023.1:37401-48491 GCA_964416395.1 uncultured Caldilineaceae bacterium | reverse complement strand
GGTGGCCTGGGATCGCATGGAGTCGCCCCTGGGGCCCATCCACGTGGCCTGGGGCCCCCAGGGGATCTGCCTGGTGACCCGAGGCCAGGAGACAGCCGACTTCCTGGAGGAGCTGACGGCCCTGCACCCATCCTGGACGCCGGTCCAGGACGGGGAGAAGCTGGCCCCGGTCATGGCCCGGCTGGAGCGCTTCTTCCAGGGCGAGCCCGTCTCCTTCGATTTCCCGGTGGACCTGAGCCCCCTCACCCCCTTCCAGCAGGCAGTGCTGGAGGCCACCCGGGCCATCCCCCCAGGCCAGGTGATGACCTACGGGGAGATCGCCGCGGCCATCGGCCGCCCTCGGGCCAGCCGGGCCGTGGGCCAGGCCCTGCGCCGCAACCCGGTCTCCATCCTCATTCCCTGCCACCGGGTGGTGGGCAGCGGTGGGGCTCTGGGGGGCTACGGCGGCCCTGCCGGCGCGGCCATCAAGCGCCGACTCCTGGCCCTGGAAGGCCACTTCATCGGCACAGCACGGCCCGATCCTGTCCAGGGTCCCGGAAATTTGGATTGAATGTGCCGCCAGAATCTGTCATAATAAGCAGATGCAGGCCAACCGAACAGGGGAGAAGAGCATGACAGAGAAGAACGGGACGGAACCCAGCCTCGTCCAACGGATCGACCAGGACCTGAAGCAGGCCATGCGGGAGAAGGACGAGGTGACCAAGCTGACCTTGCGCTCGGTGAAGACCGCCATCACCCAGGCCCGCAAGGCCGGCAAGGCGGAGCACGAGCTGAGCGAGGAAGAGGTGCTCCAGGTGATCAGCAAGCAGGCCAAGCAGCGCCGGGACGCCATTGCGGAGTACGAGAAGGCCGGGCGCATGGACCTGGTGGAGAAGGAGCGGGCCGAGCTGGCTGTGCTGGAGCGTTACCTGCCCCAACCCCTGAGCGAGGACGAGTTGGAGCAGATCGTGCGGGAGGTGATCGCGGAAGTGGGCGCCACCTCCATGCGGGACATGGGCAAGGTGATGCCTGTGGCCATGAAGCGGGTGGCTGGTCGGGCCGACGGCCGAGCCGTGAACCAGATCGTCCGCCGCCTGCTGGGCTAAGGAAACATGACATCGACAAAGGACTCCCGCCCCATCCGCTGGCTGTCCGCCTTGGTGGACCTGCTCCTGGCCCTGCTTCTGGCCGGGGTGGTGGCCGGGATCTTCATCTGGCAACCCACCTTCATCGGACAGGTGCGGCTCCAGCCCGGCGACGTGGCCTCCCGGGACATCGTCGCGCCCCGCTACATCACCTACGAGAGCGCTGTCCTGACCCAGAAGGCCCGGGAACGAGCGGCCAACGCCATCCCGGACTACTACGATCCGCCCCAGAGCCGGATCCGTCGCCAACAGGTGAGCCGCTCCCGGGAGATCCTGGAGTTCATCTCCACCGTCCGCCTGGACCCCTACGCGGAGGTGGACGAGAAGCTGGACTACCTCCTGGCCATCGACGACCTGGACCTCACGCCCGGGGTGGCCCGCACCATCCTGGAGCTGCCGGAGGAGGAGTGGCAGAAGGTGGTGCAGGAGGTCCCCCTGGTCCTGGACCAGATCATGCGGGACGAGATCCGGGAGAGCTCCCTGCCTCGGATCCTGCGCCGAGTGCCGGCCCTGGTGAACCCGGAGCTGGACGACGACAGCAGCCGGGTGGCCAGCGAGCTGGTGAAGAGCCTGATCCGGCCCAACAGCTTCCTCAACGTGGAGCGCACCCGGGAGCTCCGGGAACAGGCCCAGCAGGCCGTGGAGGTCCAGACCAACACCCTGGAGAAAGGGGAGATCATCCTTCGGGCCGGGGACGTGGCCGAGCCGGAGGATGTGGAGGCCCTGGAGCAGATCGGCCTTCAGCTCAGCGAATGGACCTGGGGAAGCATGGTCCAGGCGGGCCTCCTGAGCCTGGTGCTGCTCCTGGCCCTGGGCGCCATTCTCGCCCGCCTGCGCCCCAACATCTTCCGGCAGCGCAAGGAGCTGAGCCTCCTGGTCCTGCTCCTCCTCTCCGGGCTGGTCCTGGCCCGCTTCATGATCATCCCCCACAACTGGTTCCCCTTGCTCTTCCCCCTGGCCGCCATCGCCATGCTGGCCGCCACCCTGTTGGACCTCACCGCCGCCCTGGTGCTGATCCTGGGCTTCGTCCTGGTCGTCGCCCACTTCAGCAACGGCGATGTGAACCTGATCTTCTACCACAGCATGGGGGCCCTGGTGGGTTCGGTGATCCTGGGACGGGCGGAGCGAGCCACCGCCTTCATCTGGGCTGGCCTGGGCATCGCCCTGAGCAACCTGGCCATCACCCTCATCTTCTGGATCCCCCAGCTGGAGATCTGGCGCACCCAGATCGCCCAGTCCATGATGGCCATCGCCATCAACGGCGGCCTCTCGGCCAGCATGGCCCTCATCGGCTACCTGATGCTGGGCAACCTCTTCCGCATCACCACCAACCTGCAGCTCATGGAGCTGAGCCGGCCCACCCACCCCCTGCTGCGCCAGCTGCTCCTGAAGGCGCCGGGCACTTACCACCACACCATCCTGGTGAGCAACCTGGCCGAGCGGGCCGCAGAGGCCATCGGCGCGGACGCCTTCCTGACCCGGGTGGGGGCCTACTACCACGACATCGGCAAGACGGCCCGACCCTACTTCTTCTCCGAGAACATCGCGGACGGGGCCTCCCCCCACAACGACCTGGACCCCAAGACCAGCGCCCAGATCATCATCAGCCACGTGGCCGACGGCATGGACCTGGCCCGGAAATACGGCCTGCCCACCCCCATCCAGGACTTCATCCAGGAGCACCACGGGACCCAGCTGGTCCAATATTTCTTCCACAAGGCCCGGGAGCAGGCAGGCGAAGGGGCGTCGGTGGCCGAGGAGGAGTTCCGCTACCCCGGGCCCTCACCCCGGAGCAAGGAGACGGGCATCCTCATGCTGGCGGACATCTGCGAGGCCGCGGTGCGAGCGGAGCGGCCGGCCACGCGCCAGGAACTGGACGCGCTGGTCAACCGGCTGATCACCGAGCGGGTGCTGGAAGGGGCCCTGGACGAGAGCGGGCTGACCCTGGGCGATCTGAAGATGGTCAAGCAGATCTTCTCCCAGGTGCTCCAGGGCGTCCACCATCCCCGGGTCAAGTACCCCAAGCCCGCGACCCCGGCCCCCCAAAGCAGCAACGGCCGCATCCCCGAGACCGGCGAGGCGGCGCCCATCCCGGACCCAGCCCCCGGCAGTCCCCTGGGCGCCAGATGAAGTCGACAGGGCAAGGCGAGGAAGACGCAGAGAAAGAGCAAGCAGCGGAAGACGAAGTAGCGGAAGACGAAGAGCAAGAGAAAGACCCAGGCGAGGAGCAAGGGCCATGGCCGATCCCCAACCCGAGACCGTCCACTACGCCATCAGCGTGGAAGTGGCCGAGCCTTTCGCCCAGGCCGTGGACCAGCAGGCGCTGGAGGCCGCCGTCGCGGAGACCCTGCGCCAGCACGGACTCCAGGCCGCCTCCTTGACCGTGGTGCTCACGGACGACGAGACGGTCCGGGAGCTGAACCGCCAGTACCGGGGCGTGGATCGGCCCACGGACGTCCTCAGCTTCCCCGCCCAGGAGGGCCAGGCCCAGCCCCCCATGGAGCTGCCCCCAGAGCTGGCCCAGGAGATGGCCACCTACCTGGGCGACGTGATCATCGCCTACCCCTACACCGTGCGCCAGGCCGCCCGCTACGGCCACCCTGTGGAGGCGGAGCTGCAGCTGCTGGTGGTCCACGGCGTGCTCCACCTCCTGGGCTACGACCACGCCACGCCCCAGGAGAAGGCCCGGATGTGGCAGGTCCAGGAGCGCATCCTCGAGGCCCTGGGCGTGGCCATCGCCCCGGGTGAAGAAGAACATGGCGACCGACAGCATGGCGACCAACACTGAGAAACAACCCCCGGCCCCCCTCCACCCCGGCCATCCCACCCCGTCTCCGGAGCGCCCCACCCCCTTGCCCCACCATCAGCCTGGCTGGACGGTCTGGCGCAGCATCGCCACAGCCCTGGGCGGCGTGAAGCACACCCTGCGCCACGAACGCAACGCCCGGATCGAGCTGGGCATCGCCGCGACGGCCGTGCTCCTGGGGCTGCTCCTGGGCTTCACCGCCCTGGAGTGGGCCATCCTCGCCCTGCTCATCGTCACCGTCCTGGCCCTGGAGATGATGAACACCGCCCTGGAGGCGGTGGTGGATCTGGTCAGCCCGGATCACCATCCCCTGGCCAAGGTGGCCAAGGACACCGCGGCCGGCGCGGTGGTCCTGGGGGCGGTGGGCAGCCTGGTGGTGGCCCTCTTCCTCTTCGGTCCGCGCCTCTGGGCCCTCCTCCAGACCCTGCTGGCCGGCTAGCCTCGGCTCCCCTCGCCTTCCCTCCTTCCGCTGGAAAGGAAGAAGATCCCCGGCACGCTCAGCAGTGCAGCCAGCCCACTCCACAGATAGGCGCTCTGGAGGCCGAAGTGGTCGGCCAGGAAGCCCACCACCCAGATGGCCACCGCCCGCACCAGGAAGGCCACGGTGAGGAAGATGCCGTTGGCCATGGCCCGGTTCTCTGGGAAGGTGTCCTGGATCAGGGCCAGGATGACCGGCGTGGGGGAGATGGCGGTGAGCCCCAGGGCCATGAGGAGGGGGAAGATCAGCCACTGGGGCGCGTAGAGGAAGGCCACCAACAGGATGGGCGCCAGGATCAGCACGGTGAAGAGCACCCGGATGCGGCCCAGCCGGTCGCTCAACGTGCCGGTGAGCAGGGCCCCCACCACCCCCGCCCCCTCCAGGATGGAGAGGGAAGCCCCAGCCAACCAGAGGCTGGCCTGCTGCACGTCCCGCATGAAGATGGGCAGGTAGGTGGTCAGGGCCACCACCATGAAGGCCTTGGTGAGGACGATCCAGACGATGGCCGGGTAGAAGCGGCGGATCCGGGGCCAGAGATCTCTCAGGCCGATCTGGTTCCGGGCCATAGGCCGGGCCGAGACATGGCGCAGGCGCAGGTAGAGCACCCCGGAGAAGGCCCAGCCGATGAAGGCCAGCCGCCAGATGCCCTCGATGCCCCACCAGCCCACCGCGGTGACCACCAGCAGGGGCCCCAAGGTGCGGCCCAGCTCGCCCCCGGCCATGAAGAGGCTCATGCCCGTGCCCACCCGCCGCCCAGCCACCCGGGCGATCATGGCCGGCGCCGGCGCGTGGAAGGTGGCCACGCTGATCCCCGCGGTGAAAAGGAGCAGGGCCAGGAGGACGTAGCTCTCCACCAGGCCCAGGCTGCTGGTCAGCGTGGCGGTGATCCCCGGGGCCAGGATGATGAAGTAGCGCAGGCTCACCCGATCCGCCAGGTAGCCGATGAACGGGTTGAGCAGGCTGGGGATCTGCATGAAGACGGAGAGTCCACCGGTGGCCGCGTAGCCCGTGCCCAGCCGCTCCTGGATCACCGGGAGCAAGGGGGCCACGAAGGCGCTGAACGAGTCGTGGACAAAGTGGCCGCCCACGATGGTCAGCACCTGATCCGTGTGGAATTCCTCCGCTTCCTCTCCTGCGACCGGAGCGGACGGGCCCTCCACTTCCGGCAGGTTTTCCACGTCGGTCAGGCTCTCCAGGTCGGCCAGGGGAAGCTCATCCGCGGCAGGCTGGGCGGGGGGATCTGCGGGTGTGGGAGGCATGGGGCAGTTCTCCGTGCGGTGGATGGAAGCCGGGCCTGGGGCGGGCAGCCCGCTTCCAGGATCGGGCCGACCGAGCCAGCCGGCTCTCGGCCCTAAAGTGGTTCAGCCAAGCTGTGCCGTCCATTATACGGGGGAGCCCTTCTCCGGGCAAGCGGCTGGATCCAGCAGGGCCGGGGAACGCTGCTTTTCCCCAGGGCTGTGCTAAAATATCCTGAATTCGACGCCGTCCACGCAAACCGAGCACCAGGATATCGGAGCCACCCATGATCTTTCCACGCACAGAACGTCAACGCCGCTTCGTGGCCATCGCCCAGGAGCTGGCCCCCCGCTTCGCGGAGCGGGCCCCGGAACACGACCGGCTGGGCACGTTCCCCCACGAGAACTTCGCCGAGATCCGGGAGGCCGGCCTGCCCAAGCTGGTCATCCCCCAGGAGTTCGGCGGCTGGGGCGCCAACCTCCTGGAGACGGTCCTGACCATGGAGGCCCTGGCCGTGGGGGACGGCAGCACCGCCTTGAGTTTGACCATGCACATGCAGGTCATGGGATCCGCGGCGGAGACCCGCTCCTGGCCAGAGGAGATCTTCGCCCACCTCTGCCAGGAGACGGTGCGCCGAGGCGCGCTGGTCAACTCCATCGCCACCGAGCCGGAGCTGGGCAGCCCCAGCCGGGGCGGTCTGCCCAAAACCACGGCCAAACCCGTCTACGCCAACCGAGGCGTGGAGCCTGTGGAGTGGATCATCGACGGCTACAAGACCTTCGCCAGCATGAGCCCAGCCCTGGACTACTTCATCATCCCAGCCGCGCTCCAGGACGGCAGCGGCCACGTAGCCCGGTTCGTGGTCCCCAAAGGGCCCCACATCCAGATCATCGAGAGCTGGGATGCCCTGGGCATGCGGGCCACGGGCAGCCACGACATCCGCATCGTGGAGGCCCGGGTGCCCCACCGTTTCATGCTCCACCGGGGCCATCCCCAGGCGGACGATCCCACCAAATCCACCATCAACGCCTGGTTCGCCCTCACGGTCAGCGCGGTCTATCTGGGCGTGGCCCAGGCGGCTCTGGAGACAGCCATCCGCTACGCCCAGGAGCGGACGCCCACCGCCCTGGGCAAGCCCATCGCCCAGCTGGAGTCGGTGCAGCGACGCCTGGGCCAGGCGGATCTGCTCCTGAGCCAGGCCCGGGCCCTCCTCACCCAGGTGGCGGACGACTGGGACCGCTTCCCGGACCGGCGCCGGGAGCTCTCCTCTTACATCGTGGCGGCCAAGGTGACTGTCACCAACCACGCGGCGCAGGCGGTGGATCACTGCATGCGGGTGGCCGGAGGCGCCAGCATGTCCAAACGGCTGCCCCTGGAGCGCTACTACCGGGACGTCCGGGCCGGCCTCTACCACCCGGTGGCGGACGACCAGGCCTTTCCCATGCTGGGCCGGGCCGCCATGAAACGGCTCCTGGAAAAGTGAGCACGCCCAGCCGTCGTCCAACCCACGGAATCCGCTCTCGAACCGCCTCGTTTGACTTGTCCCCCGCTTTCCGGTAAAGTCAAATCGATCCCCGTTCTGAACCGGTTTGGCCCTCCATCCCCCAGGGACCAGCCGGGCAGCTCCGTCCAGCTCAGACCCACCCAGAAGGGAGCAACCCCATGAGCAACCTCTCCTTTGACCCGGAAGCCTTCCAAGCACTGCACTGGCGCTGCATCGGGCCGCCCCGGGGCGGGCGAGTCGTAGCCGCCTGTGGTCATCCCACCCAGCGCAACGTCTTCTACTTCGGCGGGGTGGCCGGGGGCGTCTGGAGGACCATCGACGGCGGCGTCTACTGGGAGAACATCTCCGACGGCTACCTGAGCAGCGCCTCGGTGGGGGCCATCGCGGTCTCCGAGGCCGACCCCAACGTGATCTACGTGGGCATGGGCGAGACGGCCATCCGTGGGGACGTGAGCTGGGGCGATGGCGTCTACAAGTCCACGGACGGGGGCAAGAGTTGGCGCAACGTGGGCCTGCAGGAGACCCACCACATCGGCCAGATCCGCATCCACCCCCAGGACCCGGACATCGTCTACGTGGCCGCGCTGGGCCACGCCTTCGGCTCCAACCAGGAACGGGGCGTCTTCCGCACCACGGACGGCGGCCAGAGCTGGGAGAAGGTCCTCTACGTCTCGGAGCGGGCCGGCGCGGTGGATCTGGCCCTGGACGTGACCAATCCCCGCATCCTCTACGCCAGCATCTGGCAGGTGCACCGCCACTTCTGGGAGCTGGTCAGCGGCGGGCCGGACAGCGGCCTCTGGAAGTCCACCGATGGCGGCGACACCTGGACGAACATCAGCCGGGCCAAGGGCCTGCCCCAGGGGGGCATCCTGGGCAAGATCGGGGTCACCGTCTCCCCGGCCAAGCCGGACCGGGTCTGGGCCATCATCGAGGCCAAGGAGGACCAGGCGGGAGTCTACCGCTCGGACGACGGCGGCCAGACCTGGCAGCAGCTCACCGCCAACCGGGACCTGCTGGCTCGGCCCTGGTACTACATGCACATCTTCGCCGACCCCCAGGACCCGGACACGGTCTACGTGAACAACCTGCGCATGTGGAAGTCCACGGACGGGGGCGTGAACTGGACCGAGATCACCACGCCCCACGGGGACAACCACGCCCTCTGGATCGACCCGAAGGATCCCCAGCGCATGATCAACGGCAACGACGGCGGGGCCTGCGTCAGCTTCAACGGCGGGGAGACCTGGTCCAGCATCTACAACCAGATGACCGCCCAGTTCTATCACCTGGACGTGGACAACCGGCTGCCCTACCACGTCTACGGCACCCAGCAGGACAACTCCAGCATCGCGGTGCCCAGCGCCTCGGAGAAGGGCGCCATTCCGTGGACGGACTGCTACCCGGCCGGGACGGGTGAGAGCGGCTACATCGCGGTGAAGCCCGACGACCCGGACATCGTCTTCGTGGGCGCGGTGGGCTCCAGCCCCGGGGGCGGCGGCGCGCTCCAGCGCTACGATCACCGGACGAAGCAGATCCGCCTGGTCACCGTCTGGCCGGAGCTCTACAGCGGCTGGGGGGCCAAGGACATGGTCTACCGCTTTCCCTGGACCTTCCCCATCGCCTTTTCACCCCATGACACGAATGTCCTCTACACCTGCGGCAACCACGTCTTCCGCTCCACGGACGAGGGCAGCTCCTGGGAGGTGATCAGCCCGGACCTGACCCGCAACGACGAGAGTAAACTGAAGCCCTCCGGCGGCCCCCTGACCCTGGACACCAGCGGCGCGGAGCACTACTGCACCATCTCCGCCTTCTTCGAATCGCCCCACGAGCCGGGGGTCCTCTGGGCCGGCAGCGACGACGGCCTGGTCCACGTCAGCCGGGATGGGGGCGGGAGCTGGCGGAACGTCACCCCGCCGGAGCTGCCGGAGTGGAGCTACATCACCATGCTGGAGCCCTCCCCGGTGGACCCGGCCACGGTCTACCTCTCCGCCACCCGCTACAAGCTGGACGACTACCGGCCCTACCTCTTCGTCACCCGGGACTACGGCCAGAGCTGGCAGCGGCTGGACCGCGGCTTCCCCCAGGACGAGATCACCCGGGTGATCCGGGTGGACCCGGAAGAGCCCCGGCTCCTCTTCGTGGGCACGGAGACAGGCATCCTCGCCTCTCTGGACGAGGGGGCCACCTGGCAGCGGCTGCCGGGCAACCTGCCGGTGGCGCCCGTCTACGACATGAAGATCAAGGACGGGGACCTGGTGGTGGCCACCCACGGCCGCTCCTTCTGGATCCTGGACGACCTGACGCCCCTGCGGGAGCTGGCGGCCGGCTCGGTCCAGGAAGGGGTCCATCTCTTCACACCCCGGCCCACCCTGCGCCGCTGGCTCCACTGGGGGGTCTACTGGGGCGGCAGCCCGGGCAACCGCAACTACCGCCTCTCCTTCGGCCTTCAGATCACCTACTTCCAGGAGGAAGGGGAGGAGGGCCAGGAGATCCTGCGCATGGTGGACAGCGGCGAGAACCCGCCCCGAGGCGTCATCGTATACTATACCCTGCCGGAGGACGTGCCGGAGAACGTCTCCCTCACCTTCCTGGACGCCCAGGGGAACGAGATCCGCACCTTCCGCCGCCGACCCAGCCAGGGAGATCAGGGGGACCAGGCAGGCAATGGCCAGGCGGACGCCTCGGAAAGCGTGGAGAGCAAGCCCTACGCGCCGGCTCGCCCAGGCCTGAACCGCTTCGTCTGGGACATGCGCTACCCGGACGCGGAGACCCTGCCCGGGGATCCCTTCACCGAGAAAGCCACCACCGGCCCCTTCGCGCCGCCAGGGACCTACCAGGTGCGCCTGGAGGCCGGGGACGCCAGCCAGAGCGCCACCTTCCAGATCTACGTGGATCCCCGCACCGGGGCCACCCAGGAGGACATGGAGGAGCAGTTCCGGCTGTGGATGCAGATCCGGGACAAGGTGAGCCAGGTGCACCAGGCGGTGAAGCGGCTGCGCAAGGTCCGGGAGCGGGTGAAGCTCTGGGCGGAGCAGGCCGGGGAGGCCAACCTGGACGACGCCACCCGCCAGGCCATCCAGGACCAAGCGGAGGCCCTGGCCCAGGCATTGACCCAGGTGGAGGAGGCGCTGGTCCAGACCAAGGCCCAGACCCCCTTCGACCGCCTGCGCCTGCCGGTGAAGGTCAACGCCAAGCTGGTGGGGCTGATGAGCGTGGTGGCCTCCGCGGACGCTCGGCCCACCCGCCAGAGCTACGACGTCTTCGCCAAGCTCTCCCGCGAGGCGGACCAGGCCCTGGCCCGGCTGGAGGCCATCCTGGACCAGGAGCTGCCCGCCTTCAACCAGACCGTCCAGGCCGCGGGCGTCCCGCCGGTGGTGACCTAGGCCTGCGAGCGGCTGATCTTCCGGGGGCCGGGGGATGGTTCCCTCGGCCCTCCCCATCCCGTCACCTGCCTCCATGGACCGACGCAATCTCCTGCGCATCACCCTGGCCGATTTCCTGGTGCGCACCGCCTACCAGATGGGCAAGACGCCCCTGCTGCCCCTCTTCGCCGCAGCCCTGGGCGCGTCCGACCTGCTCCTGGGAACCGTTGTGGCCGTCTCCACGGTCACCGGCATGGTGACCAAGCCCCTCTTCGGCTTCCTCTCGGACCGGCTGGGCCGGCGCCTGTGGATCCTGATCGGCACGGCCCTGTTCGCAGGCATCCCTTTCCTCTACCGCTTTGTGGAGACGCCGGGCCAGCTGGTGCTCCTGCGGCTGATCCACGGCACGGCCACGGCCATCTACGGGCCGGTGACCGTGGCCTACGTGGCGGAGCAGAGCCCCCAGCGCAAGGCGGAGCGGCTGGGCTGGTTCAGCATGGCCCGCAGCGGGGGCTACATCCTGGGCCCGGCCCTGGGCGGCTGGCTGCTCCTGTGGATGGAGCCGGTCCAGCTCTTC
>CAYQEB010000023.1:21907-37301 GCA_964416395.1 uncultured Caldilineaceae bacterium | reverse complement strand
CTCATCCTGCTCAAGCCAGCCGGGGGCCGCTTCGGGGACCGGGTGGGATATCTCCCGGCCATCGCCCTGGGCATGCTGGGCATGGGCCTGGCCCTGCCCCTGCTGACCGTGGCCGGAAACGCCTGGCTGCTCCTGGCCCTGGCCGGCCTCCTGGGAGCGACCCAGGCCCTGCTCTTCCCGGCCACGGTGGCCCTGGTGGCGGCCCAGGTGGGCCCATCTCACCTGGGCGCGGGCATGGGGATGGTGGGCGCGCTCAAGAACGGCGGCAAGGTGGCTGGCCCGGTCCTGGCTGGGCTGCTCGTCCAGCGTCTGGGCTACCCGGGGATGTTCCGGGCCATGGGGATGCTCCTGGGGCTGGGCGCGACCTGGGTCTGGCTCCTGGCTCAACGACGAGAGCGGGTCGAGCGCGCGGCCCGTTCGCCGGTCCGTCCTGGCGCGTAGATCCCCAAGCCGCCCCTGCCCGCCCTGGGCATTCAGCCCCTCCACGCGAAAAAGCCCTGCTCCGGAAGCTCCGGGCAGGGCTTTTTGGGCATGGGTGCGCGGGGCTCAGGCCATCTCCGCTTGGAGATGGGGAGCCCGGGCCTGGGCAGGGGCCGGAGCCAACTGGTGGCGGAGATGGTAGAGGAGGAAGAGGGTGGTCACGTAGAGCAGGATGGCCGTGGCCTGGTGCAGCAGGGCCAGCCAGATAGGCACGCCGAACCAGATCACGCTGATGCCCAGGAGGATCTGCACGCTGACGAGCCCCACCAGGAGCAGGGCGCTGCTCTGCAGGGTGGACGAGGCCCCTTGCCGGCGAACGGCCAGGTAGAAGATCCCCGCCATGGTCAGGACCGCGAAGGCGAACCAGCGGTGCACGAAGTGGACGGTCAACGGGGTGGCGAAGAGGTTCTCCCACCAGGGCTCCACGGTGGAGAGCAGCCCCTCGGGGATCCAGCGGCCGTTCATCAGGGGCCAGCGGTTGGAGACGTGGCCAGCCTTCAGCCCGGCCACCAGGCCGCCGTAGGAGATCTGGAAGAGGAGCACGGCCAGGGTCCACCAGGCCAGACGGTGCAGCCCCCGATAGGAGCCCAGCCGGCGCCTCTCCGGGAAGTCATAGCGGTGGTTCAGCCAGGTCCAGAAAGTGAGCCCCAGGAGCAGGAGCGCAGTGAGCAGGTGGATGGTCAGGCGGAAGTGGCTGACCGCAGGCCGATCCACCAGGCCGCTGGCCACCATGAACCAGCCCAGGAAGCCCTGGAAGGCGAAGAGCAGGCCGATGGTCAGGTAGGGCGCGGAGCGCCGCCAGGGGATGACCCCCTTCAGGAGAAAGTAGAAGAGGGGGATCACCACCAGGAGCCCGGCCAGGCGAGCGATCAGCCGGTGGAACCACTCCAGGTAGAAGATCTCCTTGTAGCCTTCCAGGGTCATGCCCTTGTTGATCAGCTGGTACTCGGGCGTTTGCTGGTACTTGGCGAACTCTTCCTGCCAGGCCGCATCGCCCATGGGCGGGATCACACCGCTGACCGGGTTCCACTCCACGATGGAGAGGCCGGAACGGGTCAGCCGCACATAGCCGCCGAAAACGACCAGGAAGCCGATGAGGACAGTGACGATCAGGAGCCACGTGGTCAGTGCTCGGTTCTTTTCGAACATGGTCTCTACCTGCCAGAATCTTGGGAAGGGAAATCGGGAAGGGGTGGGGCCTGGGCCGGTGAGTCGCCTGCTCGGATGTCCTCGCCGTCGCAGATCTTGCACTCCAGCTGGAAGCCGATGAAACGGCGGCGTCCCTGGGGCGTCAACACCCAGGGGCGGTCGCTCAGGGGCGGGTCGTGGCGCACGTGCTGGGTGTGGCCACACTCCAGATCCGCCACCCAGTCGCCCACCTCGTCCTGGTGAAAGCCCACGATCTTGCGCTTCACGGCTATCCTCCCCGGCTCCTCAGCGCGCCCTCTGCTGACTCGCCGTCCACCACCTCGAAGCGGTCGTGCTCCTCATTATAATACAAGATCAGCGATCTCCCCGAAGCCAGATCCACCTCCGCGTCGAAGACCGGGCGCCACTCCCGGCTGTCGTCGTTGAGCAGGATCTGCACCTGGTGTCTTCCCGGCGCCAGCCACCAGACGGCCATGCCGTCGCTGGTCCCTTCGCTGCGCAGCCCCCGAGGCCGGAAGGTCTTCTCCAGGACCGGCTCCCCGTCCACCACCAGACGCACCTGCACCGGGAAGCGCTTCCCGCCCAGGACCCGAGCCGGGTCCACGTTCTCCGGCAGCTTGGCCGCGATCTCCGGGGGCAACTCCCCAGCCGCGGCCATGAGCTTGCCGCTGTGGTGGAGCACCAGCCGGATCTGGGCCTGGGCCGGCAGAGGGACCCGGGCCGGCTGCCAGAGGAGCAGGCCGCTCAGGAAGAAGAGGGCCAGGAGCGCCACTGCCGGCAGAAGGCGGGGCAGAGTGGCCCGGAGAGGACGCCTCTCCTCCTGGGAGCGCTGCCACTGGATGGCGGTGGGCGCCTGCTGGATGGCCTCCGGCTCCGTCACCAGGCGGGACCAGAGCTCCGTGACCCAATCCGAGCTGCCCGGCGCCGCCTCCAGGAGGTGGGTGTTGCCTCGACGCAGGGTGCGTCGCCGCCGCATGCGGTCCTCCACCCAGAAGGGGCCCTCCCGGTAGGCGCAATCCTCGAAGGGACAGGTGACCATGATGGTCCCTGCCGCGCCGGCCTCGATGATCTCCGCGGCCCAGGTGGGGTGGAGCATCCCCATGCAGGGCACCACCGCGGTCATCACCGGGTGGGGCCTCCCCGCCCGGTCCCGCCACAGGCCGTAGTTGACCCGGGGCGGCAGCTTGGCCGGGATCAAGGGGATGGCCAGCTCCAGGGAGGGCGCGGGCTCCAGGGGAGGCAGGGAGGCCAGGGCCGAGTGGCGGTCGCAGGCGTAGATGACCACCGGCGGCTCCTCCGGGTCCATGAGCTCCTGCAGGGCTCGGTGCAGATCCTGGCGCACCACTGCAGAGTGGAGGGCCTCCAGCTCGATGGCCGAGTCCGCGCAGGCGGCCACACAGATGCCGCAACCGGTGCAGAGGCTGGGCCGCATCACCGCGATGGTGCTGTAGGGGGTGTCGTCGTCCCGGGGCTCCATCTCCACCGCGTGGTAGGGGCACTCCCGGGCGCAGAGGGCGCAGCCGGTGCAGGCTGGCTCGATAACCACCGCGGGGCCCAGGTGCTGGCCCCGTCCGATCCAGGGCAGGGCCAGGATCAGCCCCAGGATCAGCGCGGAGAGCCCCCAGAAGAGGGGCTGGCCCAGCCAGGCGCCCAGGGGCAGGAAGCCCAGGTACCACCAGTCGATGAAGACCGTGGAGAAGAGCTTGTGGAAATCCCCGGCCGGGTTGCTGGAGACCGGCCAGAGCAGCCCCACCAACACCGCCGCCACGCCGGTGACCGCCATGAGCCAGCGGGGCGTCCAGTAGCGGGTGCGGGCCAGGCGCATCCCGTGGACCAGGATGCCCAGGACCAGGCTCAGCGGCAGGAAGACGTGCAGGAAGAGGATAATGACGAAGAAGGAGAAGGTGCGGGCCGGCGCGTCCGGCCCCAGGAAGGAGACCGGGAAGGAGCCGCCCAGGAGCGCCAGGGCGTAGTCCATCAGCCACTGGGCCGCCTGATCCCAGACCAGGAAGTAGCCCATGGTGCCGATGACCCAGAAGAGCGCCACCAGGCCCCACCCGCTCACCCAGGCCAGCCAGCGGGCGCCCCAGAAGCGGTCGCTCAGGAACATCTTCAAGGCGTGGAGGACGGCCACGACGAGCAAGGCGTCCGAGGTGTAGCGGTGCACTGTGCGCATCAGGGAGCCCAACCAGCTGGCGTCGATGAAGAGAACGCTGGCGTAGGCCCGATCGCTGCCGGGCCGGTAGAAGGCGGTGAGGTAGAGGCCCGTGACCGCCAGGACGATGAGCAGGAAGATGGTCAAGGCGCCCAGGTGATAGAGGGGATTGTAGGAGCGAGAGCGGGGCCCTGCACCGGCCAGTCGGTCGATGAGCCGCTCCAGCCGGGTCCAGCCCCCCT
This sequence comes from uncultured Caldilineaceae bacterium, assembly GCA_964416395.1. Classification (GTDB taxonomy): domain Bacteria; phylum Chloroflexota; class Anaerolineae; order Caldilineales; family Caldilineaceae; genus S144-5. Next base: position 33,275 of record CAYQEB010000023.1, on the reverse strand, counting down.
CCAGGAGGCGTAAAGTGCGACGGGCCGGGTAGATCTTGCGCGAGTTAGCCATGGGCGATCACACAGAGACAGGTTGGTCGGGTGGTTGGGAGACGGGGGAGTTGGACGGCCGGGGGATTGGGTGGGTGGGCTCGACGGCCGGGCGCTCCGCGTCCCGAGGCAGGGCGCGCCCCTCATCGTCCCCATGTCTGCCCAGGCCCAGGGCGTTGACGGTGACCACCAGGCTGCTCAGGACCATGAGCAGGGCGGCGATGGAGGGCTGCAGCCGTCCGCTGACCGCCAGGGCCAGGCCCAGGGCGTTGTAGACGAAGGCCCAGGCCAGGTTCTGGCGGACTTTGGTCATGGCGGCCCGAGAGAGCTCCACCAGCCAGGGCAGGGCCCGGAGATCCTCCCGCAGGAGCACCACGTCCGCCGCGGACTGGGCCACGTCCGTGCCCTGGTGCACGGCCACGCCCACCCCGGCCTGGGCCAGGGCCGGCCCGTCGTTGATCCCATCCCCCACCATGACCGCGTCCTCGCCTGCCGCCGCCAGCCAGGCCAGCTTCTCCTCGGGCCGTTGCTCCGCCAGGACGGGCACGCCCAGGAGCTCCTGGTAGCGCCGCCCGGCCGCCTGGCTGTCCCCGGTGAGGACCGTCACCGCCAGTCCCAGCTCCCGCAGGCGAGCCAGCGCGTCCCGAGCCTCCGGCCGCACCGTCTCCCCCAGGCCCAGCAGCCCGGTGATGCGCCCATCCCAACCGGCGAAGACCAGGGAGAGCCCTCGCTCCTGCCACTCCTGGGCCAGCGCCGCCAGCCGAGGAGAGAGGGCCAGCCCCTGGTCCTCCAGCCAGGACCGGCTGCCGATCCAGACGGATCGGCCGTCCACCCGCGCGGTGACCCCTCGACCGGGGTGGGCCCGGAACTCCTCCACCGTGGGGCCGGACGCGCCGATCTCCGCCACCGCCCCGGCGATGGCCCGGCCCAGGGGGTGCTCCGAGAGGGCTTCCACCCGAGCCACCAGGGCCAGGAACTCCTCCCGGGCCACGCCATCCGTGGCCACCTCCTGGAGGCGGATGGGCAAGCGTGTGAGGGTGCCGGTCTTGTCGAAGAAGATCTGCCGAGCTCGGGCCAGCCGCTCCAGCACGCCGGTCTGGCGCAGGAGGACGCCCGCCTTGGCCGCCCGGCCCAGCCCCAGCCAGAGGGTCAGGGGGGTGGCGATGCCCAGGGCGCAGGGACAGGCGATGAGGAGCACCGAGAGGGCGTAGACCAGGCCCGTCTCCATGTCCGCAGCCTGGCTCCAGTAGGCGAAGGTGGCTCCGGCCAGGATCACCGCGCCGGGCGCCATGAGCGCGGCCAGCCGGTCCGCCAGCCGCTCGATGGGGGCCCGCTGCCAGAGGGCCTGGTGGAGCAGGCGGCCGATCTGCCCGGCCAGGGTCTCGCCGCCCACCGCGGTGACGATGACATCGAAGCTGCCGTCCAGGTTGACCGTCCCGGCCAGCACCGGGTCCCCGGCCTGGCGCAGGACCGGCTCCGGCTCCCCGGTGAGGAGGCTCTCGTCCACGTCCCCCTGGCCCGTAGCCACCAGGCCGTCCACTGGGAAGCGCTCCCCGGGGCGGATCCGCACCCGGGCCCCTGGGCGCACCTGGTCCAGGGGGGTCTCCACCTCCCCCTGGGGCGTCACCAGCCGGGCCTGGGCGGGAAGCTTCTGGGCCAGACGCTCCACGCTCTCCGTGCCCGCCTTCTGGGCCTGGATCTCCAGCCAGTGGCCGATGGCCACCAGGAACAGGAGCACCGCCGCGGTGTCGAAGTAGACCCGTTCCTGGCCCATCATCAGGTTGCGCAGGGAGAGGCCGAAGGCGGAGAAGGCGCCCAGGGCGATGAGAGTGTGGGTGTTGGGCCGGCCCCGCAGGAGACTGGCGGCTCCAGCCCGCAGGATGGGCCAGCCCAGGATCAGGAGCACGGGCAGGCTGGCCACCAGGAGGATGCGGTTGAAGAAGACCACCAGCCATTCCGTGTCCGGGGAGGCGAGGCCCAGCCACTCCCGGCCGTAGATGAAGAAGCTGATGAGCATGATGTGCATCACCAGCACGCCGCTGACCAGGAGACGGTTCCAGTGGGCCTCCTCCTCGTCGTAGGGGTCGTCCCCGGGGAGCCAGGCCCGGTAGCCCAGGCGGCGCACCTGCTTCACCAGCCGTCGAGGGTCCGTGCGGGTGGGGTCGTAGCGCACCTGGGCTTCCCGCTGGACGAAGTTCACCCGGGCTTCCTGGACGCCGGGGGTGCGCTCCAGCTTCTCGCCGATGAGCCAGGAACAGGAGACGCACCAGAGGCCGCCCAGGGAGAGGGTGGCCTCCGCCCGCTCCCCGGCTGGGACGGTGGCTGGAGTGGCGGATGGGGTGGCGGATGGGGTTTCGCTCCCGGATGCTGGCCGGGGCTGGCCCAGGAGGGCGCTCACCTCCTGGCAGGCAGGGCAGCAGAAGGCCCGTCCCGCCCGGTCGGTGACGGGATGGTGGGTGGGCAGGCCGCAGAGCTCACAGGTCACAGGCGGGTTCACCACAGGATCAGTCCTCCCATGCGTGCGTGGCCGATCCAGCCCCAGGCCACCAGCCCACGCAGGGCCAGTTGCACCCCGAAGAGGACCAGGATCCCCGCGGTGAGGGGGCGCAGCCTTGGGGCCAGGCGGCGCGGCCAGGCGCCGGCGAGCCGGGGGAAGAGGGTGATCCCCAGGGTGAGGGGAAGGGTGCCCAGGCCGAAGAGGAGCATGGTCCCGGCGCTCGCCCCGGGGGAGCCGGCCACCAGGGCCACCAGCAGGGCCGCCATGACTAGCCCGCAGGGCAGCAACCCCCAGAGCAGGCCCAGGGCGAAAGGAGTCGCCCAGGCAGCCAGGCCGCGATCCGAGCGGGCGGGAGCGGCCCGGCGCATGGCCTGTCCCCACCAGCGGGTGACCCGGCTCAGGGCCAGCTCCGGCGAGGGGGCCCGTCCCAGGAGGGCGGCGGCCATGTAGAGGGCCAGGAGACCGGCCAGCAGGGCCAGGACCCCCTGGATCCAGGCCAATCCGGGGGCGTGCAGGGCGTCCCGGGGCAGTTGACCGTTCAGGTTGGGCCGTCCGCTGACCCAGCCCAGGGCCGCGCCCAGGGATCCCAGGAGGCCGCCCAGGAGGGTGTAGGTGGTGAGCCGGCCCAGGTGCACCAGGAGCAGCCGTCCTCCCCGGGCCCGGTCGGCCCGGCCCAGGAGAAGGGCCACCCCGCCGCACATGCCCGTGCAGTGCCCCACGCTGCCCAAAAGTCCGAGAAAAAAGACTGACCACGCCATGATTCAGGCCCTGTCCTCAAGCCTCCCTGGATTCCAGGAAGGAGCGATTCTTCCAGTTGGGTTCGTCCGCTTTCGCCAATGGGCTGGCTGGTTCCGTTCCAGCCGGTTCAAAGGGAAAGACCTGGCGAGGAAGCCCCGCCAGGTCCAGATGGCCGATGGGTGGATCTGGGCTAGCGGATGTGCCAGGCCCGGCCCAGGAGCCACCAGTTGCTCAGGTAGTAGACGACGAAGAAGGCCAGGAAGACGAAGGCGATGGTCAGAGAGCCCCGGGGGGAGAGCTTGCCCTCCGGCTCCTTGCCCAGGTTGGGCACCGCGTACTTCACCAGGGGGTTCTCCTCGGACATGACCAGGGTCAGGCGGCTGGCTTCCCGAGTGGGGCCGGTGAAGACGGAGGCCAGGACCACGGCCAGGTACATGATGCCCCCGATGATGGCGATGAGGGCGCCCACGCCCATGACGGCCAGGCTGATGTGGACCGCGCCAGGCAGGGCCACGTCGATGGGAGCGCCGGTGAAGGTGATGTCCCAGTGGCGGCGAGGCGCGCCCTGGAGCCCGCTGACGATCATGCCCACAGAGACCAGGAGCATGCCGCCGCCGAAGACGTAGGGCTGCCAGGAGGCCAGCTTCTTGAGCTTGAGCTCCTTGCGGAAGATGAGAGGGATCAGGTAGTAGGTCAGCCCCATGAAGGCCAGGGTGGTGCCGGAGACCACCGTGGCGTGGAAGTGGCCGGGCAGGCGCAGAGTGTTGTGGGCGGACATGTTGATCTGCTCTGTGCCGATGACCACGCCAGTGACCCCGCCGATGAAGCCGAAGAGGGTCATGGAGATGACCAGGGTGGAGAAGCCCGGCTCCCGCCAGGGGGCCTTCCAGAGCCACTCCATGAGCCCCCGGGTGAAGCCCTTGCGCCGCTGGGCCACCTCCACCGCAGCAGGAATGGAGAAGGCGTGGATCAGGCTGCCCAGGACGGCCAGGTACATGGCGTAGGAGGTGTTGGTGGCCTTCCAGGCGAAGCTCGGGCCGGGATCCACCAGCAGGTGATGGGCGGAGCCCAGGTTGATGAAGAGGATGTAGAGCACGAAGGCCCAGCGGGAGAGCTTTTCGTTCACCGGGTTGGCCCCCACGGTCAAGGCGGCCAGGGCGTACCAGATGGCCACCATGGCGGCCAGGTTGATCTGCTGGGCCGGGTGGCCAAAGCTCCAGAAGACGTTGCGGTAGAAAGCGGGATCGACCTTCGGCAGGATCCCCAGGGCCCAGAGGAAAGCCGGGACGAAGGCCACCGCGCCGGAGAGCAGGGTGTAGAGGGCGATGATGGCCGCGGCGATGAGGCCGAAGGTGACCAGGGGCACGGAGCCCTGGTAGGTGTTCTCCCGTTTGGCCACCACGACGGTGGCGAAGAAGAGGAGCACCGCGATGAGCGCGCCCACCGCGAAGAGGATGACGCCCAGATACCAGAGGGGGTGGGCCTTCAAGGGCACGTAGGCGGTGAACATGACGTCCGAGCCGCCCAGGAGGGTCATGATGTTGACCAGCACCGCGCCCACCACCATGAGGGCGTAGGCCAGCCAGGCCATCTTGGGCGCGACCAGGCGGGCGTTCAGCATCACCGCGCCGCCGAAGTAGAGGCCAGCCACCTCGAAAAAGACGATCCAGGCCACCAGCATGTCGAAACCGTGGCCGGTGAGGATGCGGTAGAACCAGTCCGCAGGCAGGAGATGGATGGCCTGCCAGCGGGTCAGGGCCAGGAGCAGGGCGAAGAAGCCGCCGATGAGGAGAAAGACCACCGCGGCCACCGCGTTGGCCTTGATGAGCTTCTCCGCGGCCAAGTCCACCTGGAGGCCCGTCACAGGGCAGGAGCGAAATTCCGCCTTCGCCTCTGGAACGGGCATGGTTGCGGCTGTCACAGAAACACCTCCTTCTACTCGGTGACGATGATCTTGCTGACCATCAGGTGGTGGGCGATCCCGCAGTACTCGTTGCAGATCAGGGCGAAGTCCCCGCTCTGGGTGGGGGTCAGGGTGGCCACGTAGTCATAGCCAGGCAGGATCTGCAGGTTCAGGTTCGTGGGCTGGAGAGAGAAGCCGTGTTGCACGTCCAGGGACGAGATGTGGAGGCGATAGGTCTCCCCTTTCTTCAGCTTCAGGACGGGGTACCACTGCCACTGGCGGGCCAGCAGGTAGACGTCTGAGTCGGGAGGAGGCTCCACCACGGGCACACCGTTCAGGGTGTCCACCTGGTACTGGTCCACAAAGTCGCTCACCAGCTGCTGATAGGTGGCGGCGTCCACTCGGTAAGTGGTGACTGGCACGTTCTGCCGCCCCATGAAGAACCAGATGGGCATCATGATGGTCAGGAAGATGCACCAGACGAAGGCCACCAGCACCCAGCTGCGCTCGATCCGGTGCAGGGGCCTCCACCAGGCCTGTTGTGGTGCAAGCATGTTCTCCTCCTTTTAGGGTGTGAGTGGGGGGACGGAGAAGACCTCGATGAGCCCCCAGACGTTGTACAGCACGGTGCTGACCAGCAGGGAGAGGATCAACAGCAGGAAGATGTTGTCGAACAGCTTCTGACCCAGGGAAACGTCTGGTTTCTCCTTTTCGTCGGACATGGCAGTTTCACCTCCTGAGCAAATGGTGGACGAGGAGTGAAGGAAGACGGGCGAACGAAGGCAAGGCGAACAGAGTTCGAGGCCGCACAGTGCACGGAAGCCACAGCGGGGTTGCTCCCCATTGTGCCAAAATTTTCCGGCTCCGGCTGCGACAAAAGTCTCATCACCCCCGTCGATCCGGGCCCGCTCGCCCTTTCCCCGGCTCGGTGATACAATCCCGCCACCAGGGATGGCGAAGACGTCCCTGACGGATGGTGGGACGAGGAAAGCGACAGGAGGCGAAGCGTGGAACACAAATGGATCGAAACCAACGGCATCACCCTGCACCTGGTCCAGGACGGGCCCCCGAACGGCCCTCTGGTGATCCTGCTCCACGGCTTCCCCGAGTTCTGGTACGGCTGGCGGCGACAGATCCCAGCCCTGGCCCAGGCCGGCTACCGGGTCTGGGCGCCGGACCAGCGGGGCTACAACCGCAGCGACAAGCCCGCCGGGATCGCAGCCTACAACCTGGACGAGCTGGCCCAGGACGTGTTGGGGCTGATCCAGGCGGCAGGGGAAGAACAGGCTGCGGTCATCGGCCACGACTGGGGGGCCGGGGTGGCCTGGTGGCTGGCCATGAAACATCCCCAGGCGGTGAGGAAGCTGGGCATCCTCAACGTGCCCCATCCCGCGGTGCAGCGCCGTCTCATGCGCCAGGATCCAGGGCAGCTCCTGCGCAGCTGGTACATGTTCTTCTTCCAGATCCCCTGGCTGCCCGAGATGTTGATGAGCCTGAACCACTACGCAGGCATGGCCCGCGCCCTGGAGGGCAGCGCCCGGCCCGGAACCTTCACGCCAGAGGACCTGGCGCGCTACCGGGAGGCCTGGTCCCAGCCTGGGGCCCTGACCAGCATGATCCACTGGTATCGGGCCATCTTCCGCCACCCGCCCCGGCCCGCCCCGGACATCCGGATCCACGCGCCCACCCGGATCATCTGGGGGGCGAGGGACCGCTTCCTGAAGCTGGAGGGGGCGCGGATCAGCCTGGAGCTCTGCGATCAGGGCGAGCTCACGGTGATCCCCGAGGCCACCCACTGGGTGCAGCACGAGGAGGCGGCCCGGGTGAACGAGCTGTTGCTGGCCTTCCTGGCGAGTTGAGGTCAGAGGAGAGGTCGAGGAGTCACCGGAGGGGGCAGGAGGGTCACGGGAGGGAGGAGCGGCGCTGGCGGGCGGCCTCGAAGAGGATCACGGAGCCGGCCACCGCCGCGTTGAGGGACTCCACGCCGTTGGCCATGGGGATGGCGATGGGGAGGGCCCGGGCTCGGGCCTGGGGGCTGGCCCCGGCCGCTTCGCCCCCCACCACCAGGGTGGAGGGGCGCCGCCAGTCCACCTGGTCGTAGAGGGTCTCGGCCTGGGCCTCTGCCAGGTAGAGCTGGCCCAGCCGGGGCAGCAGCTCCTCCAGCTCGGCCCAGCGGGGGACGCTGCGCAGGGGGATGCGGAAGTGGGCCCCCATGGCGGCCCGCAGCACCTTGCCGTTGAAGGGGTCCACCGTCTCCGGCCCGAAGATCACCAGATCCGCGCCGGCCGCGGCCGCAGAGCGCAGCAAGGTCCCTGCGTTGCCCGGATCCCGCACCCGGTCCAGGAGCAGGGCCAGGGTCACAGCGGTGGGCAGGGGCCGCTCCGGGATGGGGGCCAGGGCCAGGACGCCTTGGGGGGTCACCGTCTCGGCCATGCTGGCGAAGACCGGCTCGGTGCAGGCCAGAACGGGCACGCCGGCCCTCTCCAGCGCCGCGAGGAGCGCCCGGAGGGGAGGGCGTCTCTCCGCCACCTGGGGCAGGTAGAAGACGGTGCGGGGGCGCACCCCGGCCTGCCAGGCGTCCCGGAGCAGGCGCTCCCCTTCCAAAAGGCAGAGGCCCTCCTGTTCCCGGTGGCGGCGTCGGCGAAGCTTGCGGGCCAGCTTGACTTGCGGGTTGCTGGTGCTGGTGATCATGGCAGGTTCCTGCGGTGATGGACGGCTGGGGGGTGGTTACGGGGTGGGGGACGAAAAAACGGCAGAGGTTCGTGAACCCCTGCCGTTCGTCTGCCAGTATCGTTCCATGTCGGGCGGCCCCTGGGTTACTCCAGGTGCTGCTTGGCCAGCTCAGCCAGTTTGGTGAAGGTGGCGGCGTCCCGGGCGGCGATGTCGGCCAGCACCTTCCGGTCCACCTGGACGTTGGCCTTTTTCAGGCCGTGGATGAAACGGCTGTAGCTGAGGCCGTTCTGCCGGGCCGCGGCGTTGATGCGGGCGATCCAGAGACGGCGGAAGTCCCGCTTCCGGTTGCGGCGATCCCGGTAGGCGTAGAAGAGGGACTTGAGCATGGCCTCGTTGGCCCGACGGAAGAGCTTGGATCGGGTTCCGTACTGCCCTTTGGTGAACTTGAGGACCTTCTTGTGGCGCTTGTGCGCGTATACCTTCGGTCTTGACCGTGGCATGGTTTTCTCCTTCCGTGATGGCGGGCGGGCTCCCAGGTGGGAAGGCCGCCTCTTCGTCCTGGCCGGTCACGTACTTGCGAGCGATGATTCCAGGTTCTGGGTGAATGGGTTCAGCGTTCGTCCGCGTTGGGGACGACCCGCTTCACCAGTTTGATGAGGGACTTCTCGCTGCTGGGCACGGCGTGCCGGAAGTCGCTGATCTTGCTGCTGTTCTTCTTGCGGCGCAGGTGGCCACGCCCCTGCTTCATGCGCATGACCTTGCCCTTGCGGGTCAGGCGGAAGCGTTTCCGAGCGCCTTTGTGGGTCTTGATCTTGGGCATTCTTGGTCTCCGATACTCTCAGATGCTCCGTGTTGTCGATTCAGTTGTCGATTTAGACGAGAACTGACTGGCAGACAGACAAAAACGGGCGGAACGCCCGCATTGCACAACGTTGAGTTGGCGGCTCTCGGGAACAAACCATCACCGGCGGGTCACTGGAACAGGCCACCGGGGAGAGCCCACTGGTTTACGCCTTGGCCGTCCCTGGGGCCAGGATCATGATCATGCTCCGCCCCTCCATCTTGGGCGGAGACTCCACAACGGACACATCGGCCAGTTCCTCCGCCACCCGGCGCATCAGGTCCCGGGCCACATTGGAGTGGACGATCTCCCGCCCTCGGAAACGGATCCGCACCTTGACTTTCTGGCCTTCCTCCAGGAATTTCCGGGCCTTGCGCAGGACCACCTGGATGTCGTGCTCACCGGTTTTGGGGCGAAGGCGAACTTCCTTGATCTCCACCTGTTTCTGGGCTTTCCGGGCCTCTCGCTCCCGTTTCTGCCGCTCATAGAGATACTTGCCGTAGTCCATGAGGCGACAGACGGGCGGTTTGGCGTTGGGAGCGACCTCCACCAGATCCAGGTCGCGCTCCTGGGCAAGCTGCAGCGCTTCCTGCACCGGCAAAATGCCCAACTGTTCTCCGTCCGGCCCGATCACCCGAACCTCTCGAGCACGGATTGACCGGTTGATGCGGGTTGTGTGTGTGCTAATGTTCTGTACTCCTTACAGGGACTGCCAGGGTGATGATGTTGTTGACCTGTTGCAGATCCTGAGAGCGGGAACGCCCCTGGGATCGCGTGGTTCCAGCCTGAAAGTATAGCATCCTCTCTGGGGAGCGTCAAGTTTTTTGCGAAAATTTCGACGCAGACCCCGGAGAGGATGCTCGGTTCGACGCAATTCAGCTTACAGCTCCGACGAGCGGGTGGCGATCCGCTCTGTGACCAGGGCCACGAATTCGTCCACAGGCATGGCGTTTCGCCGTTTGCCGTCCCGACGACGCAGGGAGACCGTGCCCTCTTCCCGCTCCCGATCCCCCACCACCAGCATGTAGGGCACCTTCATGAGCTGGGCGCTGCGGATCTTGGCGTTCATGCGCTCCGAGCCCAGGTCCGCCTTGACCCGCACGCCGGCCTCTCGCAGCCGTCGCTCCAGCTGGACCGCGTACTCGTGGTGGGCGTCGGTGATGGGGATGATCCGCACCTGCTCCGGCGCCAGCCAGACCGGGAAGTTCCCCGCGTAGTGCTCAATGAGGAAGCCGATCATGCGCTCGTGGGTGCTCAAGGGCGCCCGGTGGATGCAGAGGGGCGTTTTCTCCTTGCCGTCCTTGTCCACGTAGGTCAGGTCAAAACGCTCGGGCACAGCAAAGTCCACCTGGTTGGTGGCCAGGGTGAACTCCTTCCCGATGGCGCTCCAGATCTGCACGTCGATCTTGGGGCCGTAGAAGGCTGCCTCGTCCGGCACCTCCACGAAGGGCACGTTGCCATGGTGCAGGGCGCTGCGCACCATCTCCTCCGTTTTCTGCCAGAGACGGGGGTTGTCCACGTACTTCTTGCCCAGCCCCTTGGGATGGTGGGTGCTCAGGCGCATGACGTACTTCTCGATGCCGAAGAGCTTGAAGTAGTAGCTGTAGAGCTCCACCACGCCCAGGAACTCCTCCTCGAACTGCTCCTCGGTGCAGTAGATGTGGGCATCGTTCATCTGCATGGAGCGCACCCGCATGAGGCCGAAGAGCTCGCCGCTCTTCTCGTAGCGGTAGCAGGTGCCGTACTCGGCCAGACGCACGGGCAGCTCCCGGTAGCTGCGCACCTTGGAGCCGTAGATCTTGTGGTGGAAGGGGCAGTTCATGGGCTTGATGTAGTAGCGCACCCCTTCCATCTCCATGGGCGGGAACATGCTCTCCGCGTAGTAGGGCAGGTGACCGCTGCGCAGGAAGAGGGCCTCCTTGGTCACGTGAGGCGTGCGCACCCGCTGGTAGCCGGCCCGCTCCTCCACCTCTTTGGCCAGCTTCTCCAGCTCCTCGATGAGGATGCCGCCGTTGGGCAGCCAGAGGGGCAGGCCGGGCCCCACTTCCTCGTCGAAGATGAAGATCTCCAGCTCTCGGCCCAGCTTGCGGTGATCCCGCTTCTTGGCCTCCTCCAGCATGCGCAGGTAGTTCTTGAGCTCCTTCTTGTTGGCCCAGGCCGTGCCGTAGATGCGCTGGAGCATGGGGCGGTTCTCGTCCCCCCGCCAGTAGGCCCCGGCCACGCTCAGCAGCTTGAAGGCGTCCGGCGGGATCTGGCCCGTGTGCTCCACGTGGGGCCCCCGGCAGAGGTCCTCGAAGGGGCCCTGGCGGTAGGTGCTGATGACCGGCTTCTCCTCGGTCTCGTTGCCGTACTCGTCCACTTCGCCCTTCTCCAGCCCTTCGATGAGCTCCAGCTTGTAGGGCTGATCCTTGAAGAGCTCTTTGGCCTCCTCGGCCGTCACCTCCCGGTACTCGAAGGGCAGACGCTGGGCGATGATCTCTCGCATGCGCTTTTCGATCTTCTCCAGATCCTCGGGCTTGAAGGTGCGGGGCTTGCCCTCCTCGTCCACGCCCAGGTCGAAGTCGTAGTAGAAGCCCGTGTCGATGGGCGGCCCGATGGCGATCTTGGCCTCCGGATAGAGCTCCAGGACGGCCTGGGCCATGATGTGGGCCAAGCTGTGTCGCAGACGGTAGAGCTTGTCCGCCTT
>CAYQEB010000023.1:3563-21807 GCA_964416395.1 uncultured Caldilineaceae bacterium | reverse complement strand
GGCCGGCTGCTCCACGGCCCCATGCATCGTTTCACCTTCCGCCGGGACGGGGGCTTCACCGGCGCCCAGGTGGAGATGCTTCTGCGCCAGTACGGCATCCGGGTCTGGGGTCGAGAGGTGGATGACCGACACGAACTGGCCTTGCTGGTCAAACGCCGTCAGGCCGTCTGGGCCGAGTACATCCTCTGCCGGGCCGGCGTCCCCTTGACCAGCCCCCTGCTGGATCCCCGCAACGAAGCCTACCGCCAGCGCCACCCCCAAGGCTCCATGCCCACCCCCTGGACGGAGGGAGGGGTCGGCCCTCACACTCTGGTGGACCACCTGGTGGACTGGCTCTACCGACTCCTGGGCTGATCGCCGAGGGCGCCGCCCAGCCACTGGGCCGCCCACCAGGTCAGGTAGAGAAGCTGCTGCATGCCCTGGGGCAAGGGCCGGGGATCGATCCACTCGGAGAGGCGATGGGCGTCGCCCCCCTCGGTCAGGCCGATGCAGACGGCCGGGATGCCCCGACTCAGAGGCACGTTGGCGTCGGTGCTGCTGATGCGCAGCTCCGGCTCCTCGGTGACGCCCAGCTCCTCCAGAATGGCCATGAGGGCCTGGACCAGGGGGTGCTCCTCTGAGATGGCCCCGGCCGGGCGGTTGCCGATCTCCTCCACGTGGAACCGGACGTTGTCCCGTTCCTGGTTGTGGGCCGCCTGGTGGCGACGCACCAGGAGCTGCACCTGGCCGATGAGCCAGTTCAGGGCGCTGGGCGCTTCGCTGCGCAGATCCAGCTCCAGGGAAGCCTCCTGGGCGATGGTGTTCACCGAGCGTCCTCCCTGGATGCGCCCGATGTTGAAGGTGGTGCGCACCTGGTCGGGCATCTGCAGCCGGCTGATGTCCGCGGCCAGCTGCACCAGGGCGTGGATGGCGCTGCCGGCCCCGAAATCGCCCCAGCTGTGGCCGCCCGGGGCCGTGGCTCGGATGCGGTAGCGGCGCACCCCCAGCCCCCGGTGGACGATGCGTCCCAGCCCCATCCCCTCCAGGACGATGGCCGCGCCCACCTGGGATCCCAGGCGATCCACCACGGCCCGCATGCCCCGCAGATCCCCCAGGCCCTCCTCGTTGCTGTTGGCCACCAGCCAGATGTCCACCGGCGGTGCAGGCAGCCGCTTCAGGGTCTCCGCCAGGGTGAGCAGGGCGGCCACCGCCACGGAGTTGTCCCCGATGCCGGGGCCGAAGATCAGGCCGTTGCGGCTGTCCCGGCGCACGGAGAGGTCCGTCTCCCGGGGGAAAACCGTGTCCAGGTGGGCGGAGATCAGGAGGGCTGGACCGTCACCCTCCCCCGGCGCCCGGCCGTAGACGTTGAAGAGGGGATCCTGGGAGACGTCCGCCAGGCCCAGCTCCCCCATGCGGGTTTCCACCCAGTCGGCCCGGCGTTGTTCCTGGCCGCTGGGCGCGGGGATCTGCTGGATCTGGATGGTCCGCTCCACCAGTTCCGGGAGGGCGGCCTGATAGCTCGCGCCGGCTGCCCGTACGGCCTCTGGAAGCTGCCACTCGTCCACGTTCATGGTCCTCACCCAGGCCTGTGGCCTGACAAAAAATGCCTCGTCCACATGGGACGAGGCATCGCTCGCGGTTCCACCCATTTTATCCAGGCCGTCGCACGTTCGAGGAGGGCAGAGCAGCCTGGATCCCTCGGGTGGCGGATAACGGCGCCAGCCGGGTCGATTTACTGAGCCAAGGTCCGGATCGGGATCCGGCCGGCCGTTCCATCGACCGCTCCCAGGTGGTTTTCCGAAGGGTGCAACGCAGTGACTTCCAGCCGATGATCACTGCTCTCTGGCGCTGCAGGCTCCTTCGTACTCGTCCTGGTCAACGCATTCGGCGTTGTGTTTCTCAGGTGGGAGATACTGGACTTGAACCAGTGACCTCTACGATGTCAACGTAGCGCTCTAGCCAACTGAGCTAATCCCCCACGTTTCTGGCCGGTTCATAGTGTAGCACAGGACCTACCCTCCGTGCAAATTTTCGGCCAAATTTCCCCCGATCAGTTGGGGAAAAGGAAGCCGGTGGGGCCGCCGATCATGGACTCCACGATGTGGTGAGTGTCCAGCATGTGCTGGAGCAGCTGCAACTCCTTGGCCAGGTAGTAGTTCTCCAGATCCAGCATCTCTGGCACCCCGGCCAGGGAGAGGATGCGCTGCTTCTGCTCTGGCGGGATCTGCAGGGCGATGCCGGCCAGAAAGGCCAGGGTGGTGGGATCGTCCGGGAGCTGCTCCAGGCGCAGCTTCACGCCGGTGGCCCGGGTCAGCAGGTCCACGTAGCGCAGGATCTTGGGCCGCACTCGCCGGGACATCTCCAGGGCCAGCTGGGTGCCCCCGTTGACGATGGGGAAGTGGCGCACGTTCCCGGTCAGGTAGGGGTGCTCTCGGCTCAGCTCCTCGATGCGGAAGCGCCGGGTTCCCACCACGGAGATGTTCAGGGTGCCGTCGTCCTGCCGGTCCACTCGGGTGATGCGGGCTGCCGTGCCCACCGGGTAGGGCACCGCGTCGCCTCCCACTTCCCGGCCTTCCCGGATGAGGACCACGCCGAAGGGTAGTTTCTCCGTCAGGCAGCGGTCGACCATCTCCAGGTAGCGGGGTTCAAAGATGTGGAGGGGCAGCATCATGCCCGGGAAGAGCACAGCGCCCAGCGGGAAAAGAGGCATGTCCATGGATGGTGTCCATTGCTCTTGGGGGTAGTGGCGGAAGTTGCCTTTGGGTTCTGTAGTCATTTTCTCTCGATGGAAATTGGAATCTGAAGCTGAAATCTGAAGTTGAAATCTGGAAAGAAGTTGAAATCTGGAAGCTCGCAGTTGGAAGCCGATCGAAACTTGGGATCCGGCCAAAAACGATCGCTCCGTGGGTCAATCGTCCTCGCCGCCGCTGGGTGCATGGGCCAGCTCCGCGTAGCCCACCTTCATGATCTCCCGCAGCACGGTGGTGGCGAAAGCCCCCTTGGGCAAGGAGAAGGTGACCTCCAGGCCGTCCTCCAGCGGCGCCACGGACAGGTCGGGCGCCAGGATGCGCCCCAGACGCCGGGTGCCCGAGACACCAGCCTGGACCAGCTCTTCCAGGCGGACGCCGGCTTCCTCCAGGACCCGGGCCTCCAGCGCAGCGGCCTCGTCCTGGGCCGGGCGCATCTTCCGGCCGTACATGGGCGCGGTGAAGCTGATCTCCTGGCGCTGGTAGCGAGGCTGCTCCGCCTCTGGGTCCTCCACGTCGAAGAGGCCGCCGGTGTCGTGCTTCTTGGCCACGTCCCCGGCCAGGATGCGGTCGAACAGGCCCTCCTCCAGCCGCCGGGCCAGGTAGCGGTTGCAGAGGTAGCTCTGGTAGCTGACCAGCAGGAACTGACGCAGCCACCGGTCCCGGGTTCGCCACTCCCCGCGCAGGAGGCCTCGCCCTCGGCGCACGTTGTCCCCCTGACGGCCCAGGCGCTGGGGGCCGTAGTAGTTGGGCAGCCCCCGCTCCCGGATGGCCTGGACGATGGCCTGAGCCCGTTCCAGGGCCTGGTCCACGGGCAGGGCCAGCCCCCGGATGCGGATGCGGAAGCGATTGCCCAGCAGATGCCCCCGCTTCAGCTTGTTGCGGTGGCGCTGCACCCAGTTCACCGTGACGGGCAAAGCCGCCTGGATCCGGGCTGGGGCCTCCTCCAGGACGCTGTCGGCCATGTAGCCCAGGTTCAGGCTGAAGGTCTGGGTGGTGCGGGCGTGTTTGTCCTTCATGCCAGCCAGCCCCACGTCCCGAGGACGCACGCCAAAGAGCTGGGCCAGCCCCTTCTGCACCTCCCGGGAGGTGAGGCCCACCTTGGTCAGGTTCACGTAGAGGTGCTGCCCCTCCCCTTGGGGCTGGTAGAGCGGGATCTCCTCCACCACGAAATCCTCCGGGGAGGCCCGCAGCTGGCCGCCCACACCGGGCAGGCCTTCGGTTGCAAAGGGCAGTTCAAGCACCAGTTCCACAGGCAGTGACGTCCTCATGATGGGATCATCCTAGCACGGGAAAGCGCCCCGTGCAGGAAGATTTGTTCCAAATTGAACAACTGATTTCGATGGCGTTCTCAGGTTCGTCCTCAGCCGTTGCTGTAGACCAGGCTGTAACAGAAAGGGGTTCCCATCTGGCCTGCGTAGCGGAAGCCGGTCAGGCGCAGCCAGTTGCGGACGGTCTGGGCCGGCACGTAGCTGGGCAGGGGCATCTCGTCGCTGAGGATCAGGCGGCCCTCCGGCTTCAGGGCCCGGCGCAGCTCGTTCAGGGCCCGGATCCGGTCTGGGATCTGGGGCAAGGCGCCGATGGCGATGACCAGGTCCAGGCTGTCGTCCGGCAGGGGCAGGTGATAGGCCCCCGCGTGGTGGAGCTCCACCCGGGCGGTCAGGCCGGCCCGCTCCAGGCGAGTTCGGGTCCGTTCCAACATGGGGGCCTGGATGTCCACAGCGTGGACCCGGCCTTCCGGACCCACTTGGCGGGCCATGGCCTCGGTGAAGAGCCCGGTGCCGCAGCCCAGATCCAGGACCTGCATGCCCGGGGCGATGCCGTAGGGCCCCAGGGTGGCCGCCGGCTCCCGGTAGCGCAGGCGCAGGGGATGTTCCAGCAGGCCGGCCCACTGGTGGGGGAAGGGCCGGGGCTCCCGCAGGAAGCTGTAGCGCAGGCCCACCTGACAGCCCAGGGCCGTCCCCGCGGCCAGGCAGGCCGTGTTGGTCACCGTGCTGGTCAACGACTGTAGCAATCCCATGGAGCTTCGTCCTTGTGGCTGGGTGAAGGGCGTGATGAGCGTGTGATGGGCGTGAAAGATGAACGTCCTGTGGACCGCGCCCGGGTCACCCCTTGGGCGGGAAGCGGATCTTCAGCACCCCCTGGGCGAAGACGGCTTCGGCCGCGTCCCGTTGGGCCAGGACCGCGGGCAGGAGCATCTCGCGCTTGAAGTTGCCGATGGCGACGAAGAGCTCGTCCCCCCGTTTGGTCAGCTTCACCTTGTGCAGCTCCGCGTGGGGCAGGGGCAGTTTCAGCACGTAGTCCTCCCCCTCCTCCACCACCTCCTGGGCCTGGCCGGTGAAGAAGATCTCCCCGGGATCCCGCTCCCCGAAGAGGTCCAGAGCCAGCTGATGGAGCGGCTCCAGCCCCACCATCTCTCCGCTGGTCCAGCCGCTGCGGAAGATGGGCAGGGGGTAGAAATCCCGCTCGATCTCCGCCAGGTAGCGGGCCTGGGTCTGCTGCAGGCTGTAGAGGTAGGGATCGTCGCTGGGCTGGGCCACCCGGACGTTCCCCTGGCCATCGCTGAGAATGCCTGGCAGCACCCGGTTGACCACCGCAGCGTCCACCGGGTAGCCGAAGAGGGAGAGGTAGGTGAGGGCCCGGGCCGCCTCTTTGATGACCATCTTCTCCGGGTTCAGGACCAGACGGTAGCTGCTGATGCTGGGGTCGCTGAGGATGCCCTGGAGCAGCTTCACGTCCTCCACCAGCTGGGGCAGCCCCCGCAGGGGATCCTTGTCCGGCATGAGCCGACGCAGCAGGCCGCCGGTCAGGCGCACGGCCGTGTCCCCCCAGTTGTAGAAGCGGTCCACGTACCACTGGAAGCTCTCGGGCAGGGTGAGCAGGCGCATGGTCTCGCCTGTGGGGGCGGCGTCCACGATCACCCGGTCGAAGTGGCCCTCCATGGCCGAGCGGTGGATGTGGAGCAGGCTGACGATCTCCTCCATGCCTGGGATGATGGCCATCTCTTCGGCGATGGCTCGGCTCATGCCCTGTTTGCGCAGCAGGTTGCCCATGTAGCCCTGGAGTTTGCCCCAGTGCTCCCGCACTTCGTCCAACACGTTGATCTCCTGGGCGAAGAGGTTGGGCGCCACCGCCACCGGCTCGCTCCCCAGGGGGTGGTCCAGGCTGTCGGCCAGGCTGTGGGCGATGTCCGTGCTCACCACCAGGGTGCGATGGCCCAGGGCCGCGCTGCGCAGGGCTGTGGCCGCGGCCACGGTGGTCTTGCCCACGCCCCCTTTGCCCAGGTAGAGGATGATGCGCATGGCTACCGCCTCTCTCCCTGGCTCTTGCGCCCCCGCTCCCTGCCCCTCCGGCCGTTGAGCAAGATGGCCGCGGTCAGCCCGCCGACCAGGAGCGCGCCGGCCCCCAGGGTGTAGGCGGCGGCCCGGCTCAGGCCGAACCAGCCCCGGATCTGCCACCAGAAGAGGGGGATCTGGGCCCAGTAGGTCCAGCGCAGGGGCCAGCGGTGACCGATCTGGAGCACGTACTTGCCCATGTGGTTGTGGGGGCTCCAGACCACCAGGTAGCAGCGGCCGCCCACCAGGGTGCGGGTGTCCACCAGGGGGCCGGGGTAGTAGCGCACCCGGGTCAGGATGTCCTCCACAGGCTGGAGGAGCTCGCTGGGGGGCGGGGCCACGATGGCGCTGTAGCCGGCCGGCAGATCCACAGGCAGCTTCTGCACGTCCGCGCTGTAGGGCAAGCTCTGGGCCACCACGGCAAAGGCCGGAACCACGGCCCCTCCGCGGGGCAGCACGGGCACGAACATGCGAGCCCGCAGCCGCTCACCGGCCCGGCACTTGGTGCTGTAGACGTGCACCTGGCCAGGTTGAGTGAAACGGCCGAAGATCAGCCGCTTGGCCCCGAAATCGGGCAAGGAGAGGCTGCTGACCAGGTCGTTCCCCGGACGGTGGGGAAACAGGGGCAGGCTCCCGGCCAGATCGATGCCCGGAGCCACCGGGCCGTTCTGGGATGGGTTCAAGATGCTCACGCGCGTTCTCTCGAGGGTTGTGGGTGGCGGGACATGGACGGTGTGACGCCCGGAAAGGCGGTTCGTCCTGGCCTTGGCTCCTCTCTCTTCCTCGCCAACCCTGTCCAAGGACGGCCAGGGGGCGGAGCCGTGGGTCCAGGGCGCCGGTCTGCGGGCGAAGCCTACGGACAGGGTTCAGTCTAACACCCTCCAACAGGGCTCGTCAATTTGGCCAGGAGTTTCAGCCCGCCTTCCGAAGCCATCCCTGGAGGCTTTTTCCGCCTGGTAGACGGCTTGACCCGGCCCGGCCTTTGATTTAGGATAGCAGCAGTGCAGGCGTGATTATGTCACCCAGAGGACTGGGCCTCGGCCGGGACGGCCTGCCCGCTCAGTGCCCTGTCCTCGAAGAGATCCCCCGAACGCGAGGTGTTCATGACTCCCCAGACGACAGGCAAACGCAACGGGCCCCGGCCCAGCTCGGCTCGGCCCACCCTCTCCGTGGTGGTGCCCATCTTCAACGAAGAGGCGGTGATCCCGGAGCTCTATCGCCGCCTCTCCCAGGTGCTGGATCGGCTGGCCGACGCCTGGGAGATCGTCTGCGTCAACGACGGCAGCCGGGATCGCTCCCAGGAGCTGTTGGTGGCCCTCCACCAGCAGGACCCCCGAGTGAAGCTGGTGAACTTCAGCCGCAACTTCGGCCACCAGATCGCCATCACCGCGGGGATGGACTACGCCCAGGGCGATGCGGTGGTGATCATCGACGCCGATCTCCAGGACCCACCGGAGCTCATCGCCGAGATGGTGGAGAAGTGGCGGGAGGGCTACGAGGTGGTCTACGCGGTGCGCCGGGAACGGAAAGGCGAGACGGCCTTCAAACTCTGGACCGCCAGCCTCTTCTACCGGCTGCTGCGCCACATCACCGATGTGGACATCCCCCTGGACGCGGGGGATTTCCGGCTCATGGACCGGCGGGTGGTGCTGACCATGCGCCGGCTGCGGGAGAAACATCGCTTCATGCGGGGGCTGAGCAGCTGGGTGGGCTTCAAGCAGATCGGCGTGGAGTACGACCGGGCCCAGCGCTACGCGGGGGAGACCAAGTACCCCCTGCGCAAGATGATGCGCCTGACCATGGACGCCATCACCAGCTTCAGCTACCTGCCACTACGCCTGAGCACCTACTTCGGTTTCCTGCTGGCCGGCCTCAGCCTGCTGGGGATCGTCGTCACCGTGGCCCTGCGCCTTTCGGGCAACAGCGCCTTCTACGGCCAGGCCACCACCCTGGTGAGCGTGCTCTTCCTGGGGGGCATCCAGCTCATCTTCCTGGGGATCATGGGGGAATACCTGGGCCGAATCTACGATGAGGTGAAGAACCGCCCCCTCTACATCGTCTCCACGGCCTACGGCTTTGTGGACGTGGAGGAGAGCCCGCCCCCGCCGGTGAACCTGGTGGAGCCCCATGTCATCGCGGAGTGACCCACCCAAGCAGCCTCGACCCGCAACCCAGGATCGAGCCCACCGAAGCCAAGCGACCCGGAGGAACACGTTGAACGTCGCCGAACAGGGCATCCACACGGACCGCAAGACCCGCTACGCGGCCATCCCCCGCAGCCTCATCTTCGTGACCAGCCGCCACCCCCAGAGCGGCCAGCAGGAGATCCTGCTCCTGAAGGGCGCGCCGGACAAGCGGCTCTGGGCCAACAAGTACAACGGCATCGGCGGCCACATCGAAGGGGACGAAGACGTCCTGGCCGGGGCCCTGCGGGAGCTGGAGGAGGAGACCGGGCTCAAGGACATCCCCCTGGCTCTGCGGGGCGTGATCAACATCTTCGTGGGCGGCCCGGCGGATGCCCCCGGAGAGCCAGCCCGGCCCCAGGGCATCCTGGTCTTCGTCTTCCACGGGGAGACGACCCAGCGCGCCCTGCGGGACAGCCGGGAAGGCCGCCTGGGCTGGTTCCCCCTGACCCAGCTCCCCCAGCTCCCCCTGGTGGACGACCTGCACCAGCTCCTTCCCCTGATCCTCCAGGAGGAAGGCTTCGTCTACGGCCACTACACCCCCCAGGCCGACGGTTCCATGGCCTACCACTTCCGCACCGTCAACGGGTGAAACAGATGGGCTCCGTGTTGCGCACCGGCGTGGACATGATCGAGATCCAGCGCATCCAGCAGGCGGTGGAGCGCTTCGGGGAACGCTTCCTGGGCCGCATCTTCACATCCGCGGAGCTGGCCTGCTGCCAGGGGCAGATGGAGTCCTTGGCAGCCCGGTTCGCGGGCAAGGAGGCGGTGGTCAAGGCCCTGGGCACCGGCAGCTGGCGGGCAGGCATCTGCTGGACGGACGTGGAGATCCTGCGGGACGATCAGGGCGCGCCCCGGCTGCGCCTCCACAACCAGGCGGCCCAGAAGGCCCATCAACTGGGGCTCGCCCACTGGTCCATCAGCCTGAGCCACGACCGAGAGCGGGCCATCGCCTTCGTGGTGGCCCTGGGCTCGGACTAGCCTGGGCAGGCCCGTTTCCAGGGGCCATTCTACGGAATTTTCTTTGACAAACGCCCCGTCTCTGTGCTACCATACACAAGGCTGAAAAACGAGGGAACGGCATCCAATATCTGCAGGCCTCTCGGAAAAAGCCCTGCTCCCTGGCTTTCGTTGCTGGCAACTTGAGCTCGACACCTCTGCATGGATCGGTTCCTCAAGCGGGCTGGGCTATCAGAACAGATCAGCTTCTACAAGCGAACGGATCGAGCAGCATCAGGGTGAGGCACGGGGATAGTTTCCGTGTCTCTTTTGTTTGTTGGTTTGACAGGAAATCTTTGACAGGAAATCTTAGACGGAAAATTTTTGACGGTGAAGAGTCGGTAGAGCAGTTCGTTTGATGACGTTGGATTGGGCGAACAGACTGAGTTGGGTGATCGAATGACCAAATACATCTTCGTGACCGGCGGCGTTGTCTCGGGGCTGGGGAAAGGCGTGACCGCGGCCTCCGTAGGGCGGATCCTCAAGGCCCGGGGCATCCGGGTGGCCGCTATGAAGCTGGACCCGTACCTGAATGTGGATCCTGGGACCATGTCCCCCTACCAGCACGGCGAGGTCTTCGTCACCGAGGACGGGGCGGAGACGGACCTGGATCTGGGCCACTACGAGCGCTTCATCGACGAGAACCTGAACCAGCTGAGCAACGTCACCAGCGGCCAGATCTACAACGACGTCATCAGCAAGGAGCGCCGGGGCGACTACCTGGGAGGCACCATCCAGGTCATCCCCCACGTGACCAACGAGATCAAGCGCCACATCGGCCTGGCCGCCCGCTCCTTCCAGGCGGACGTGCTCCTGGTGGAGATCGGCGGCACGGTGGGGGACATCGAGGGCTTGCCCTTCCTGGAGGCCATCCGCCAGATGCGCAAGGACGTGGGCCGGGAGAACACCCTCTACATCCACGTCACCCTGCTGCCCTACCTGGCCGCCAGCAAGGAGCTGAAGACCAAGCCCACCCAGCACAGCGTGCGGGAGCTGCGAGGCATCGGCATCCAGCCGGACGCCATCATCCTGCGCAGCGACTACCCGGTGGGCGAAGAGGTGAGGGAGAAGGTGGCCCTCTTCTGCGATGTGGAGCAGGAGGCCGTCATCCCCCTGGTCACCGCCCAGAGCATCTACCAGGTGCCCCTGGTCCTGGAGGAGGCCGGCCTGGGGGATTGGCTGGTCCAGAGCCTGGGCCTCACCCCCAGCCAGGAGGCGGAGCAAGGGCTGGCGGACTGGCGCCACTTCGTGGGGGACATCTTCCGAGCCAAGGAGACGGTGCGCATCGGCATCGTGGGCAAGTACGTGGAGCTGGAGGACGCCTACCTGAGCGTGCGGGAGGCCCTCTTCCACGCCGCCCTGGCCGCCGGCTACGACGTGGAGATCGAATGGATCAACTCGGAGGAGCTGGAGAAGGGGCGCGGACACGAGCTCCTGGCCCAGGTGGACGGCATCGTAGTCCCCGGGGGCTTCGGCTACCGGGGCATCGAGGGCAAGATCCAGGCCGCCCGCTACGCCCGGGAGAACCAGGTGCCCTACCTGGGCCTCTGCCTGGGGATGCAGGTGCTCTGCATCGAATTCGCCCGGCACGTCTACCAGAGCGACGAGCCCAACAGCACCGAGTTCGACATTAGCACAGAGATCCCGGTCATCGACCTGCTGCCCGAACAGCGGGACATCGCCGACATGGGCGGCACCATGCGTCTGGGGATCTATCCCTGCCAGCTGGAGCCAGGCACCAAGGCTGCGGCGGCCTACCAGGCCTGCGGTCTGGGGCCAGTGGTGGACGAACGGCACCGACACCGCTTCGAGTTCAACAACGCCTACCGGGAGGAGCTGGTCCAGCACGGGCTGGTCATCAGCGGCCACTCCCCGGACGGGCGGCTGGTGGAGGTGGCGGAGATCCGGAACCATCCCTTCATGGTGGGCAGCCAGTTCCATCCCGAGTTCAAGAGCCGGCCCACCAAGCCCCATCCCCTCTTTCTGGGCCTGATCGAAGCGGCGGTGGAGCACCGGACGAGCCGCCCAGTTGTTGCCAGGGCATCCGTCCCCGTGGCCACCCCCCGGGACGGGACATCTCCCCGGGCCGAGGAAGGGATCCCTGGGGCGGATTGAGGGAGCGCGTGATGTACGGCACACCTGCACAGGCGTGCCACAGGATTCAGTAGACAAGAGGAGAAGACACCATGTCTGGACATTCCAAATGGTCAACCATTAAACGTAAGAAGGGCGCCAACGACGCCGCCCGGGGCAAGCTCTTCACCAAGCTGGCCCGAGAGATCCAGGTGGCGGCCCGGGAGGGCGCGGATCCCAGCGCCAACATCCGGCTGCGCCTGGCCGTGGACCGGGCCCGAGCGGTGAACATGCCCAAAGACAACATCGAGCGGGCCATCCGCCGGGGCGCGGGCCTGGACAAGGACGCCGCGGAGATCGAAGAGGTGACCTACGAGGGCTACGGCCCCCACGGGGTGGCCATCCTGGTGGAGTGCCTGACAGACAACCGCAACCGCACCATTTCCGAGGTGCGCCGGGCCTTCACCCGGGCCGGCGGCAGCCTGGGAGAGCCGGGTTCCGTGGCCTGGCAGTTCACCTCCAAGGGGTACATCCTCTTCAACCGGCAGGACGAGCAGGGCAACGACCGGGGCATCGACCCGGACGAGGTCTTCATGGTGGCCCTGGAGGCCGGCGCGGACGATGTGGAGATCAGCGACGACGCCATCGAGGTCTACACCGCCCGCACGGACCTGGCCCAGGTCAGCCAGGCCCTGGAGGAGGCGGGGCTGAAGCCGGACCAGTCGGAGCTGATCATGCAGCCCAACGTCACCCTGAGTCTGAGCCCGGAGGAGAGCCTCTCGGTGATGAACCTGATCGACACCCTGGAGGAGCTGGACGACGTCTCCAAGGTCTATCACAACCTGGAGCTGACCGACGAGGTCATCGCCCAGCTGGCCTAGCCGTCTGGCCTGGCGATGGGCCTCCTTTCCTTCCCCTGCCGTGGACGCCATGACGAACCAGCCTCAAGGATGGAGCACAGCCCAACATCAGGACGAGCTGGTGGTGCTGGGCATTGACCCGGGCACGGCCTCCACAGGGTACGGCGTGGTGGCCCGCACGGACCGAGGGGACTTCCGGCTCCTGGCCTGCGGGGTGATCCGCACCGAGCCAGGGCGGGCCATGCACCTGCGCCTGCTGGAGATCTTCCAGGACCTGCAGGCCATCATCCAGGAGTTCGAGCCCCAGGTCATGGCCGTGGAGGAGCTCTTCTTCGGCCGCAACGTGACCACAGCCATCTCTGTGGGGCAGGCGCGAGGCGCTGCTCTCCTGGCAGCCGCTGTCCAGGGGCTGGAGGTGGCGGAGTACACGCCAGCGGCCATCAAGCAGGCCCTGACTGGCTACGGCAAGGCGGACAAGGCCCAGATGCAGCAGATGGTCCAGCACATCCTGGAGCTGGACCAGATCCCCCGGCCGGACGACGCTGCGGACGGGGTGGCTGTGGCTCTCTGCCATCTACAGCAGGCCATCTACAGGGCTGCCCTCACCGGAACCGAGGGAGTGGACGGCTGATCGGAACTTGAGCGAATTGCTTGATGACCTTTCAGGCCGCCACGTGTAACATCGAGAGTGCGCGCACCATCCAAAAAACAGCAGCGCGCATCCCAGATGTCTGGGAACCTGACATCGCCCACAATCACTCTTTTCACCGACCTGTATCCGTGACGCGATACAACCGTTCATAGCCCTCTGGATTCCAGACAATGACGAGCCCATCTTCCGACCCGGCGCGACGCAACCGACCTGGCCCCACCATCCTCGTGGCGGAGGACGAGGAGTTTCTGCGCAACCTCCTCACCATCTCCCTGGAGCAGGAGGGGTACCTGGTGCACACGGCCAACGATGGCGCGGAGGCCCTGGAGCGCTTCAACCAGCACCAGTACGACCTGGTTCTCCTGGACATCATGATGCCCCACGTGGATGGCTTCACCGTCTGCACGGAGATCCGCAAGCGGTCGGATGTGCCCATCGTCATGCTCACCGCCCTCTCCAGCCCGGAAGATGTGGTGCGGGGCTTCGAGCTGGGCGCGGATGACTTCATCACCAAGCCCTTCACCTTCAAAGAGGTCCAGGCTCGGCTCCAGGCCATCCTGCGCCGGATCGCCTGGGCCAAGGAGCCCCCAGTCTTCCCCATCCTGGAGTACGGCGGCATCCGGCTCAACGACGAGGAGCGCACTGTCTGGGTGCGAGAAGAACCGGTCCACTTGACCCCCATCGAGTACCAGCTCCTGCGCTTCCTCATGCACAACGCCAACCGCCCGGTCCCCAAGGATGTGCTCTTCAAGGAAGTGTGGGGCTACGAGTTCGACGGTGGCACCAATCTGGTGGAGGTGGCCATGCGCCGTCTCCGCGAGAAGATCGAAGAGAACCCCTCGTCTCCCAAGTACCTGCGGACTGTGCGCCGAGTGGGGTATAAATTCACCATCCCCGGCAATCCTTCCCCCAAGAACCGGGCCCACTCAGACGCCGCCAAGACCGCAGTGCAGGCCAATCCCCCCCATTCCAACCAGGTAGACGCATGATCCGTCTCGTCACAGGACGAGTTCTGGCCACGAGCAACAACAGCCTCATCATCCAGGTGGGAAGCCAGGGCAGCGGCATCGGCCTGCGCGTCTTCGCGCCGGAGCCCACCGTGGCCCGCTACCGGCCCGACGCTCCGGTGACCCTCCACACCTACCTCCACGTGCGGGAGAGCGAGCTGCGCCTCTACGGTTTCGAGACGGAAGAGGAGCTGGCCATCTTCGAGCTGCTCCTGGGGGTCAGCGGCGTGGGGCCCAAGGTGGCTCTGGCTGTCCTGGGCACCTTGACGCCGGACGCCCTGCGCCTGGCCGTGAGCAACCGGGAGCCTGGCCTGGTGACCCGGGTTCCGGGCATCGGCAAGCGCACAGCGGAGAAGATCATCCTGGAGCTCAAGGGCAAGCTGCTGCCGGCCGAAGGGGAGATGGCTGGCTTGGCCCAGGCCACCGAGGCGGACATGGAGGTGGTGGAGGCCCTCATTGCCCTGGGCTACAGCGTGGTGGAGGCCCAACGCATGGTCCAGCAGCTTCCCAGCGACGTCACCGGCGTGGAGGAGCGCCTGCGCCTGGCCCTGAGCCAGTTCGGCGCTTGACCCGGCCCACCTCCCCCGTTTCCCCCTTCCCCGGCCCTGCTTTGACACCCCGCCCTGCCTTTCCTATAATGCCAGTGCGAGTCCACTGGCGGAGCCTCTGCGGAGCAGCCTCCCCCTTGAGCGGATGCCCTCCCAGGCTGGCGTCGGGCCAGGACCAGCGAGAACGAAACAGGACGCGTAAAGACGACAGAGCCTGCAGGGTTGGCACCCACACAAAAACAGAACCCGCAGGAAACAGAACGAAACGAGGAAGCGAACATGGCGGAAGTGCAACAGCTGCGCAAAGGCAACGTCTACGAAGAGGGAGGCAACCTGTGGAAGGTGCTGGACTACCAGCACATCAAGATGGCCCGGGGGGGCGCCACCATCCGGCTCAAGGTGCGGAACCTGCGCACCGGCGCCACCGTGGAGAAGACCTACAACAGCGGCACCCGGGTCCAGGACGTGCGGCTGGACTCCCGGGAGGTGCAGTACCTCTACAACGACGGGGATCTCTACTACTTCATGGACGTGGACACCTACGAGCAGATCGCCCTGCCCAAGGATGTGCTGGAAGGGGTGTTGGACTTCCTGAAGGACAACGCGGTGGTCACTCTGGAGACCTACGAGGGGGAGCCCATCAGCGTGAAGCTGCCCACCGCTGTGGATCTGGAGGTGGTCTGGGCCGAGGCGGCGGTGGCCGGGGACACGGCCAACAACCCCACCAAGGAGGTGGAGCTGGAGACCGGCTACCGCATGCAGGTGCCCATGTTCGTGCAGAAAGGGGACATCATCCGGGTGGACACCCGCACCGGCGAGTACGTGACCCGGGTGCAGAAGTGAGCTTCCGCCCCCCTGCACCCGCCCTGACATGGGAAAATCCGCCCCAAATTTGACTTTTCGGAGCAGATTTCCTATCATTCTCCGTGACTGTGCTGGCCGGGACAGGCCAGCCCGGGCAAGCCGTTGTAGCTCAGTCGGTAGAGCAACGCACTCGTAATGCGTAGGTCGTCGGTTCGAGTCCGACCAACGGCTCTCCTGCGTCACAGATCGATTCGATCAAAGAAAAGGCCCCTCCGGGTGGAGGGGCTTTCGCTTTTCGTCCGTGTTCGAAGCCGCCAAACTCGAAGCCAGGCTACTTGCGGGCCGGGTAGACCCCGGCCATGAGCAGCCCCAACTCCTCCGCGTTGGTCTCCTCCCGGCGCACGATGTCCATGATCCGCCCCTCGTAGAGCACCGCGATGCGGTCCGACAGGGCCAGCACCTCGTCCAGATCCTCGGAAATGAGCAGGGTGGCCGTCCCCTGGGCCCGCTGATCCAACAGGCGCTGGTGGATGTACTCGGTGGCGCCGATGTCCACGCCCCGGGTGGGCTGGGCCGCCACCAGCACCTTGGGGTTGCGGACCAACTCCCGGGCCAGGATCAGCTTCTGGATGTTGCCGCCAGAGAGGCTCTTGGTCGGGGTCTCGATGCTGGGCGTCTTCACCCGGAAGTTGCGCACCAGCTCCCAGCTCTTCTCCGCGATGGTGCGGAAGTCCAGGAAGATGCCCCGGCTGAAAGGCGGTTGGGTGTGCTCCTGGAGGATGAGGTTCTCCGCCACAGAGAACTCCCGGATCACGCCGTCGTGCATGCGCTCCTCGGGGATGTAGGCCAGGCCAGCCTGGATGCGCCGCGCGGTGGGCCAGTGGGTCACATCCACCCCGTCCAGGAGGACCTGGCCTTGATCCACTTCCCGCAGCCCGGCGATGACCTCGGCCAGCTCCCGCTGACCGTTGCCGCTGACCCCGGCCACCCCCAGGATCTCCCCGCCCCGCACCTCCAGGGAGACCTGGTGCAGGGCCTCCTGGCCGGTGATGTTCCGGGCCGTGACGTCCTTCAGGGCCAGGCGCACAGGGCCTGGCTCCAGGGGGGTGCGCTTCCGCTCCAGCAGCACCTCTCGCCCCACCATCATCCGCGCCAATTCCGGGCGGGTCATCCCCTGGGCAGGCACGGTGCCGATGAGCTTCCCCTCCCGGAGCACGGTGATGCGGTCGCTGATGTCCAGCACCTCGTGGAGCTTGTGGCTGATGAAGATGAGGCTGTGACCGTCCCGGGCCATCTGGCGCAGGGTCACGAACAGGTCCTCCACCTCCTGGGGCGTGAGCACCGCGGTGGGCTCATCCAGGACCAGCAGGGCCGCCCCTCGGTAGAGGACCTTGATGATCTCCACCCGCTGCCGCTCGCCCACCGCCAGGGTCCAGACCGGCGCCTTGGGGTCGATCTGGAGGCCGTAGGCCTCGCTCAGCTCCCGGATGCGCCCCTCCACCCGGTCCAGGTCCAGGAGAGGACCCCGGCTGGAGGGCATGCCCAGGGCCACGTTCTCGGTGACGGTCAGGGTGTCCACCAGCATGAAGTGTTGGTGGATCATGCCGATGCCCAGGTTGATGGCGTCGGTGGGGGAGTGGATCTGCACCGGTTCGCCGTTGATCCGGATCTCCCCTTCGTCCGGCTGATAGAGGCCGTAGAGGATCTTCATCAGCGTGGACTTGCCGGCGCCGTTCTCGCCCAGCAGGGCATGGACCTCCCCAGCCTTCACGTCGAGGTTCACCCGGTCGTTGGCCAGGACGCCGGGAAAGCGCTTGGTGATGCCCCGCATCTCCAGCAGGTCGATGCGACGCTGGCCTGTGGGCAGCAGATTGGACGACTTGGTCTGGGTGGCGGACGGGGTGGAGGCGCTGTTCATAGGCAGGCTTCTGGGAAAGGGTGGGCTCGAAAGGCTTCCGGGGAGGGTGGGGACGAGCGCTGGAAACGCCGCCCCCACCTGGCAAGACAGATCATGAAAGAGGCTGGATCACTCGGTCAGCGTCTGGATCTCCCCGGCGACGATGCCGTCGATGGCCTCCTGGGCCGCGGCCTTCACCTCGTCGGGGATGTCGATCTGGTCGTTGAAGACCATCTTCAGCCCGCCGTTCTCCAGGGTGATGGTGTAGGCCTTGCCGCCCAGGGTGCCGCTCTTGTGCAGCTGGATCATGTCCTTGATCACCCCGGTCCAGTCGTAGATCTGGTTGGCCACCACGATCTCCGGCGCCAGGGAGGTCTGGTCGCTCTGGGTGCCCAGCCAGTAGACGCCGGCCTCCTTGGCCACGCCCACAGCGCCCACCACCTGCTGCGCGGAGCCGGTGAGCACGTCCGCGCCAGCCTGGATGTGCACGTTGGCCGCCTCCGCCGCCAGGGCTGTGTCCCCGAAGGAGCCGGTGTAGCTGATGTTGACCACCGCGTCCGGCTTGGTGGCCAGCACACCGTTCTGGAAGCCGTCGATGTAGAGCTTGGCGTCCCCGGCCTCCACCGGGCCCACCACGCCCACGATGCCGGACTGGGTCAGCTTGGCGGCGATGACGCCGTTCACGTAGCCGCCCTGGTCTGCGGCGGCCTCGTAGGCGAAGATGTTCTTCAGCCCCTGCTCCTCGCCTGTGTCCGTGGCCGTGCCCCAGGCGAAGCTGGTCTCGGGAAAGTCCGCAGCCACCTCGAACATGGAGTTGCCGTACTGGGTGCCATGGGCGATGATCAGATCGTAGCCCTCCGCCGCGTAGTCCCGGATGGCCGCGGCTGCGTCCGTCACCTGGAACATGCCCTCGGAGTAGGCGATCTCCAGGGCGTCCTCCCCGCCCATCTCCGCCTGGACGGCCAGCAGGGCGTCGTACATGGCCTGGCTCCAGGCCAGGTCCGTGGTGCTGCTGGGCATGACGATGGCGATGCGGAAGGTCTCCATGGCCTGCTCGGCCTCGCCCCCTTCGCTGGGGGCCTCCCCGGCCTGCTCCGCAGGGGCGGGGGCGGGAGCCTGGGCCTGGCAGCCGGTCACCAGCAGGGCCAAGGCCAGGACAA
>CAYQEB010000023.1:2073-3463 GCA_964416395.1 uncultured Caldilineaceae bacterium | reverse complement strand
TTGGTCAGGGCAGCCGGCTCCCGCACCTGGCGCACGGTGATGGTGAGCACGATGATGGTCAGCAGATAGGGCAGCATCACCGCTACGTCCGAGGGGATGGGGATGTTCAACACCTGGGCCCAGAGCTGCAGGGCGTTGACCAGGCTGAAGAGCAGGGCCCCGCCCAGCACCCCCACAGGACGCCAGGCCCCGAAATAGACCAGGGCCACTGCGATGAAGCCCAGGCCGTTGGTCATGTTCTCCTGGAAGACGTTGAGCAGCCCAATGCTCAGGGAAGCGCCAGCCACACCCGCCAGCACGCCCCCCAGGATCAGGGTGAAGTAGCGCACCCCGTTCACGCTCACGCCCAGGGAGTCCGCGGCCTCGGGGTTCTGGCCCACAGCCCGGATCTTCAGGCCCAGGGTGGTCTTGTTGAGCACGAACCAGCTCACCGGCACCATCAAGTAGGCCAGGTAGACCAGCACGTTGTGGCTGAAGAAGATCTCTCCCAGAATGGGCAGGTCGCTCAGGACGGGCAGGGCAAGCTTGGAGAAGCCGCTCACCCCCTCCACCGAGCCGATCATGGTCTTGAAGAGCAGGCTGCTCAGCCCCAGGCCAAAGAGGTAGAGCCCGATGCCGCTGATGCCCTGCTCCGCCTGCATGGTGACGCTGACCACGGCCATGAGCAGGCCCATGAGCGCTCCCACCACGATGGCCGCCAGGACCCCCAGCCAGAGGTTGCCCCCGTTGAAGACCACGTAGAAGGCGGAGAAGGCCCCCATGAGCATGATGCCGTCCACGCCCAGGTTCAGGACGCCGGAGCGCTGGGCGAAGGTCTCCCCCAGGGCGGCGAAGAGGTACGGCGTGGCCAGGCGCACGCCGCTGTGGGCAATGCCCACCAGCACAGAGAGGGTGAGCAAGTCCTGGATCATCCGACCACCTCCTCCACTGCCGGCCCTGCCGGGGATGTCACCGGGGGCGTCACCGGCTCGGGCGCCGCGTCTCCGCCGGTGTCCACCCGGCGGCGGCTGCGACGGCGAATGTAGATGTCGCTGGCCACCACGAAGAGGACCACCAACCCCTGCAGGGCGATGATCAGGGCGCTGGGCACCTGGACGGTGCGCTGCATCTTGTCCGCGCCCACCAGCAGGGCCCCGAAGAGCACCGAGGCCGGAATGGCTCCCAGAGGATGAAGCTTGCCGAAGAGGGCGGCCACGATGCCGCTGAAACCGTAGCCGCCAGAGAGCCCTTCGATCATGCGGTGGTGGATGCCCGTCACCTCCACCGCGCCGGCCAGGCCAGCGAAGGCCCCGCTCAGGGTCAAGGAGAGGACCACATAGCGGGAGACAGGGATGCCCGCGTAGCGAGAGGCATGGGGGTTCAGCCCCACAGCCCGGATGCGATAGCCGAT
>CAYQEB010000023.1:0-1973 GCA_964416395.1 uncultured Caldilineaceae bacterium | reverse complement strand
CCCTTGACCAGCGCCTGGTACGCCTCCAGGGGGTTCACGTTGAGGCCCATGAGCACCAGCGCGCCGATCAGCATGGCGGCCAGCACGGCGACGCTGGGAAGCAGCACGTCGATGAGCCGGTCCACAGAGAACAGTTTGCGAAGTCCTGCGCTCATTCTGATGTCCTTGGAAAAACTTTCGGAGGGAACCTTTCAGGAAGACGGCAGACCATGCCAGGAGGAAAAACGGCGAGGGAAAGGCGCTGGTTCACCGCACTGCACACACGTGGGGGAAAATTCTGGCTAATTCTATGCCCAGGAGCCCGGTCTGTCAATTCAAGATCAAGGGGCCCAGACTCAAGGAAAAAGGCTGGGCGCCGACCCGGCCAGCGTCAGTACTCCCGCTCCCGGCCCAGGACCATCAGCGCCTCGGCCAGTGTCCGGCCGGCCTGCTGGAGTTTCTGGGCGGAGAGCCGCTCGGGGCTGTCCTGCGGGGTGCGGGCCAGGGAGGGCCACCCCTCCCAGAAGAGGCGAATGGCGGGGGTCTCCTGGCCGCTGTCGAAGGGGCTGCCCTCGTCGAAGACCACGCTGATGTCCACCGGCTCCTTCGCCCGGCCTGTGGACGTGTCCATGTGCCGAGCCGCCCGCTGGAAGAGCTGAGCCAGCCGCTGGTTGCCCCCGGCGGCCAACATGAGCCGCTTCCCGTCGCCCACGCCCAGCCCCCGCAGGCGGATCACCCCCACCACGTCGAAGGCGTCGGCGAAACCGTACTTGCCCTTCAGGAACTGGGCCGCTTCCGGCTCCCCCTGGAACTGGCCACCCTCCAGCCCCTCGCCGCTGAAGGCCACGAAGAGTAGGGTGCGGTAGGGCTGGTAGCCGCTCTCCTGCAGGGCGCGGAGGGCCTCCAGCATCACCGCCACGCCCCCGGCCTCCCCCGCGCCGGGCGCCAACACCCCGTCCGGGTTGGGCGGCGGCTGGTCCAGCTGAGCCAGGACCAGGACCATCTGGCTGTCCAGGGCCTCGCCGCCCCCGGGGATGGCCCCTGCCGCGCCAGGAAGGTAGCCGGCCACGTGACGCACTGCCACCCCCTCTCGGATCTCCCCGGCCACAGCCATCTCTCCCGTCACGCCCAGGTCCAGGGTGGCGATGGCGTCCTGGTTCAGCTCCGCCTGGAAGCGGCGCAGGCGCTCCACGCTCTGGCCCAAGGGCGCCAGAAGCCGGTCCGCCAGCTCTCGGCTGATCCAGAGGACCGGCGCGTCCTGGTCCGAGGCCCGGCCCGTGCCGAAGAGCGGCTCCGTGGGGTCCTGGGAAGAGAGGGTGACCCGCCGCTGCAGGGCTGCCGGGTCGTCCGCCACCACCAGGACGCCGCCCCGAGGCGTGCCCCGCAGGTAGCCCAGGCTCTCCTCGGAGGGGAGGAGCAGGATCTGGTCGCTGAAGTCCTGCCCCTTCATGGCGGGGTAGGTGACCCGACCGAACGTGCGGGCGGTGGAGAGCTCCCCGGCCATGAAGACCTGCACCGGGCCAGCCACCGCGCCCAGGTTGCGGAAGGGGCCCGGGTGCTCCGCGAAGTCCTGGTGGTAGACCGGGGCCAGGCCGTTGTCGAAGGCCAGATGGGGGATGGCGGTCAATTGCTGGAAGCTGCGCTTGTGGGGCTGGAAGAAGCTGTGCTCCGCGCCGGCGGGCTGCAGGCCCAGGGCGGCGAACTCCTGGGCCACCCACTCCTCGGCCTGGGTCAGCCCGGACGTGCCCAGGCCCCGCCCCTGGAGCTCGGGACGGGTCAGGGTGGCCGCCGCTTCCAGGGCCCGGGATCCATCGAACAGGGCGGCCTGCTGCCGGTAGAAGGCGATGGCCCCGGTGTTCTCCTGCACCCAGCCCCAGCCCAGGAACAGCACCGCCGCGGCCACCAGGGTGTAGCGATTGAAGAGCCAGCGGACGCCCAGGCCCACCGTCTCCACCATGCGCCGCAGCCCCTCGCCGAAGAGGTTGAAGCCCAGG
>CAYQEB010000022.1:49141-50572 GCA_964416395.1 uncultured Caldilineaceae bacterium | reverse complement strand
GTCTTACGGTTTCCATCGCTGAACAACTGGTAAAAAGGAGGCGAAACACCATGTCCCACCGCAAGCATTTCTGGCTGCTGAGCATCTTGATGGTGGCGGCCCTGATCCTGGCGGCCTGCCCCGCGCCGGCCCAGCCCGCCGCTCCCGCGGAGCAGCCCCAGGCCGAAGAGCCGGCCCAGGAGGAGGCCGCGCCGGCGGAGGAAGCGGCCCCGGCCCAGGAGGCGGCCGCCTCGGAGGAGCCCATCACCATCGAGTACTGGCAGTACAACTTCGGCGCCCGGGTGGACGCCATGAACCAGCTCATCGAGAAGTTCGAGGCAGAGAACCCGGGCATCAAGGTGGTCCACAACGCGGACATCCCCTACGCGGAGTTTCGGGACAAGATCGCGGCCAGCGTGCCGGCAGGGGTGGGGCCGGATGTGGCCACCCTCTTCTACGGCTGGCAGGCCGCCTGGATCGACGCCGGCTACCTGGTCCCCCTGCCCGAGGACGAGTTCCCACCGGAGGAGACCCTGGCCCAGTTCAGCCCCATGGTCCGGGCCAGCTTCTTCGAGGGCAAACTCTGGACCCTGCCCACCGCGGTCCGCACCCTGGCCCTCTTCTACAACAAGGACCTGATGGAGGCCGCTGGCCTGGATCCTGAGAGCCCACCCCAGACCCTGGACGAGCTGGCCGACATGGCCGTGAAGTGCACCCAGAAGGACGCGGACGGCAACTTCGAGGTGGAGGGCTTCGTGGTGGACCTGGCCGCCCAGGACCATCACTGGTTCCGGGAGGTGCTGGTGCGCCAGTTCGGCGGCGTGCCCTTCTCCGACGACTACACCCAGGTGCTCTGGAACGGGCCGGAGGGCAAAGAGGCCTGGCGCTACCTGCTCAGCTTCAAGACGGATCTGGAGACAGGTGACCGGGACCTCTTCGACGGCAGCACCAACGCCTTCCTGGCCAACAAGGTCTGCTTCCACGTGGATGGCTCCTTCCGCCTGGGCACCATCGCCAAGAACGCGCCGGACATGAACTTCGGCGTCGTCGAGCTGCCCACCCGCAACGGCATCAAGAGCACGTTCGGCTCCTACTGGACCCACGGCATCACCAAGAAGGCCGCCGCGGACCCGGCTCGGATGGAAGCCGCGGTGAAGTTCCTCAAGTTCATCACCAGCCCGGAGGCCGGCGCCCTCTGGGTGAAGATCGTGGGCGAACTGCCGGCCCAGCTGGAGGCGGGCAGTGACCCCGAGTTGCTGGCGGATCCCAAGCTGGGGGCCTTCGCCCGGGGGCTGGAGTACGCCCACGCCACCTTCTTCGTGGACGAGAGCCAGCAGCGCCAGGCCCTCATCGACGCCTACGATGCGGTGGTCCTGGCCGGGGAAGAGCCGGACACGGCACTCGATATCGCCGCGGAGACGGTCCAGGAGCTGCTGGACGAGTTCTGGGCCA
>CAYQEB010000022.1:46357-49041 GCA_964416395.1 uncultured Caldilineaceae bacterium | reverse complement strand
CCCCACGGAGGTCCACCGTGAACCTCACCCTCAAACAGCGCCAGATCGTCTGGGCCTACATCTTCATGTTGGTCCCGCTGCTCTTTTTCATCATCATTCGCTGGTATCCCACGCTCCAGGCCTTCAACGTGAGCTTCCGGGATTGGAATGTCTTCGAGGGCTCGGGGCCCTGGATCGGCCTGGATAACTACCGGGAGATCTGGAAGGACCTGCTCAAGCCTCGCAGCGCGGTGCGGGCCGCCTTCTGGAACACCATTCGCTATGTGCTCTACGGCGTGCCCTCCCAGCTGGTCCTGGGCCTGGGCATCGCCCTGCTGCTGAACCACATCCGCCGCTTCTCCGGCTTCTTCCGGGCCGCCTACTTCGTCCCCTACGTGACCTCCGCGGTGGCGGTGGCCTTCGTCTGGAACTGGCTCTACCAGCCCCAGACCGGCCTGCTCAACCAGCTGCTCACCTTCCTGGGCCTGCCCAACCAGCCCTTCACCAAGAGCCCCAGCCAGGCCCTCCAGTCCATCACCGCGGTGGCCGTCTGGCAGAGCCTGGGCTTCACGGTGATCATCTTCCTGGCCGGCCTGCAGCAGATCCCCGAGGTCTACTACGAGGCGGCCCGCATCGACGGGGCCAACCCCTGGCAGCTCTTCTGGAAGGTGACCCTGCCCCTCCTCAACCCGGTGATCGTCTACCTGGCCGTGCTCTCCACCATCTCCTTCCTGCGCCTCTTCGCCCTGGTCCAGAACATGAGCCCCCAGGGCACAGGCGGCCCCCTGAAGAGCACCACCACCGTGGTCCTGGAGGTCTACCGGGAGGGATTCTCCAGCTACAACATGGGCTACGCCGGCGCGCTGACGGTGATCCTTTTCTTCATCATCCTGTTCATCACCGTGGTTCAGCTGCGCCTCTTCACCCGACGCTACGAGTACTGAGTCCGACTTGCCCCGGCGGCCCCAGGGCAGCGCGGATCGCCTGCCGGGCCCCGGTTTCCAGGAGATCGACCCATGGCCACATCCATGCAGACCAGCGCCGACCGCACCCTTCAGCTGGCAGAGCAGCTCGTCTCGGGGACCTCCCGCTCCCGCGGGCGCTTTTCGTGGATCACCCTGCTGGTCTACCTGCTCCTGAGCCTGGGCGCGGTGGTGATGGTCACCCCCTTCATCTGGATGCTCCTGACCAGCCTGAAACCGGCGCCAGAGCTGGTCCAGTTCGCCTTCCTGCCCAAGAACCCCACCCTGGAGAACTACCAGCGGGTGCTCCAGACCAGCAACTTCGGCCGCTGGTACCTGAACAGCATCCTCATCGCCATCTTCTCCACCACCAGCGTGGCCTTCTTCGACTCCCTGGTGGGCTACACCTTGAACAAGTTCCAGTTCCCGGGCAAGAACATCATCTTTCTGGGCATCCTGGCCACCCTGATGATCCCCACGGAGATGCTCATCATCCCCTGGTTCACCATGAGCGTGCGCTTCGGCTGGCAGCAGGGCATGGCCCAGTACTGGGGCATCGCCTTCCCCGGGCTGATCACGGCCACAGGCATCTTCCTCATGCGCCAGTTCTTCGACGGCGTGCCCAGCGAGCTCCTGGACGCGGCCCGGATCGACGGCCTCCACGAGTTCGGCATCTGGTGGCGCATCGCCCTGCCCCTGGTGAAGCCCGCGGTGGCCGCTCTCTGCATCTTCAACTTCATCGGCAACTGGAACGCCTACCTCTGGCCCCTCATCGTGGCCAGCAGCCGGGAGTTCTACACCCTGCCCGTGGGCCTCAGCTTCTTCCGGGGCGAGTCCACCACGGAGTGGG
Organism: uncultured Caldilineaceae bacterium; assembly: GCA_964416395.1. GTDB lineage: Bacteria > Chloroflexota > Anaerolineae > Caldilineales > Caldilineaceae > S144-5. The sequence continues at coordinate 47,250 of CAYQEB010000022.1, read as the reverse complement.
AGAAGATCATGACCGCGGCCAGCCTGGCCACCGTGCCCTTGCTCATCGTCTTCATCCTCTTCCAGCGGCAGATCATCAAAGGCATCGCCCTCACCGGGCTGAAGGGATAGGCCCATGGCCCCCTCCTTTCCCCACCCCGTCTACAGCCGTCACGTGCTCCAGCCCGCCTACCGGGACGCCCAGGCCCAGCTCTTCGAGCCCATGCTGGCCGCCCACCAGGCCCACGCGCTGATGCTGGCGGAGCAGGGCATCATCAGCCGGGAGAACGCGGCGGCCATCCTGGCCGCGGTGGCCCAGATCCAGGCAGCAGGAGCAGAGGACCTGGCCTACCAGCCCGGGGTGGAAGACCTCTTCTTCCGGGTGGAGCAGCGGATCATCCAGGAGGCCGGGCCGGACTGGGGCGGCAACCTGCAGCTGGCCCGCAGCCGCAACGACCTGGGCCAGGCCCTGGCCCGCATGGCCTTGCGGACCCGTCTCCTGGCCTTCGCCCGGGATCTCCTGGCCCTGCGCCGCAGCCTGCTGGCCCTGGCCCGGGCCCACCTGGAGACCCTCATGCCCGGCTACACCCACACCCAGCCGGCCCAGCCCACCACCTTTGCCCACTACCTGGCCGGCGCGCTCACCTTCCTGGGCCAGGACCAGGAGCGCCTGGCCTGGGCCTACGCCAACGTGAACCGTTCCCCCTTGGGCGCGGCGGCCTTCACCGGCACAGGCTTCCCCGTGCATCGCCAGCGCCTGGCCCAGCTCCTGGGCTTCCAGGACGTCATCGCCAGCACCCACCACGCCATCGGCGCCGGGGATCACCTGACCGACGTGGCCTTCGCCCTCCAATCCCTGGCCCTGGGCCTGGGGCGGGTCATGCGGGACCTGCTCTTCCTGGCCACCCGGGAGGC
>CAYQEB010000022.1:35247-46257 GCA_964416395.1 uncultured Caldilineaceae bacterium | reverse complement strand
TCCCAGGAGCAGCTGCGCACCGCCCTGGATCCCTGGCATTTCGTTCAGGTGCGGACGGGACTGGGCGGGGCCGGACCCCAGGCCACCGGCGCTCTCCTGGAAGAGCTGGCAGCGCGCCTGGCCGCGGACGAGGGCTGGCTGGCCCGGCAGGAGGAGCGCCTGGCCCAGGCAGAGGCGGAGCGGAATCAGGCCGTGGCCGAGCTGCTCCGGCAAGAGGATGCGTGACCGTGGCCCGTTTGAATCCCTTGCCCCTGGACACCCTCTTCCAGGAGCAGCAGGCCGCCTTCGGGCCGGCTCAGCTGGGGAAGCTGATGGTGCGCATCGGCCTGGCCAATTTCGTCAACCGACTGAACCACGTCCTGTGCATCGACCTGGGGAACGGAGTTGTGCCCTTGCCGCCCGGTGGAGTAGAATAGCTCAATGCCAGGAGGGGCGCGTCTTTTCTCGAGCTCGAGCCTGGCTCGTGCCGCAGGGGACATCCCCGAAGCCAGGAGGCCACCACCCATGACCCAACCGTCCGTGGACAGTCAAGCCGAGTTCTACGAGCGCAAGTTGCGGTACGAGACCGATTCCTGGGATCTGAGCGAATCCCTCCGCCAGGGCGAGAACGTGGTGGTCATCGACGCCCGCTCCCCAGAGGCCTTCGCCCAGGAGCACATCCCCGGCGCGGTGAACATTCCTCACCGGACCATGACGCCCGATTCCACCGCCCATCTGGACCGCTCTGCCCTCTACGTCACCTACTGCGACGGCATCGGCTGCAACGCCTCCACCAAAGGGGCCCTGAACATGACGCGCCTGGGCTTCCGGGTCAAGGAGCTCCTGGGGGGACTGGACTGGTGGAAGCGGGATGGCTACGCCACCGAGGGCCTTCAGGCCAGCCCAGGCCAGGAGATCGTCTGCGGCTGCTGAAGGCGTCTATGGACTCCGGGGTGAGCTGGACCTGACCATGCCCACCGCGACCTTCCGTTTCTACGCCGAACTGAACGACTTCCTGCCCCGGCCCCTGCGCCAGCGCTCCTTCACCCACTCCTTCAACGGGGACGCCTCGGTGAAGGACCGCATCGAGTCCCTGGGCGTGCCCCACCCGGAGGTGGAGCTGATCCTGGCCAATGGCCGGCCGGTGGACTTCGACTACCTGGTCCAGGCGGGGGATCGCATCGCCGTCTACCCCCATTTCCACAGGCTGGACATCGCTCCCCTCACCCGGGCCACCCCTGCCCCTCCGGCCCAGCCCCGCTTCGTCCTGGACGCGCACCTGGGCAAGCTGGCCAACTACCTGCGCATGCTGGGCTTCGACGTCCTCTACCGCAACGACTACGACGACGAAGAGCTGGCCCGCATCGCCAGCCAGGAGCAGCGCATCCTCCTCACCCGGGATCGGGGCCTGCTCAAGCGTCGGGAGGTGATCCACGGCTACTGCCTGCGCTCCCTCAGCTCCCGGGAGCAGGTGGTGGAGGTGCTGCGCCGCTTCGACCTGGGCGGGGCCATCAGTCCTTTCCACCGCTGTCTGCGCTGCAACGGCCTGCTGGAGCCGGTGGCCAAGGAGGCGGTCCTGGCCCAGTTGGAGCCCAAGACCCGACGCTACTACGATGAGTTCTTCCGCTGCCGGCAGTGTGGCCAGATCTACTGGAAGGGCTCCCACTTCCAGCGCATGCAGGCCTTCATCCAGGAGATGAACGGGCAGATTGCCTAGCCGTCGTCGCCCGGGATCGTCGGGGTAGAGGCCGTTTTCGCGCGCCCGCTCATTTGTCTTTTCCTCCCGCGCCGCACTATAATCCGTATAGTTCCGAACAAATTCTTTTGCCGGATTCCGGCGGATTCCTCAGACATTTTTCCGGCCAAATTTCCACCGAGCTGCCCGGATCCGGGACCGCCCATCGGTCGTCCTGGAGCCGATCCGAGCAGCGAACTGGCCTGCTCCGGCGCTTGCGGGCGCGGGCCCAGGTCATCCAGTCAAGGAGGCGCAATTTGAAGCTACACGAGTATCAATCCAAGCGCATCTTCGCCAAGTACGGGATCCCCATCCCCCGGGGCGAGGTGGCCACCACGCCAGCGGAAGCCCGGGACATCGCAGTGCGGCTGGGCAAGCCGGTGGTGGTCAAGAGCCAGGTGCTGGTGGGGGGCCGGGGCAAGGCCGGGGGCATCAAGCTGGCCAAGACGCCGGACGAGGCGGAGCAGGTGGCGGCCCAGATCCTGGGCATGGAGATCAAAGGGCTGACGGTCAAGAAGGTCCTGGTGGACGAGGCCGCGGACATCCGCTCCGAGATCTACCTGGGCGCGGTCCTGGACCGGGCGGCCCGGCGGGTGGCCATCATGGCCAGCAGCGAGGGGGGCGTGGAGATCGAGGAGGTGGCGGCCAAGACGCCGGAGAAGATCATCACCGTCCACGTGCACCCCTTCCTGGGGCTGAAGGACTACCAGGCCCGCAATCTGGCCTACGGCATCGGCCTGCCCAAGGAGCACGTGAAGGCCTTCGTGAAGATCGCCAAAGGGCTCTACAACGCCTACGTGGGCACGGACGCCAGCCTGGCCGAGATCAACCCCCTGGTCATCACCGGGGAAGGCAAACTCCTGGCCGTGGACGGGAAGATCGTCCTGGACGACAGCGCCCTCTTCCGCCATCCGGACCTGGCGGAGATGCGGGACCCGGACGATGAGGACGAATACGAGCGGGAGGCCCGGCGCTACGGCCTGACCTACATCCACCTGGACGGGGAGATCGGTTGCATGGTCAACGGCGCGGGCCTGGCCATGGCCACCATGGACATCGTCAAGCTCTACGGAGGCGAGCCGGCCAACTTCCTGGACATCGGCGGGGGCGCTCAGGCCGACAAAGTGGCCGCCGCCCTGCGCATCATCCTCTCGGACGAGCGGGTGAAGGCCGTGCTCATCAACATCTTCGGCGGGATCACCCGCTGCGACGAGGTGGCCCGAGGCATCCTGGAGGCCACCAGCACCCTGGACGTGCGGGTGCCCTTCGTGGTTCGCCTGGTGGGGACGAACGAAGAGGAAGGACGCCGGCTTCTGGCCCAGGCCAACATGATCACCGCCACCAGCCTGGCCGAAGCGGCGCAGAAAGCCGTTGCAGCCGCCAAAGGAGAGTTGGCATGAGCATTCTAGTTGGGAAAGAGACGCGACTGCTGGTGCAGGGCATCACCGGGCGAGAAGGCTCCTTCCACACCGCCCAGATGATCGAGTACGGCACCAACGTGGTGGCCGGCGTCACCCCGGGCAAAGGGGGCGAGTGGGCCGTGGGCAACGTGCCCGTCTTCGACACGGTGAAGGAGGCGGTGGACGCCACCGCGGCCAACACCAGCATCATCTACGTTCCGGCCCGCTTCTCCCCGGACGCCATCCTGGAGGCGGCGGATGCAGGGATCGAGCTGGTGATCTGCATCACGGAAGGCATCCCGGCCCTGGACATGGTCAGCGTGCGGGCCTTCCTGGACACCACGAACACCCGGCTGGTGGGCCCCAACTGCCCGGGGGTCATCACCCCGGGAGAGGCCAAGGTGGGCATCATGCCCGGCCACATCCACACTCCCGGCCCGGTGGGCATCGTCAGCCGTTCTGGCACCCTCACCTACGAGGTGGTCTACGCGCTGACGGCCCGGGGCATCGGCCAGAGCACGGCCGTGGGCATCGGTGGGGACCCCATCATCGGCACCACCTTCCTGGACGTGCTGCAGATGTTCGAGGAGGATCCGGGCACGGAGCAGGTGGTGCTCATCGGCGAGATCGGCGGCACGGACGAGCAGCGAGCCGCTGAGTTCATCGCCTCCAAGATGACGAAGCCGGTGGTGGGCTTCATCGCGGGCCGCACTGCCCCTCCAGGCAAGCGCATGGGCCATGCAGGGGCCATCATCTCCGGCGGCGAGGGCACGGCGGAGGAGAAAATCGCCGCGCTGAAGGCTGCAGGCGTGGCCGTGGCCAGCCACCCGGAGGAGATCGCCGACCTGGTGGCGCGCAACCTCTGAGCGACTGGTCTGGAGGCCGGCGCCCCCGACGGTATCGGCCAGCCGCCCAGGAACGAGGATCGAAAAAAGGAGCCCACGTCAATTCGTGGGCTCCTTTTGTTTTCGGTGTGGGTCTTCCCTGTGCGTCTTCAGTGTGTGTCTTCAGTGGATGCCGCTGGGGTGATCGACCGGAGCGATTCCATGTGAGATCGGGGGAACCATCACAGAGGCCGCTCCATGCCCAGGGCGTCACATGAGCGTTACATGGAGGTCTGCTGGGTGACCCAGCCATCCCGCAGGGCCACCAGCACGGCCTCGGTGCGGCTGTTCACGTCCATCTTGCTGAAGATGTTGCTCAGATGGGTCTGGACGGTGCGCTCGGAGATGACCAGCTCCCGGGCGATCTCTTTGTTGCTGTACCCCTGGAGCAGGGCCTTCATCACGTCCATCTCCCGGCGGGTCAGCCGCTGATGGATGTTGCGCTTCTCGTTCAGGGCTGGGTCCGGGCCGGCGTAGGTGTGTCGGTGGCTGAAACGATTCACCTTGGCGCGCAGCTTGGGCTCCACGGCTTCCCGGTCGTTGCGCAGGGCGCGGATGGTCTTGACCAGCTCGCTGGCCGCCGCGGATTTGAGCACGTAGGCGCTGGCGCCGGCCTTCATCATCTCGGCCAGGGTCTCGTCGTCTTCGGAGGCGGTGAGGCCGATGATGATCACATCGGGCATGAGGGCCTTCAGGCGCCGGGTGGCGTCGATGCCCGTCATCACTGGCATGTGCACGTCCATAAGGACCACGTGGGGGCGGACGCCCTGCTGGATGGCCTCAATGGCGTCCTGGCCGTTGCTGGCCTCGCCTACGATCTGGATGTCATCCTCCATCTCCAGGAGGGAACGCATCCCCTGCCGCACCAGCACGTGATCGTCGGCCAAGAAAACTCGGGTCTTGCGAATGATTGTCGGATTGGTTGCCATGATTGTTCTCTCTCCCGTGGTCTTGCCTGTTGCAATCGCCACAATTTCTAGCAATGATTGTACCTAGAATCACAGAAATAGTTAAACAGTGTTTATTGGAAATTCATTAGAAATCCAACAGAATTTTGCGTGAATTGTCGTAGCTCTTCAGGCCCACCTCCTTTTTGACCCTCCCAATGGCCTTCCGCCAAGTCACGTGGCTGCTCACTGATTTGCACGTACGCTAAAATGCGTTAATACACTATTCTGGATATTACTATCCCCGATGGCGGGCCAATGCTCAATGGCCCCTTGGTACTATTCAAGTGGCCAATTTGGGGCAGACAAGCTGTCCGGGGGCCTGGTTTGCCCTGACTGGATGGCTGGAGCTCCGCCAAGTGGCGGGCTGAGGGCCCGGTGTTTTTCCGGAAAGGGGAGAGGCGTAGACAGTTTTCGGGGTCCTAGCTGGGATGCCCTAGGTGATTTGCCTTGCTCACCCTGGTCATGGGGGCGTAAGTGGGCGGATCTCGATCCGCACCCACGGAAATTTGCTCCCAGAGGACGAGGCGTACGATAATGGGGTGCGTTCCCGGTCTCTGTCTTGGGCCAGAGCCGAAGACGCCATCGTTGCACTCCTCGTCGTTGCCCCGTGACCCAGCAACAACAGCCCCGGAACTGGCCTGCGATACAACGGAACCGAGCCCCACACCTTCGTGCGTTCCAACCCGTTCTCGCCCGTACATCCCGTGCATACCGGCTTCGGCCCTGCCCTTGCAAGGCGTTCATCCCATGCCTAGCCTGCCCCACTCCCACACCATCCTGACGTCCAACCGCATGGACGCCCTCTACCTCATCGCCGTGATCAGCTCGGTAGGCGCAGCTACCGCGGATGGATCCTGCCTGGTTGGAGGGGATGGGTGACGCCTGGCCACCCAATTCGTTGTGTTTGACCCTTCCAACCGGAAGGGTCTTTTTGTTTTCTGTTCCCCGTCTGAGAAAGGAGGATGCTGTGGACAGTTCCCGATCCGTCTCTGTCAATCCCAGGGACAAAGGAGTGGAAGTGGTGGGGACCATCCCGCCGGAATTCGAGCCCATTTTGACGCCGGAGGCCCTGGCCTTCGTCGCAGACCTGCACCGCCGCTTCAACCCCACCCGCCTGGAGCTGCTCCGGCGCCGGGCCCAGCGCCAGGAGGCCATCAACGCAGGCGAGATGCCCGATTTCCTGCCCGAGACCGCGCACATCCGGGAAGGCGACTGGCAGGTGGCGTCCACACCCGCCGATCTGGAGAAGCGCTGGGTGGAGATCACCGGCCCCACGGACCGCAAGATGATGATCAATGCCCTGAACTCCGGCGCGGAGGTCTTCATGGCCGACTGCGAGGACGCCCTTTCCCCCACCTGGGCGAACGAGGTGGGGGGCCAGGCCAACCTGGTGGACGCGGTGCGGCGCACCATCCGTTTCCAGAACCCGGATGGCCGGGTCTACGAGCTGAAGGAGCAGATCGCCACCCTGCTGGTGCGGCCCCGGGGCTGGCATCTGGTGGAGAAACACGTGCTGGTGGACGGGGAGCCCATCTCCGGCAGCCTCTTCGACTTCGGTATGTACTTCTTCCACAACGCCCAGGCCCTGCTGGACCAGGGCAGCGGACCCTACTTCTATCTGGCCAAGCTGGAGAGCCACCTGGAGGCCCGGCTCTGGAACGATGTCTTCAACGCCGCCCAGGACGCCCTGGGCATCCCTCGAGGGACCATCCGGGCCACGGTGCTCATCGAAACCATCCTGGCGGCCTTCGAGATGGATGAGATCCTCTACGAGCTGCGGGACCACGCCGCGGGCCTCAACGCCGGCCGCTGGGACTACATCTTCAGCGTGATCAAGAAGTTCGCCCGCTTCCAGGACCTGGTGCTGCCGGATCGCAGCCAGATCACCATGACTGTGCCCTTCATGCACGCCTACACCGAGCTCCTGGTGCGCACCTGCCACCGCCGGGGCGCCCACGCCATCGGAGGGATGGCCGCCTTCATCCCCAGCCGCAAGGATCCCGAGGTGAACCGGGTGGCCCTGGCCAAGGTCCGGGAAGACAAGGTGCGAGAGGCCAACCAGGGCTTCGACGGCTCCTGGGTGGCCCATCCGGACCTGGTGCCCACGGTGCATCAGGTCTTCCAGGAGTTCCTGGACGGCCGACCCCACCAGAAGGATCGCCTGCGCGAGGATGTCCATGTGACGGCCCAGGACCTGTTGAACCTGAAGGTGCCCGGCGGTCGCATCACCGAGGCCGGGGTGCGCCTGAACGTGAGCGTGGCCCTGCAGTACCTGAACTGGTGGCTCCAGGGCTGGGGCGCGGTGGCCATCAACAACCTGATGGAGGACGCGGCCACTGCGGAGATCTCCCGGGCCCAGCTCTGGCAGTGGATCCACCACGGCGCTCGCCTGGACGATGGCCGGCCCGTCACCCGGGCGCTCTACGAGCAGATCCGGGAGGAGGAGCTGGCCAAGCTGGGCGGCCGAGAGGAAGGTCGCTACGCAGACGCGGCCACCATCCTGGACACCCTGGTCCTGGCCGATGAGTTCATCGAGTTCATGACCCTGGTGGCCTACGACTATCTCGACTGAGCTTCACTGCTCCCGTATTCTGCATCCCGTATCCCGACACCAGAACCCGAAACCGGAACTTGAAACCGGAACCCGAACCCAGAAGGAGAACTCCCATGACCATGAACGGCGCCTTCAAAGAGCAGGCCGAAGCCCTGGCCCAGGAGTGGGCCACCGATCCCCGCTGGAAGGGCGTGCGCCGGGACTACTCCCCGGAGGAGGTGGTGGTCCTGCGCACCTCAGTCCCCCTGGAGAACAGCCTGGCCCTGCACGGCTCCCGCAAGCTCTGGGATCTGCTGCAGACCGAGCCCTACGTGCGCACCTTCGGCGCCCTGACCGGGGCCCAGGCGGTGCAGATGGTCCGGGCCGGGCTCAAGGCCATCTACCTGAGCGGCTGGCAGACCGCGGCCGACGCCAACACCGCTGGCCACACCTACCCGGATCAGAGCCTCTACCCCGCGGACAGCGTGCCCACGGTGATCCAACGGCTGAACAACGCCCTCATGCGAGCGGATCACATCAGCCGCCTCCAGGGCAAGGACGGCTCAGATTGGTACGTGCCCATCGTGGCCGACGCAGAGGCGGGCTTCGGCGGCCCCCTGAACGCCTTCGAGCTCATGAAGCACATGCTGGAGGCCGGCGCGGCCGGCGTCCACTTCGAGGATCAGCTGGCCGCGGCCAAGAAGTGCGGTCACATGGGGGGCAAGGTCCTGGTCCCCACTTCCCAGTTCATCAACACCCTGAAGGCCGCCCGCCTGGCCGCGGACGTCCTGGGCGTGCCCGCCATCCTCATCGCCCGCACCGACTCCCTGGACGCCACCCTGCTCACCAGCGACATCGACGAGCGGGACCGGCCCTTCATCACCGGGGAGCGGACCAGCGAGGGGTACTACGTGGTGCGCAACGGCATGGAGGCGGCCATCGCTCGGGCCCTGGCCTACGCCCCCTACGCGGACCTGGTCTGGTGCGAGACCAAGGTGCCGGATCTGGAGGAGGCCCGGGTCTTCGCGGAGGCCATCAAACGGGAGCACCCGGACAAGATGCTGGCCTACAACTGCTCCCCCTCCTTCAACTGGAAGCGCCACCTGGACGACGCCACCATCGCCAAGTTCCAGGACGAGCTGGGGGCCATGGGCTACAAGTTCCAGTTCATCACCCTGGCCGGCTGGCATCTCATCAACTACTACACCTTCGACCTGGCTCGCCGCTACGCCCAGGAGGGGATGCCGGCCTATGTGGAGCTCCAGGAACGGGAGTTCGCAGCGGAGCCTCTGGGCTACACGGCCACCAAGCACCAGCAGGAGGTGGGCGCGGGCTACTTCGACCAGGTGCTCATGACCATCACCGGGGGCGAGGCCTCCACCGGAGCCCTGGCTGGCTCCACCGAGGTGGAGCAGTTCCACTAGGCCCGTCGCTTCCGGAGGCGGAGACACCGCGGGGATAGGCCCATGCAAAAGGCCTGGCAGGGAGACGCTCCCTCGCCAGGCCTTTTCCTTTGTCGGTTGGCGTCCACATCGGCTGGGCCCATGACCCGAACCGGCGCTACCCTTCGGCTCCCGGCTCCCGGCTCTTTTCCGCGCCCTCCACCGCTTCCGGATCGGCCTCCTGGGGCTCTTCCTGGGGCGCCCCCTGCCCTGGGCGCAGGAGGATGTCGCCGAAGATCTCGTCCTGCCAGGCCTCCAGCTCCCGCTGCTTGATCAGCTCCAGCACCGCCAGGAAGGTGACCACGATCTCCATGCGGGTGCGGCTGCGGGAGAGGAGCTGGGAGAAGCGCACGGGCTGCGGATCCGGCCTGGTGCGCAGCTGGCGCACGAAACGGCGGATGGTCTGGATCTGTTCCGCCACGGTGATGGGGTAGGCGTGCACCTTGGGCAGGGGCGGGTCCGAGGGGATGCGCTGGAGGGCCCGCTGCACCGCCCGGTGCAGGGCGTCCGGCCCCACGCCGCTCAGGTCCAGCTTGCGCTCCAGGGATGGGGGTGGCGCCAGGCGCACGAAGACCCGCAGGCCGGCCTCCTGGCGTTGGCGCAGCCCCGCGGCCACCGCCTTGAACTGGCGGTACTCCAGGAGCTGGCGAATGAGGGCCTGGCCCGGGTCCTCTTCCTCCTCGTCGTCCTCGGAGCGGGGCTTGGGCAGCAGGCTGCGGGACTTGATGAAGATGAGCCGGGCCGCCACCACCAGGAAATCGGCCAGGGCTCCGGCCTGGATCTCCTCCATCTCCTCCAGGGCCCGGAGATACTGGTCTGTGACCGCCACCAGGCTGATCTCAGAGATGTCCAGCTCCTCCCGCTCGATCAGGTGCAGGAGCAGATCCAGGGGGCCCTCGAAGACGGCCAGCCGCACTGGGTAGCTGGCGCCGAACTTGTTGGGGATGATGGGCAGAGAGGTGCTCATGGGGGGCTCCGGCGCGGGCGCGGTCGGCTCAGGCCGACTCCTCGTCCAGGGTGCGGAAGCGCTTGCCCTGCTTGGCCAGCTCCGCCAGCAGCTTGGCCGTCTCCGCCTCGTCCCGTCCGGCCAGCCGCTCCACCTGGCTGCCGCTCTGGCGAATGCGCACCTCGTCCTCGCCGCTGACCCCCGCATCCCCGCCCACGATGGTGACGAAGGCCGCGTTCATGGCGTCCTCCACGTTGAAGCCCATGGTGGGGCGGAAGCGGCGGATGTAGGGCAGGGCGTTCTTGAAGTCCGCCTCCGCGAAGGGGCCGGGGTAGGGGCGCTGCCAGAAGAGGAGGTAGTGGTGGAGGGGCTTGGCCATCAGGCCGCTGCGCACCTGGGCGATGTTGCGGAAGAGGAGCTCCCGCCAGCGCTTGCCCTCCCGCCACTCGGAGCCGGGGCAGACGGTCACGTTCTCCGGGTACTCCTTGTGGCCCCAGACGTTCTCTTGGGGGATGCCCAGCTCCTGCATGAGCCAGGCGATGAGGTGAGCGCCGGCCCGGATCTGGGCGGGGCTGGGGGTGACGCCGTTCATGAAGCTGCCGGCAAAGACCACCCCCACCGCGTAGTGGTTGTTGCGGTAGACGTGGTAGCTCACCGTCTCCAGGTCGTTGGTCTGGTCGATGGTCCCGTCCGCGTGGATGAAGAAGTGGTAGCCGATGCCCGGCCAGGCCTCCTTGTTCCGGCTGGGATCCTCGCTCACGTGGAGCTCCGCGATGCGCCGGGGGCCGATGTGAGGGGGCGCGGCGGTGTGGTGCACCGCGATGTGGGTGATGGCGTTCCGGGAGCGGCGGTCGTAGCGCAGGGTGGGGTGCCGAGGCAGCTGGTCCGCGATGTAGTTGATGGGCGGTTTGACCACGAAGACCTGGCCGCTCTCCCCCTTCAGCGCCTCCAGCTGCTGGCGCAGGCGGTCGTTCTCCTGGCGCAGGCGCTGGCTCAGCTGCTGGGCCTGTTTGTACTGCCGCTCCAGGTTCTCCAGCTGACGTCGGAGCTGGGCCAGGAGGCTAGGGTCCACGCCGCCAGGGCCGCCTCCTTCCTGGCCGCCGCTGCCCTGGCGGGCGCTCACGATGGCGGCCACCAGCAT